>JAFGOR010000004.1 GCA_016926375.1 Bacteroidales bacterium
ACCCGTTTAGCTTTTAAAGTCCCGTAAGGACGTAATAAGACCAGACATTCAAAAGATATAATAAATTTTACCCGGACAGTATTGATTTAATATCAATGATATACAAAAACGCCTAATAAGTTAACACATCACAGGTATTCCCAATAAAAAAAACCGGAACAAATTCTTAATTTTGGCGTTATTATTGTAGTTAAAAACTGACTGTGTAACTTATGAAAAGAATCACCATACTATTTATTGTTTTAGGTTTTGCCATTCCTGCTTTTTCACAAGCAACCGTGAAATGGTATACCATTGAAGAGGCTTTTGAGCTTACAAAAAAGGAGCCCCGCAAAATAATGGTCGATGTGTATACCGATTGGTGTGGATGGTGCAAGGTAATGGACAAGAAAACATTCAGCAACGAGGTCATAGCCGAGTACCTGAACAAGAATTTCTATCCGGTGAAATTCAACGCGGAACAAAAAGCCGATGTTTCCCTGAATGGCAAAATATACAAATATGTAGCCAGTGGCACCAGGGGGTATCATCAACTGGCGTATCAGTTGTTGAATGGTCAGCTGGGTTATCCTTCGGTAGTTTTTCTCGATGAGAAGACCAATATGATTCAACCTTTGCAGGGATATGTTGAGGCAAAACCCTTTGACGTGATCGTTAAATTTATAGGTGGCAATGCCTATAAGACTACAAAGTGGGAGGACTTCCAGTTGGTTTACGTTTCTCCTGTTCAGTAAGCCTGGGTGGGGTTGGGAACCATTTTAATATTTTTCATTTCTGAAGATATACCGGAACCATGGCACCCCATTGGAATACGGGAAGAATTGCAACTGCCCACACCTGTTCGCCGGCAGTGAGTTTGACAGCAACCTGATCGGCAATTCTGTAATAAATTACATTCTGGGGAGGCTTTAATGGAATTTTAAACCGGCTCAAACCCCTGACTTTGTTGGAAGCATTCATTTCCAGAATGACAGGCAGACCGGTTGATTCTCTTGAATCCAGGAATCCGGAATCAGGAGAAAATCTGCAAACTACTGCCCTTTCAGCTTCTTTGCCACCTGCCGGTACATAATGAAAATCCTGGCGGATCTCTGCTCTGATTCTTTTACCAACAAACAAAGACAAATATTCTTCTTCAATTCGGGCAAGTTCATTCAATGCTGCGCTCATGGCCTCGCCTTCGGGCATGTAATCATATTGTCCCGCCACCAGTTTAAAGCGTCGCTTTTTCAGCTTGATAATGAAGTTTGCGGCTTCTTCTGCCTTTTGCTCAATGGTTTTTTCTTTAAGTGCATTTCGTGATGAAGGTTTGGATACGTAAAGTGTATCAGGCATCACCAAACTCACTTCAACATCTTTTTCAGCTTCAAAATTTCTTTTAACAGAAAGGTCTGTGTAGAGTATTTCTCCTGTTTTGGGCGGACATGCATACTGGTTAACCATTTCTGCTGAAAATGAAGCAGGAGTGAGTATTAACCTGTTTTCCAACAGCCGGTTCAGGTCGGGGTATTCACCTGTATTGCCAACGCCCTGAAGCGAGTAGATGAAGTCGGGATCAGCCTCGGTGTGATTTTTCAGCGTGATGTTTTTTATACTCCATAATTTTTCAGGTTTTTGCGGTGCATGCTGAATTCCAAGGTATTTTTCTGCAAACCTGGCATAAGGTCCCGGTATGATGCTTATTTCTTCTGCCGTTAAGGAAACATCAAACACAGTAAGTGGCAACGAATAAATAAATGAGCCAGGTTGCGGTGAACCTGTATCATTTAAATTATTAACAGTGATATTACCTGTAGAAGCGCATGCAGCAGTGAGCAACAAGCAAAATAAATACTTGGTATTTTTTTTAAGAAGTATGATCATGACTTCCAATAATTTTAAAAGCATTTCCAATTTGGTCAACTACATCTGAAGCAATGAGGGCTTGTTCTCCGTGTGCGGCTGCCGACAGGTCACCTGCCAGCCCATGCACATAAGCTCCTGTTGTGGCTGCTTCATCTGGAGCATATCCCTGCGCTAATAACGATAAAATCATGCCGGTTAGTACATCACCACATCCTGCTGTAGCCATACCCGGATTTCCGGTACTGTTGAAAAAGCATGTGCCATCGGGCAGGGTAATGGAAGTATAAGCACCTTTGAGCAAGATGATGATCCTGTATTTTTTGGAGAACTCAATTTGTAGTGTGTTTCTCATGTAACCATTTGCTGATTTTCCTGCAAGTCTGTCGAATTCTCCGGGGTGCGGTGTCAGGATGGTGTTTTCAGGAACAGCGCTCAGGAGATGGGGCTTAAGTGCCAGTATGTTGAGCGCGTCTGCATCAAGAACCAAAGGCTTTCCTGATTTTTTTAAAAGTGCTTCAATTGCGGAGGTTGTTTCAGCTTCGGTTCCAATCCCCGGTCCGGCGCCAACAGCTGAATATTTGTCAAGTGGAGGACAGGTACTTATTCGTTCCCCGGAACGATCAATGCTGAAAATCGACTCGGGAACGGCCGGTTGCATAACCTGATAACCCAGCTCGGGCACATGGGTGGTAAGCAATCCAACTCCGCTACGCAGGCATGATCGGGCTGCCAGAATAGCTGCCCCCATCATCCCATATTGACCGCTAATCAGAAGTGCATGACCGTATGTGCCTTTATGCGAGAATGTTTTGCGTTTCCGCAACCTGGTCACCACGTCTTCCGGGGTGATATAAAAGAAATCGGTTTTTTTTTCGTCAATGATACCCTGATGCAGCCCAATGGGAATAACCACCCAATTTCCCGTATATTGTTCATTTTCGGAATAGAAGAACGCCCTTTTGGGGAACTGAAAAGTAAGTGTAACAGTGGCTTTAACAATACATTGTGGATCATTTCCTGTGTTATCTTCTCCCATGAGCCCGCTGGGTATGTCAATGGAAATGATTTTGCAACCGGAGGTGTTGATATGTTTTACAAGTGAAGCAGCGAGTCCCGTCAGCGGCCTTGACAACCCCGACCCGAAAAGTGCATCAATGACAACCTCCCCCTCGGAAAGAAGCGGAAAATCGCCCTCGTTATCCATTTCGTTTATTTGAACCAGAGTCTGATCGGCGAGTCTGCGGTGGTTGATTTCTGCATCATGAGAGATGCCTGTTCCCGTATTTAAGTGAAAAAGCCTGATTGCATATCCTTCCTGGTTGGCCAATTGCCTGGCCATGGCCCGTCCGTCGCCACCGTTGTTGCCCGGACCGGTGAACACAACCAAATGCTTTTCTGCGGGTAGGTTCTCTGTAATCCATGAAGTGCAGCCCCGGGCTGCTCTCTCCATCAGGTCAACAGATGAAACCGGCTCGTGGTGAATGGTATATTGATCAATTTCCCGGATTTCACGGGTTTCAAAAATTTTCATAATAGCTATCCTCGGTGCCCCGATTCATAAAGTGTTCTTTATATTCGTAGTGCAACAGGTAGATGATTTTTCCTGCAGCATCATGATCTTCAATTACCCTAAGCTTTCCGTTATAGTAATATTTATATACTTTTTCAGCAATTGGTGGTTTATCTTTGCCGGAGTACCTGATTCCTGAAAGCTCACCCTCGGCGTTATAACTGTAATCTTCGGTATATTGGATCAACCGGCCGGAGTTATCCTTTGCAGCATAATTAACTTGTGACACAAGATTATCAGGAGAATAAGAATAGGTCTTGCTTTCCAATTTAAAGGGCGACTTCGCTGCTTTTTTGTATTTCTTGGATTCGGTAACTAAAAGACCAGCAGTGTTATATGTGAAGCTTGTGATGGTGCCGGTCTTTTTTTCGAATGTTTTTTTCTCTGCAATCAGTTTATGGTCTGGATCATAGGTCTTCAGTGTCTTTTCCTTTTCAAACAGATTACCCTGTTCAGGAACCAGCTTGGTTAAAACGATGAGGTCACCGGCCGGACTGTATTCATGTTTCATAATAAACTCAAGGGTGTCTTTTGAACTGAAGGTTTCCTTGGTGAACAACCTGCCGTTTTTATAATAACAGCGCATATAACCGGTTATCTGACCGGTTTTTTCACTATAGAATATTTTGCGGAAAAGTGTATCATCTTTAGTGAAAAATTGTTGTTCGGTGACCGTCTTTTTAACCGACTTGTTGGCGCTGTCCACCCAATGTCTGCTGATTTGGATTATTTTCAAAGAATCAGCGGCTTGCATGGCTGAACTACCTGTCATTGTGAAACAGATAAGCCACAGTATATTTTGAATTAACTTTTTATACATGCTCGTAAGATTTTCTTAAATCAGTTCAATAATGTAATTCTCTCTATTTGTTCTTGCAGTGACGGGTTATCAGAATATCAGCCGGTTGGTAGCCAAGTTCTTTGGCTTTGTGCAAATCCTCACATGCCTGGTCCAATTGATTCAGGTTTATTTCCGAAACGGCTCGCCCGTAATAAACTTCCGGCCTCTTTACACCCAATTCAATGGCTTTGTTGTAGTCGGGAATTGATTCGGCATATTGAAGCAGATTGCCTTTAGATACCGCCCTGTTCATGTATGCATCGGCATAGTCGGGCCGGAGACTGATGACCTTGTCGAAATAAGGAATGGAACCCTTAAAATCATTGGTCATGGAACTGATAACACCCAGATTCAGGTAGGCATCGGCATTTTCGGGTTCAATTTTTACCAATTCTTTAAGATCACCCCGGGCATCATTGAATTTTTGCAGGTTGATATTTGCCAGGGCTTTGTTGTACAAAGCTTTACCAACTTTATGTTTCTTCGTAACCGACTGCTTGAAATCAGCAATGGCCAGCTGATATTCGCCTTTTCTAGCATAGGTGCTGCCTCTGAAAAAAATGGCATCCGCATTTGCCGGATTTATACTGATCGCACTGTTGAAGTCAGCCAGGGCTCCGTTCAGATCGCTGATGTTCATTTTTAGCTGGCCACGGTTGATGTAGGCCTCTTCATTGTTCAAATCAATACTTAAAAGCTTATCGTAATCGGCAATGGCACCTTTGAAATCTTCCAGGGCCGATTTGGCTTCTATACTTTTTAAATAGGTTTCAATATTATCCTTATCCAGTGCCATTGCTTTTTTATAATCGGCAACCGAACCCAGGTAATCCAGCATGCCTGCCCTGACAATGCCTCTTTGGTAGTATGCCCGGGCATAGAGTGAATCCAGGGAGATGACATGGCTGAAATCAGCAAGGGCATCTTCTTTTTTTTCAGTTTTAATATGAAGCAAGCCCTGGTAATACCAGGCATCTGTTAAAGTACTATCAATACCCAAAGCAGAACCAACATGTTCCAAAGCCTGTTGAAAGCCCGAAAGATGGTATTCCGACCTGGCCATACCCAACAATGCTTGTGCCGATTTGCCATTCCATTTGTATGCCTTATTGAAGCTTTTTAGGGCTTCGTCATACTGTCCCTTCTCCAGCAGGGTCATTCCTTCATTTACTATTTTTTCCGAAATTGATTTTCGCGATACCCAGGTAATAATTGCAGCAAGAAAAATTAAGGCCAGAATTGCCCCGATGATCATTTTAGACTTAGTTCGCATACCACCATTTTTAAAAATATATGGATAATATTATGAAAAAAAATTGAAATCTTTCTGTACCCGGTGGAAATTATCAGTAACCGGTTACCATGTTGTAATTTTTGGTTTCATCGAAATTTCATGGCATCAGGTTACTGCTTAATGGGTGAATGCATTGCTTGTTAATTCGCTAAAGAATCGTAACTTAGAGTTTTGGCCAAATATTATGTTATGTCAGATATCATCAATATCCTTTTTGTTGATAACTCGGTTACTGATTATGATCTGGCTATAAATGAAATTCGGAAAGCCGGTCTTGTTATTGTGGGCAAGTGTGTGGCCAATGAAAAGGATTTCATTAGTGCAATCGGGCAATTTAAACCGGATATCATCCTGTCCGAACATGTCATGCCAGGTTATAACGGAATGGAGGCTTTGGCTGTCAAATTGAAAATGTGCCCTGACGTACCCTTTATCATGTTAACCGCTTCAACCAATGAGGAAGCGGCCGCGGAATGTATGAGAATCGGAGCAGATGATTACGTGATAAAAGAGCATATTAAAAGGCTTCCTCATGCCGTTAAGGGAGCTCTTATCAGGGCCAAAGCCAAAGGAGAAGCCAGGATTGCCAGTCAGGAAGTGGCCCGGATGGAACTGTTACTCCGTACAGCTGTCAACAATCTTCCTTCTACTTTTACCATTTACGATGCCCATGGAAGAATTGAATATATCAATGAGTACGGACTGATGTTGGCTGATTGTACTCTTGATCAGACGGTTGGAAGGAGAGAAGAAGATGTTTTTCCCGAAGAAATTACACAACATTACCTGCACGCGCTAAAAAAGGCATTTGAATCAAAAGAGCTTCAGATTATCGAATGTATTATTCCTTACAAAGACCTGCCCCGCTATGTGGCCTATTTTTTTGTTCCTGCGTTTGATGAGAACAGCAATTTGTATAAAGTTATCGGGATTACCTACGACATAACCGAAAGAAAAATAGCGGAGGAAAAACTTCTGGTGGCCATGAAAAAAGCTGAAGAATACGGTCAGATTAAATCAGCTTTTCTTTCCAATATATCCCATGAAATCAGAACACCTCTTAATGCCATCATGGGCTTTGCGCAGATGATCACAAAAAACTACAGTCATGATGAGCAGCTGATGACTTTTATGGATATCATCATGATCAGCAGCAATCAATTACTTGATATCATCAGGGAAATGCTTGAAATTTCACAGTTGATGTCAGGCAAATCATCAATTTCCCTTACTGAGTTTTCTGTCACCGGATTGATGCAGGAACTGTATGCGTATTATCAAAAACAGGAGGAGCAAAAGATTAAACAATACATTACTTTTGAACTTGACATATCAAAAGTGCCGGTCAACAATGACCTAATCAAAACCGACAGGGAAAAACTGGTTCACATTCTAAAAAATCTGTTCAACAATGCTTTTAAATTTACTTATGGTGGCAGGATTGTTGCTGGATGCATGGGTGAACCACCTGATTCCTGGCATTTTTATGTGAAGGACACCGGCATTGGTATTGAGAAAGGAAAACTGGAGTTTATTTTTGATACCTTTCGCCAGGGTGATGAATCCAACACGCGGCAATTCGGAGGAGTAGGATTAGGCCTTGCCGTTTGCAGGGAAATGGTCAACCTGCTGGGCGGCAGAATTTGGGTTGAGAGTGAAGTGAAGAAAGGTTCAGTTTTTCATTTTGTGTTGCCCGTGAAAAGGACACTTTTATGAAAAATTTGCGCTGCTGTTTTTTTCTGGAACAAGCTCATGCAGCACAATAAAAATTCAAACGTATTTATCTATAAAACCATTATCATGAAAACCATTCGATCATTATTTGTACTTGCCCTGGTGTTGGTGCTTTCATCAGGATGTGTTGTAAACGTTCAGGACTCCGTCAGAGGAGATGGAAAAGTAGTGACTCAGCAACGTGATGTTTCTGAATTCACCGGTATTAAAGTTGGCAGTGGCATTGATGTATTTCTTACCCAGGGAGAAGTTCAAAGTGTTGAAGTAGAGGCTGATGAAAATCTTCAGGAGTGGATCCGAACTGAGGTGGAAGGTTCGGTGCTGCACATATATACTGAAAAGGTGATCAGGCTTGCCAAAACAAAAAAAGTAAATATTACTGTGAAAACCATTGATAAAATTGATATTTCAAGCGCCGGAGATGTTACCGGCCTCAGTAAGTTTAAGACTGACAACCTGGATATTGATATGAGCAGTGCCGGAGATCTGGACTTTGAGGTTGAAGCCAATGAAATCAAGCTTTCCATTTCCAGTGCAGGTGATGTTAATTTAAAGGGCAGGGCCAACAAGCTGAATGCCGATCTGAGCAGCGCAGGAGACCTGGATGCATATGACCTCGAAGTGAAAGAGGGAAATATTTCGGTATCGAGTGCCGGAAGTGCCCGGGTTTATGTAACCGAAGAAGCAAGCTTCCGTTGCAGCAGTGCCGGAAATATCAGCTATAAAGGAGAACCCCGGATCAGGGAAATCAACACCTCCAGTGCCGGGTCGGTGAATAAGCACTGATAAATAACTAAAAATACGGAATCATATCTAATACCAGCATTCATCCGGGAGCTTCGCCCCGAATCCCTACTTCCTTCTTTGTCTTGGCACAAAGAAGGAAGCAAGAAAAGCCAACCTGCCTG
>JAFGOR010000261.1 GCA_016926375.1 Bacteroidales bacterium
CCATCCGGTTCATTAAGAAAACCACCCTTGAGTTTTCGGGCATTGATGACAGTACCTGTTGTAATTTTATCTCAAATTCCTTCTGTTCGATATCAAAGTCGGCAGCTTCGGCATGTTCATCCCTGTTGGTGGAATTGGCAAAATGAAAGGTCACCTGGCGGTGCTTGTAGTAATTCTTAATCATATTACCTGCCATAACAAAAAGCAGCGATTTCACCGTATCTTCTTCAACCTCATGGCGTTTATCCCATACCTTTAAGAACACATCCTGCACAATATCTTCTGCCAGGTCAATATCTGAAGTTTTATAATAAATGTAATTGCGCACCCCGTCATAGAAGTTATCAAAAATACGTTTGAAGAATGCCAGTTCATCGGCACTGTATTTTCCGGCAGGTAAAGTCAATCTCGCAAAATTTGATGTTCAAAAGTAGCAAAAGATTTGTTTAATAAAGAATAGTTATAGCGTATTCCTGCCATTGAAGCAACTGACAGCAAATCGGATACAAGGGTCAGGTTTTGCCCGATGGTTATTCAATGACCATCACCCTGCGGGTTCCGTGTAAAGATGCGATGAACGTTTCTTGATAGTGAAAAGCAATTTGCATTTTTAGCAATTGCAGCAACCCGTTAAGAATATAAACGAAATAATTATAAATTTGATCTCATTAGTAACCTGATAATTACTCATCAGTTTATATTTGTTCAAAACACCTTACCTCCTGAATTACAATGCACAATATGGAAAACAAATACACAGATGACAAAACATTTGAAAAAGTCAACCTAAGCGACAAGAGTTTCACCAAAGGCGAATACGAAAACTGCCGCTTTCTCAACTGCGATTTTTCAAACGGCAATCTGTCTGATTTCAGGTTCACCGATTGCGAATTTTCAGGTTGCAATCTCAGCCTGGCTAAGCTGGTAGATACCGTATTTCGCGATATTCAGTTCAAAGACTGCAAAATGCTGGGGCTGAATTTCGATACCTGCAATGAATTTGGCCTTACAGTTAGTTTTGAAAACTGCACCCTCAATCATTCCTCATTTTACAAAACCAAAATCAAAAAGACCACTTTTAAAAAGTCGCAACTTCATGAAGTCGATTTTTCCGAATGTGATCTTACTGAATCGCTGTTTGATGAATGCGACCTGACCAGAACCATTTTTGAAAACACATTGTTGGAAAAAGCAGATTTTCGAACTGCTTTCAATTATTCCTTTAACCCTGAAATGAACCGGATCAAAAAAGCGAAATTCTCTGTTTACGGGCTCCCGGGGCTATTGGCTAAATACCAAATTGAAATTGATCCTGCCAGATAACTCTTTTAATTTTCCTTTGGGAATTAACTGATTAACTGCGTGAACACGCTCTTTGAACAAAATATGATTTTAACCGTCTTTTCATCAATCTGAATTGGTCATATTTGCATAAATAATACATGGATTGTCATGAAAACTATTCTGATTGCTGCTGCATTACTGCTGAGTCTGTCCGGACTGTCATTGCAAGCCCAGGCTCCTTTTAGCCGCGGAGTTAATCTGACCGGTTGGTTTCAAACCGGTGCCCCGCAACAAATTCAATTCAGGAAATATACCAAAAGCGACTTTGAAAACATCAAAAGCCTGGGATGTGATGTCATCCGGCTGCCCATCAATTTGTTTTACATGACCAGCGGCGAGCCTGATTATACAGTGGATACCCTGTTTTATAATTTCCTGGACCAGGCCGTCGACTGGGCGGAAGAACTGAATATGTACCTGATCATCGACAACCATTCAACCGACGATGTTGCCAGCAGGAATCCGGAACTCGAAACGGTACTTTCGAAGGTTTGGCTGCAGATGGCAGAACATTACAAAAGCCGTTCAACTTACATCCTTTACGAAATAATGAATGAGCCCAACGGCATAACCACCCAGACCTGGAACCCGATTCAGCAAACAGCCATCAACACCATCCGGAGCGTGGACACTACCCACACCATAATCGTGGGCGCTTCGGCATATAATACCTATAACGATTTAAGCCTGCTTCCGGTTTATACCGACAGCAAGCTCATCTATACCTTTCATTTCTATGATCCTTTTCTTTTCACCCACCAGGGAGCCAGCTGGCCTGTTCCTTCATTGGAACCACTGAACAAAGTGCCTTTCCCGTATAATGCCGACAGCATTCAGACACTGCCGGATGTCCTGAAAGGCACCTGGCTGGAAAATGCCTACAACAATTATCCAACCGATGGTACTGTGGCAAAAGTCAAACAACTGATTGATATTGCAGCAGCATTTAAAACAAACCGCCAGGTAACAGCTTATTGCGGCGAGTTCGGAGTTTATAACCTGTACAGCAAAAATGCGGAAAGGGTTTACTGGTATGGCGAGGTCCGCAAGTATCTCGAAGAAAAGGGCATTGCCTGGACCACCTGGGATTACCAGGGCAGTTTTGGGTTGTTTGAAAAAGGTTCCGCCGAAATGTTCGATTACGACCTGGATACTTCGCTGGTAAGGGCACTGGGACTAAATGTGCCGGTTCAGGAAGAATTTGAAATGAAGCCCGACACGGCAGGCTTTGTCATTTATGACGATTTTATCGGGGAACGAATCACCGAATCGAGCTATGCCAATGGCGGAAGCATCAATTTTTACTTTAGCCGGATGCCCAATAACGGGGATTATTGTCTTTACTGGACAGGATCGGGCCAATACGGAACAGTCGGATTCAACCTGGCACCTGACCGCGATTTGTCAACCCTGGTTTCTGAAAATTATGCGCTCAGTTTCCTGGTGCGGGGCAACAATCCCGGGACAAAGGTGGATGTTCGCTTCACCGACACCAAAACAGGTGCGGATGATCACCCCTGGCGGATGAATTATACTTTAACAGAATCGTTGGCCCCCTGGGACGGAGAGTGGCACAACGTATTCATACCGCTCAGCAACTTCATCGACCAGGGCTCCTATGACAACGGCACCTGGTACCCACCGGTTGGAGCTTTCGACTGGTCCGCGGTAGATAAATTTGAGATCGTAGCCGAACAGGGCTCGCTGGTTGGAAAAACCTTGTTTTTCGACAACATCACCATTACCAACCTGGATACGGCGCAGGTTTTTGAAACATCTCCGTTTGTTTTCATAAGTGGCATTAACCTGTCGGGTGAAAACGAAACGGACAGTGTAACCATCGGTAACACTTTGCAAATGCAGGCTGACATCTTACCATTGAATGCAGCCATAAAAGCCTTAACCTGGAATGTCAGCGATACGAGCCTTGCTGAAATAAACGCACAGGGCTTGTTAACTGCCAAAAAGGAGGGGGTGGTAACCATAACCGCAGATTCCAAAGACGGGTCGGGTGTGAAAGGAACCACAACAGTTACCATCTACGTCCAGGCAACGGCAATAAAAGAGGCTGAAGGTGAGAATGAAATAGCTATTTATCCGGTACCGGTTGATCAGGGCAGGCTGAACATCACGCGTGCCGGTGAAACAACAATTGACATAGCCATTTACAACATTTACGGGCAACAGCTGCTGCACCAACAGTCGGACGGGAAGCTGATATCTCTGGATGTTTCCCGGTTAAACCAGGGCTCCTATATCATCAGAATAGCAGATAACAACCAGGTCGCTATTCGAAAGTTTGTTATCCATGCCAATTATTGGTGAAAGGAAAGTTTCCTATAATCAGATACCTGAACTGGACCATGCAGAAATTAAGCTTCACCAAGGCTCATGTTCTGGTGAGCTACCGCCAAAAGCAAATGTACCGGGACTCCGAAAGGGCACGACTTTTCGCAGTAACCCTCACAATCAAGGCAGTTTTCAGCTTTTAAACCACTTATTTCATGGTATTTCTGAATGGCATACTTCTCGCGGCCCTGTGCCATGAAATAGTGATTATAGCGCATAATACGATTTACCTGAACCTGACTTGGACAACTGCTCTCACACAATCCACAGGCATGACGGCAGTATAAGTGGCCATATGTTTCCTTTAATACTTCTATGAGCGACAAAGTTTTAGCTGTTAACCGGACCCCTGATAACCTGATATAGTTGTCAATATCTTCAAAGGTTTTGAAGGTGATAAGCGCACTGTGAGCAGATGGGTTATTCAATGCAAAACCAATGGCAGCCTCCCTTCTGATGTTCACATCAGAAAGATTGTTCTGCTGAAGATAGGCTTCCGCTTTCAATTGATTCTCCATGATCTTGTCATAAATCTTTTTGATATCATCAGATAAAGGTTGATTCTCCTTCTGCAGGTTCTTTACCCTGTCAATGATAAAGAGATAAGCTCCTCCAAAAGGGTCAGTTTTCATAAGTGTAGTGCCAATATTCTTTTTTGCACAAACAGCAAGGATATGCTCTCCCATTTCTTGCTGAATATAATTATAGACGAACATTACCATATCAAATCGCCCGTCTTCAGCAGCAGCTCCGATGATTTGTTCCATATTCTCGCGAGGTTCCTCAATCCATGCAGTACCATGACAAGTGACACCGCAGTATTTCACACGTCCTTCACTTTTCAATTGTTTGAAAGCCTCGTGAAAAATTTCGTTCCTGATGGTTTCTACTGAACTTGCACTCCAGATCATGATTCCGTCAATGTAATTGGTTTGAAGTCGTTCAAGGCACTTTTGTACCCTTAACTTCAAGCTTTCTACAGTATCATTCGGTCCGACATATATCTTTGTATTGATGAAGACGTTTTTTCTCGGTATATCTTTAATGGCTCTACCAACCATCAACTCATTATTCCCATTGGCATAAGCCTCGGCAGTATCAAGAAAATTGACTCCTGAGGCTATTATCTGCCTCAGTACATTTTCATTGGAAATGCCCATTGTACCACAGCCGATATCCGATACCCTGAATCCGGTACGTCCAAGTACCCTGTATTCTTTAATCTTATTTTGTTCCGCAATGTTCAGAGAATGGTGTTTTTCACCTATAAAACCGCTGTTCATGAGTCCTACACCTGTTCCAACAAGGCCTATGGAAGACTTTGCTATAAAATCTCTTCGGTTTAATGCATTTGTTTTCATATCAGGTTTTTGTTTGGTTTAGGAAATCCAAACTAAGTTAGGAAATCTGATTCTAATAAAACAGGCAGGAGAATGTATAAATATGACCGCATCAGATGTCTGGGCTGAGCTAGGGGTTCCTGAATCATCAAAATAGTTGATGGCATAAATGTTGCGCCCTTATTTAAGTTTTGAATGCACACTAATGGCTGAAGAAGTATCAGTTGATCCCGACAACCGGTTCCAATCCGGATCGTATCTTGCCTAATTGCTCTTGACAATTACCAACAACCTAAATGATCACGGATTCTCTGTCCTTCCATCGCTATAGCGGGCAAATCGTTCCTTATCACGGGAATGAACATTGTCGTACCGTTCCCAGGGCCAGCCGCCAAACTGGGTTTTCCGGTAGTCAGCAAACGCCTGGTGAATTTCAGCGGGTGTATTCATTACAAAAGGGCCGTGTTGCACTACCGGTTCATCAATCGGGCGTCCCTGCAACAATAACAGAAAAGCTTCTTCATAGTTTTCATTTTCCAGGATCACAGGCTGGTCGGCCAGCAATTCCACAGAATGGTAATTGTTGATGGTAATTCCCGCTATTTTTATGGCAGCACCACGATAGAAGTATAAGGCCCGGTTGGTTTCAGG
>JAFGOR010000262.1 GCA_016926375.1 Bacteroidales bacterium
GCTCACAGCTCTTAGCTCATAGCTCACAGCTGATCTTAAATAATTAACCAAAAAACAACATACAATGAACATCCCAACCGATTTGCGCTACACATCTGATCACGAGTGGATCAAAGTAACCGGCAACACAGGAGTTGTTGGCATTACCGATTTCGCCCAGGGAGAACTGGGAGACATTGTTTTTGTTGAAATTGAAACCCTCGGAAACCACCTCGAAAAAGGAAGTACTTTTGGCTCCATTGAAGCGGTCAAAACCGTTTCTGACCTGTTTATGCCCGTAACAGGTAAAATAGTTGAGGTGAACACCAGTGTGAACGACAAGCCCGATACGATCAACAAAGATCCTTACGGTGCCGGCTGGCTGATCAAAATTGAAATAGGTGATCCTTCACAGGTTAATGAACTCATGGATGCCAGCGCCTATGCTGCCATGATTAATGCCTGAAACATAACGTAATTTATAACCATTCTTCATGAAACCAATAATACCACCGGTTGACCGGGAACTGATCGAGAAAGAGCTGACCGAAGAAAAGCTGTTGCGAAAAACGAACAATGGTGGCAACCTGCTTTATGTTGTTACCAGCCTCGATTCTCCCAACATCCTGAGGGAGATAGGACGACTCCGGGAAATTTCTTTTCGTGTAGCCGGAGGTGGTACCGGTAAGGAACTGGATATCGACATTTACGATACCATGCCCAATGCCTACAAACAAATTATTGTATGGGATCCGCAGGACAAAGAAATTTTGGGTGGCTACCGGTACTTTATATGTTCTGAAGCCGCTACCGACCCCGATGGCAACTGCAATCTGGCAACGGCCAGGTTATTCCGGTTTTCCAAGGTTTTCAGGGAACAATACATGCCGCACATGATTGAGCTCGGGCGGTCTTTTGTTCAGCCGGCTTATCAGTCAACCAGCCGCCAGGGAAAAGGCATTTATGCCATGGACAACCTCTGGGACGGCTTGGGAGCTGTGTGGATGCAACATCCTCACATCAAGTATTTCTTCGGAAAGGTTACCATGTACACCACATACCATCGTGAAGCACGCGATCTGATCCTGCATTTTCTGAACAAGTATTTCGGCGATAAGGAAAATTTGATGAAGCCCTTCGAACCGCTTCAGATTACCACCGATCAAAAGGTGCTCGACAGCATCCTCTGCGGATCGTCATACCGTGAAGATTATAAATTGCTTTCACAGAACGTCAGGGCAAGAGGCGAAAACATTCCGCCGCTGATTAACGCTTATATGAACCTCTCCCCCACCATGAAAGTTTTTGGAACCGCCATGAATTATTCTTTTGGCGACGTGGAGGAAACTGCCATCATGATCACTGTTGATGATATGTACGACGAAAAAATAGAAAGGCACATCAAATCATACATCCACAAATCGTGACCCCCGGTTTACATCATGGTTCATCAGGAATATAGCTGGAAAAGTAAAGACGGAACCACGCTCTTTGGTCAATGCTGGATGCCCGATAAACAACCCCATGCCCTGATCAACTACGTTCATGGTTTTATGGACCACAGCACCAGGTTCACCGGCTGGGCAGAGCGCTTGTGCAATGCCGGATATGCAGTTGCAGCAATCGACCTGCGCGGCCATGGCCGGTCGGAAGGCCGGAGAGGATATGCCCGGCATTTTTCTCTTTACCTGCAAGATATCCACACCTTATGCGAAAACTCCCAGGCCCTTTTCCCGGATTGCAGTTCTGTATTATATGGTCACAGCCTGGGCGGCAACCTGGTTGCCAATTTCCTCATCAGCGAAAACCCGCTTCCCAAAGCTGCTATAATCTCTTCACCCTGGTTTACCCTTACCCGCAAGCCCCCTCTTTTTCAACAACTCATGGCATCAATGGTCAGGTACACTCTGCCCGGCCTTCGGGTAAAAAGCACACTCGATCCCGAAGGTCTGTCGCACAACAGGCAAGTTGTCAGCCAATACAACAGCGATCCGCTGGTGCATCATTCCATTTTACCCCGGCTGTTCTTCGAAATCGAACATTACGGCATAAAGGCCTCTCAAAGCATCTATAAGATCAACCTTCCGCTGCTGGTGATGCACGGCAACGCCGACCCCATCACCTCATTCAAACAAACAGCCGGTTTTGTCCGCAATGCCGGCCGCAATACCACCTTTAAGGAATGGCCCGCAGGATACCACGAAATCCATAATGAACCCAATGAAGCCGAGGTTTTCAATTACCTGCTCAACTGGCTTAACAACCGGAACTTTGTTCGTTCTTAACCATGGAATCATTCAGAACACCGGTCACCATTCACGAATCGGCTGATAAGATAAACTACCAGACGAAGTGCTTGTTTATGGGATCGTGTTTTGCCGACAGCATCGGAAAAATAATGGCCGGCTATCAGTTCCCCGTGCTGCTCAACCCCTTTGGTACGCTATTCAACCCTGCATCAATTGCCGATAATCTGACCCTGCTGATCAGCGGCAAAACCTTCACCCGCAACGACCTCCGTTATCATCACGATCTTTGGTTCAGCCTGAATCACTATACCGCCTTTTCACATCCCAACCCCGAAACCTGCCTGGCCCGGGTGAATCAGGCTGCCACAGAGGCAACAGCCTGGCTTAAAAATTGTCATTACCTGTTGCTTACCTTCGGTACATCATGGGCATACCAATACAAAGAAACCGGAAAAGTTGTGGCCAACTGTCACAAATTGCCATCTTCCCAATTTAACCAGGTTCTTCTGCAACCAACCTCAATTATTGAGCAATACAACCAATTGCTCAGGCAACTCAAATCGATGAATCCCGATATCCGGGTGATCTTCACGCTGAGCCCCGTAAGACACTGGTCAAACGGTGCCGTGGGCAACCAGCTCAGCAAATCAGTGCTTCATTACAGCATTCACGAAATAGTGAAAAGCAACAACCTGGCATCCTATTTCCCGGCTTACGAAATTTTTATGGACGAATTGCGCGACTACCGTTTTTACGCCGGCGACATGCTCCACCCTTCGGAGCAGGGAACCCGCTACGTGTGGGAAAGATTCTGTGATACCCGGATGGACAAGGCTACAAAAAAAATTATGGCCGGCGTTGAAGCTGTTTTGAAAGCTATGAACCACCGGCCATTACACACTGATACAACCAACCATAAAATCTTCAGGCAAAATACCCTGAAACTAATCAACCAGCTTCAGGAGCAATACCCTTTTCTCGACTTCCATAACGAAATTGCCCAACTGCTGCTAAACTAAAGATGGCTTTCCGGACCAAAAGGTTGCATGATCTGATCTTTTTTTTTACGGAAATTTTCTACCGGCTGTTTTTCTGGTTATCTGCTGTTTATCAGAAATAAATATGCTGCCCGCAAACCGGATCAATACTTTTTTTTTGTAATTTAAGAACATATATAAATGTGATCATATTTTCATCAGATTCTATCCCCGATGGAATTTTCTGTTGTTGTTCCGGTTGTTGCAGCCCTCTCTTTTTTCTTTGCAGGGTTGGCTTTGGGCAGGCGCTCTATGCGTATCCAAATGAAGAAATCTCAGGATACCACGCTGAACATAGAGCTTGAAAAGATGGTTGCTGAACGCACTGCTCAGCTGAAACAGGCCATGGAAGATCAGGAAGCCTTTGCCTACAGCATCTCCCATGATCTGAGGTCGCCGCTGCGGCACATCGACGGATTCCTCCGCCTGTTGATTAACAAAATGGATACCCGGGATGAGGTAGTCAAAGGTTATTTCGAAAAGATTTACATGGCCTCCAACCGCATGTCGGCCATGATTGATGACCTCCTCCTTTTTTCGCGCCTTGGCCGCAAGGAGCTTGATGTGAAACCGGTGAATCTGAATGTCCTGGTTCATGAACTAATCGAACAATTCAAAATTATTCACCAGTACCGTGAGATTGAATGGAAAGTCAACCTGCTGCCCACCATTCCATGCGATGCCAACCTGATTAAAACCGTATTTGAAAACCTGATTGCCAATGCCATCAAATATACTTCCAAAAAGCCCATTGCCGTTATTGAAATTGGCGCACGCGATCTTCCCGATAACCTGGCCGAGGTTTTTATTAAAGACAACGGCGTTGGCTTCAACTCGCTTTATGCCAACCGGTTGTTCCGGGTGTTCCAGCGCCTGCATGCCGGTGAGGATTTTTCGGGTACCGGCATTGGTTTGGCCAATGTGAAACAGATCATCACCCGGCATAACGGCAAGGTAAGGGCCGAAGGAACGATTAACAAAGGAGCTGCCTTTTATCTAACTTTACATAAATAATACCATGACCAAAATCCCCCGCATTCTATATGCCGAAGACAGCTTGAATGATGTTGAACTCACGTTGGCAGCCTTCAGCGAATGCAATCTCGCAAATGAGATTGATGTGGTTCACGACGGTGAAGAAGTGCTGGATTACCTGTTTTTCAGGGGCAGGTTTGCCGATCGCGAAAAATCAGCCCCGGCCTTCTTACTGCTCGATATTAAAATGCCCAAACTCGACGGCGTGGAAGTATTGAAAATTATTCGTGAATCCGGTGAATATAAAAGCCTCCCGGTAGTTATGCTTACAGCTTCAAAAATGGAATCCGACATCCTGAAAAGTTATAGTCTGGGCGTGAACGGATTTGTTATCAAACCCATCGATTTCACCGATTTTGTTAAAGCCATCAAAAGCATCGGCTTCTTCTGGGCCATAGTAAACACCTCACCAATGAGTCTATGAAGACCTCCCCACTTGCCATTCTGCTGCTGGAGGACCAACCCTTTGATGCAGAACTGATCATGGAGCAACTGAAGGCTCTCGATGACTATTCATGCAACATCACCTGGGCCAAAGACCAGGATACCTTTATTGCTGCGCTCGACTCGCAGTGCCCCGACGTCATATTAAGCGACTACAGCCTGTTGGGCTTTAACGGTCTGGAAGCCCTCAAAATAGTGAACGAAAGGAAAATGCTGGTCCCTTTTATCTTTGTCACCGGCGCTCTCGATGAAGAAACTGCTGTAAATACCATTAAGGCAGGAGCCTGGGATTACGTGGTAAAAGACAGGCTGGTAAGGCTTCCCCTGGCTATTAAAGGGGCGCTTCAGCTGCGCGAAGAGCGGCTGAACGTGCTGAAAGCCGAGCTCGAATCGCGTAAACTGCTGAAAGCCATTGAGCAAAGCCCTGTTCATATAGTGGTCATGAATGTTAACCATGAAATTGAATACGTTAACAAGCGCTTTACCGAGGACACAGGTTATACCCTGGACGACCTGAAAGAAAGCAACAGCTGGAAACTGATAGTGGAAGAACTGCCTGAGAAATATTTCCGGTTATTGAAATTGCAATCTGACTCGCCGGCTAACTGGCGTGGCGAGATGGAAAGCAAAAAGAAGAACGGGGTGGCTTACTGGGAGTCTGTGTCGGTTTCCCCGCTAATCAACGACATAAACGAAATTACGCACTACATCATTTTCAAGGAAGATATCACACCCCGCAAACGAATGGTTCAGGAACTCATCAAAGCCCGTAACAAAGCGGAACGATCTGATAAACTGAAAGACGCATTCCTGCAAAACATGTCGCACGAAATCCGAACCCCGCTTAATGCCATTGTCGGGTTCTCCTCGTTGCTCAACGATGCCGGTGGCTTCCCCGAGAGCCTGAAAGAATACACCTCAATCATCCTCAGCAGCAGTAACCAGCTGCTGTCAATAGTCAACGACATCCTTACCATTTCAAGAATTCAAACAGGTCAGGAAATCATTACCGTCAGCGAAGTGCTTATCAACAGTGTAATTGATGACCTGTATACCATATTTAAGTCGCAGGCACAGCAAAACAACATCAATTTCACCGTCACCAGGGATAATAACGATCGGAACCTGGTCATCCTGACCGATGAAACCAAGTTGGTGCAAATACTCACCAACCTGCTCAACAATGCTTTCAAATACACCCACGAGGGTTCCATTACCTTCGGATACACGCTGAAAAAGGATAAAATCGGATTTTTTGTTACCGATACGGGAATAGGCATTGCCCCTGAAAATCACAAAATTATCTTCGATCGATTCCGGCAGGCCGACACCAGCTTTGCCCGTACTTACGGAGGAACCGGACTGGGCCTTTCCATTTCCAAATCGTTCGCCGAACTCCTTCATGGCAATATCTGGGTCGAATCATCACTGGGTAAAGGCTCTTCATTCCACCTCCTGCTTCCCTGCCAGTTCGACCATCATGAAGTAGTAGCCCCCGAAGCAGCAAGTTCTGCCACCTTCAACAGGGAAATATCCATTCTCGTGGCCGAAGACGAAAAAAACAACTACCAGCTGATCAAAACTTACCTGAACGACGCCTGCATTACCCTGCACCATGCGTTTAACGGCAAGGAGGCTGTTGACTTTTGCCGGAACCACAAATCAGTTGACCTGGTTTTGATGGATATTAAAATGCCCGAGATGGACGGCATTACCGCTATGCTCGAGATCCGCAAACTGCTGGATGTGCCTTTTATTGCACAAACAGCTTATGCACTGGAGTCAGAACGGCAGCAATTGCTAAAAATCGGCTTTAACGATTACATTTCCAAGCCCATCCGGAAAGAAACCCTGATTGAAAAGGTGATTAAATGGACCAGCCGGGAACCGGAGTAGGCAGACCTGCCTACCGGCAGGCAGGCGGCAGGCAGGCCTGCGGTAATTGAAAAATACAATCATCCTGCCTCATCTTTTGCCCACAACTCTGTTATCCCCAGGCTTCCATTGCCACAAACATCAATAGCCCCGGGCTTCAGCCCGGGGATCAGGGAAAATATAACCCACTATATTATTCCGCTGCATGCACAGCCGTGCCATTGGCAGTGCCCTGCATGCAGCGGGAGAGAGGGGGTATATGCCCTAATTGTTTTCCCCTGGCTGAAGCCAGGGGCTATTGAGAAAATA
>JAFGOR010000263.1 GCA_016926375.1 Bacteroidales bacterium
CAAACTACTACAAAGATTTTACCCCTAATGGGGCAATGTAAGTTTGCTATAGAATCTCTCTATTACAAAGATATTCCTTCACTAGAACATTCCAGTAATAGAATATCAATGCATTACAGATATTAGCTTGACGGCTATGCCGCTGGCGGGGGCTGGGGGAGGAATAATGCATGCCAATAATACCTAATAGGGATAAATGAATATAGCATTACTTAAACAAGAAAAATAAAAAATGATTCATACAGGTCCACCCCCTGACCCCCGCTGCGCCTTCGCGTAGCCGCTTCGGCAGAGCAAGGCCAGCGGGCCTGCCTACCGGTAGGCAGGGGACATCGCTACGTTCAGCCATAGCTGTAATAATAATGATATGATCTTTTGAAAATGAATGGTCATCGACAAATTATGCATCCATAGGTTGACGACTATGCCTATTGCTGGCAATTCACAGATCATCACTCCTGCTCCTACCGCTGCTCCTGCTGCTTCTGCAGCTATTGCTCCTGCCGCTGCTCCTGCTGCTGCTCTTCTTCCTGAACTTCCCGCATTCTCTTCAGGAAGGTATTCTTTTTCACATCGGTTGACACCATATAGATAAACGACTCAACGCTGGTTACTTTTTGTCTTCTTTCATTGGGTTTCAGTTTGATTATCTGGTTAAGGAACTCGCCGTTAGAGGTATGGATTTGCAGCACACCACGTGTATAACCAAAGTAATACCAGGTGCGACGATCTACCTGCAGGTAAAAATCGAGCACATCGCCGCTTCGTTTGATCTGCAGTTCCAGAAAACCATCCACCCGTTTGTTGATTTGGGTGTTGTTGATGCTTGCGATACCTATTTTGCCTACCGATATCCAGGAATTGGATTCGTCATTCCATTTCAATTTGAGCTCGTTGAAAAGAATGGTGCGCATGAGTTCAGCAGGCATCTCTTTCAGCGTACCAAAAAGGCTGAGCTCGGCTTTCATGGCATCATAGCGTGCTTTACCAATCAGGTCAACAATACCTTTGGTGTACACCGGCCGGTTCAGATCAACTGCAGGAAGTTCAGGCATGCTGTCAATTTCAGCCGCCATGATATTAATAATTTCAGGCTTAATAAAGAAATCGAGGCCCAGCATCACATCGAGTTCTGTAGTATTGATATTGCCTTTGTGAATTGCATTGCCAACAGTAGTAAGCTTTAGTTGGCCAAGTTTTGCACCCAAATCCAGTTTACCCTCACCATATAAATCACAGTTTTCCCTGTGAAGTGTGAGTAAATTACCGGCCTCATTAAAATCGAGAAGTTTTTCCCTGGAGGCCAGTTGGTATTCCTGTTTGGTTTTGTCGTAATACAAAAACCCGTTTGCAGTTACCACGGCCTTATCGCTTGAGTATTTACGTCCCGACAAAAAGGTAGGGTAAACATGCACGGAATCATAATACATATAAATGCCACTGAATATCTTATTTCTTTGTATGTCAATCAATTCTTCCCCAACAGGGATCATGATGTTCAACGGGTCGATCATGCTCCGGAAGTGCATCCATCGGGTGGGTATTGTTGGGCAGTTGTGTTCAATGACCGTTCCTCCGTCGAACGTCAGGAATTTGTTTTGTGCCTCCATAAAGAATTTTCCCTGGTACTTGTAATTCGGGCTGAGTGTAAACTCGTTTTCAGGTGCAATGTCACCCGAGCCGATAGTTTGCAGGTTATTGTCGACCCCGAGTGAACTGAAATAGATGATCTGCTTGCGGTCGAGCTCATCCACGTAATTATAATAAGCATTTCCCAGGTATTTATTCCTGGCTGTAATATTGAGGGTGGCATCAAAAAGTTCAAAATACTTTGTAGTTCTGTCGGCAACAACATTGGCTTTATACAGTGTTCTCAGGCGCGCGTCAGGCTGAACAGTCAGTTTTCCTTCGAAAGGATAAATGCGTGCGTCGGCAATATCAATGTATTTTACTTCGGTGGCTTTGATTAGGTTGCTGTCATAGTCATAGAATGCCACGGGTGATATAAAACTGAGTGAATCCTGTTCCGGATCTATGCTGATGTATCTTGGTCCAACAAGGCCTTCATCAGCCACTTCGGTGGCCGGGGGAGCTGATGTTACCGATCCCATGGCAAGTATCTTCCGATCCATATCCCACTGGAAATTATCGAGGTAACTCACATATTTGTTCTCGGGAAAGGAAACCAGCGTATATTCTTCATTGGATTTGAAGCTTCCTTTTCTAATCCTGAAGTCAATGTGTGCATCTATATTATCCGTAAGCACAGTATAACCTTTTGAATGCAATGATTTCAGATAGAAATCAGCTGTATCGGCATCTATTTCCTGAGCTTTATATGCGAAATGATTTGATAAAAGCTCAGCGCCTTCTAGATACATGCGCCCATTTCCGCTTAAACCGGACGGCTGTAATTTAAGATCACCAGCAAGGGTGGTTGTTTTATTAAACATCCTGAAGCTTGAATCGGTGCGGTAAATATACATTTCATCCTGGTAGGGCAGCCAGTGAATTGTATTCCGAACTGAGTTAACCTGTGGAAACTGAGTGCCTGATGTGCTCTGCTCCATTGTAAAATCGCGTGATACGGCATCAAGTGAATCAGGAAAGAATTGGATATCATCGGAATATGATGAAGCTGTCAGGTATTTTATTGTTCCGGAACCCGAAAATCCCTTTTTGTTGGTAAGCGAAATTTCATTGGAAAAGCTGCCTTTCCCCTTGTAAAGAGCCAATCCCGAGTCGGGTGTTACATATTTGAATCCCAGTGATCTGTCGGGCTGCAAACGCAGTGTTTCTTTGATAACCGGGAAGATACCTGCTGAAGTCAGTGAGCCGTCGAACTTCATGGATTGCCGGTTGAAATTGTCCAGGCTGTCCATCACAAACGGATTGATCTCGAAGAAGAAATTATCGCGCGAATAAACACCTCCATGGATCCTTTTGTCATCATAATAAACAAACCCGTTTCCTTTGGATTTAAAGATGGGATATTCCGCATACGACTTTCTGCCCGATTTGTTATCGGGATTATCAATAAATAGTTCACCTTTCATATTTTCGAGCAGGTTTTCTGCTACTTCGGCCATCTGGAACCCATAATTGTCAACCTTTCCCGTCAGGTAACGGATGCGCAGGCTGTCGATTTTCTGAAGTTCAATTTTGAAGGTGTCATAATTGAAAAAGAAGTTCTTACCGGTAAAAGTAAATAAACCGGCACGAACCTGTCCGTCAAACTGGAAATGCCGGTTTTTCTTCATAATAATCCGGTCGTTATCCGGAAATATGGCCACATTTTGCGAATCACTTACAAAAATGCGCGGTATACCGTTAATGATCAGGTCATAATTGCGCAGGTCAAAAACCGCATTTTCAACAGGGGCATTGGTATGTGACGGAATGCTAATCACATCGTAATCAACCTTGGCCACACTGGCTGCAATATAATCATTCAGGCGCGGACGCACGGTTGCCATTCCCGTTTCGGTATCGTAAAAAAGAAAACCCATGGCAGCCATCCGCATCAGCATTTGCCGTACCTGCGAAATTGATTTTTTGAGGTAATCGGCATAATCTTCGGCCAGAAATTGGTCTGATCCCATGCGTCTGGCGAAACTGCGTATGGAAATTAGCGGGTGGGCCTCATCCATTAATTGCATGTTCAAAAACTCCTCGTTATTATAGAAGTTCACCGATTCAAAAAAAGCATCTCCTATTGTGCTCCCCATCATGGCGGTAAACCGCATTACAGGTTCATTCATCTTCCATACCAACTGCTCAAAAGACATATCAATATTGTGATAGGAATTGTAATACGGACTTTGCGAGGTGAAATTATCGGTGCGGAACAAGGTCAACTCCCGGGTAGATACCATCAGGCTAAGTGCCAGTCCATGATGAAAGATCGAATCGTTTTTCAGCCGGATAACGATTCCGGCACTTGAGGCATTGATGCGGTTGGCTTTAAATGCAAAGTAACTCGAGCTGGCAATCAATACCAGCGTATCTTTTCGATATACGAATATTTTTGCCTGCTTTTCACGATTACCCTTACCCACCAGTTTTGCACCCTGCATGGAAAGACCGCCTTCAAAATCAATATCCTCATACAATTCCTTTATCTTGAAATCTTTCTGGTATGAGTCGAATTGCGGATAATCAGCATCTTCTGGTGTTTTATTCAATTTAACCTTGTCAATCAGTACGCCCTTAAGCGGTGAGTCAAAATAGAATTTGTTTACAAACACCACATCACGTGTGGTATATTCCGAACGTGTCATGTTTATTTCATAGGCAGCCAGATTCGCGTATACCTCTGAAGTTTTGAATCCGGCTCTTTCCCAGGTTACCAGTCCTTCTTTTCCTTTCCATAAATTGGTCAGCGGGTAAAAGTCGCCGGATGTACCGGTAATGCAAATGCTGTCTTTTCTTACGTAGCAATTGAGGTTGGTTTTCTGTACCCTGATCCGGATGGTACTGTCGACCAGAAAACTATAGTCAGGAGAAGAAATGCGCCAGTCTACTGAACTTGAGCGGAACAACGCACTGCTGTCGATTAATTGTTTTACGAACACCAGGTAACGGTCCATGGTTTGAAGTGATATCCTGCGCTCATTGAGAAGCAATTCCAAACCGGTATCCCAATGCCTGAAGTTTTCAGGTTTTTTTACATTTCTCTTAAGCGACACCAGGCAGTTCAGGTAGTGTGCAAAATGTGGAAAGGGTTTGGCATTTTTACTGAGTAAGCCGAAGGATAATGCCACTATTTTTTCCTGTTCCTGCCGGTTAAACAGGCTGTCTCTTTTCCATACTTCAAGAAAACTATTCAGGATTGCTTCGCTTTGCGGATTGATGTTTCGCTGCATGAATGCGAAAAGTTCATCGGGATAAGCAGCAATGTCACCGGAAAACACTTTTTGTTCCTGAGCGCTGACCTGAAACGAATGAATCAACAGGAACCAACAAAATAACGAAAACAGCTTGTATTTCATGGATAGTAAATATCCAATAAAATTATAGTAATTTTTTGAAACGGACCAATGCCCAATTATCAAGTACTTTGCTTGTCATAAATACAAAGCCCTGCATTTCCGATTCGTGTTGCAGTGCTGAAACATCACTGTTTAAAATGCCCGACATGATAAGCATTCCACCTGGTTTAAGAATCCGGAAGAAATTGCCGAGACTTGCCTTTAAAACGTTCAGGTTGATATTGGCAAGTATTACATCATATAGTTGAGATGACACTGTAGCAGCATCTCCCAGAATGACTTCAATTTGTTTGCAGTTGTTGATCTCAGCATTTTCCAGGCTGTTTCGGTAACTCCATTCGTCGGTATCAACAGCTGTAATTACTGAAGCGCCCAGCTTTTCGGAAAGAATTGCCAGGATGCCCGTGCCACAACCTGCGTCGAGTAACGATTTGCCTGCAACATCAATATCAAAGAGCTCCTGTACCATCAGGGTTGTTGTGGCATGGTGTCCGGTGCCAAACGACATTTTCGGCTCAATGATAATTTCAAAGGGGTAATGAACTGGCATCTCGTGAAAAGGGGCTCTTATCAAACATTTTTCGCTGATGACAACCGGTTCGAAATTTTTCTCCCACTCTTCATTCCAGTTTTTGTCGGGTACCGATTGAGCAGAAAAACCGGTATCGGGCAGGTTTTGGCTGATCAGGATTTGGCGCAGCCGGACAGGATCAAATGAAGCGGTTTTTATGTAAGCATACAGGTTGTCTGACGTACTATGAAAACCCTCATAACCTGACTCTTCCAGAAGATAAGGCAGGAGTTCCATTGTGAATTCGGGAACTCCTGCTGTATTCAATGCGACTTCGGTATAACTCATTAATAAAAATTACTTGTTCTCCATAAGGAGGTTGTTGGTGACATGATCACCAATCAAAAAAAACAAAGACAAATCAGTAGCGCTGAAACCAGGATTGGTTTTAGAAAGCGCTGACTATTCCCATAAAATCAGCTGCACTGAGTGATGCTCCGCCAATGAGTCCACCGTCAACATCGGGGTTGGAAAACAATTCTTTGGCATTGGAAGGTTTGCAACTGCCACCATAAAGTATGGAAGTGTTTTCAGCCACGCGTGTACCGTATTTTTCAGAAACCAGGTCGCGGATTGCCTTATGCATTTCCTGCGCCTGATCAGCTGTTGCATTTACGCCTGTGCCAATGGCCCAAACCGGTTCATAGGCAAGTACAACCTTACCGAAATCTTCGGCGGAAAGGTCGAATAATCCATTTTCAATTTGCGATTTAACAACCTGCATGTGTTTTCCTGATTGTCTTTCAGCCAATACTTCACCGCAACAGAAAATGGGCGTGAGACCTGCTGCCAGAGCAAGCTTTGTTTTTTTGTTAAGCAGTGCATCGTCTTCATGATAATAACTGCGTCTTTCCGAATGGCCTATGATCACATATTCAGCACCGGTTGACTTGATCATGTCAACAGATACTTCACCGGTAAAAGCGCCGGATGTTTCCGATGCACAATTCTGCGCGCCAAGAAACAGGGAGTCTTTGGTAATTGCTTTGCTAACTTCGGCAAGGTGAATGAAAGGAGTGCAAAGGATAACCACCACATCAGTATCTTCAACCTGACGGTTAACAGTCTTCGCAAGTTCCACACCCTCCTGAAGGGTTTTATTCATTTTCCAGTTTCCGGCTACGATTTTTTTTCTCATGGATATGTTGTTTAAAATTTATTTTTGAATAAGAGGTTCCAAAAATAATAAAAGTTATGATTTATAGTCTGACAAATCGGGGTAACTTGATCTGTTCTTTTCGGAATGTCATCTGTATCTGAAAAGGCTGTGAAGTTATGATGAATATGCAGTTGAAGATAAGAAACGGATTTCTTACCTTTAAATGAAAATCGGAACCGAATGATAGAACGAGATCTTTTACCGCAAGCCCTTACTGACAATATTGGCAAAGAAAACAAGGACTTCCTGATGTTTTTGAAGTTGAACGCCTCTGCAGAAAAAGAATCAAGGAAAATGATCCGACACCACCTGTGGCATGAAGAATATTTGACTCAGGACAGATGATGAAACCCTTGATGAAACGTCATTAATGATCCAAACTATCCTTTAGTTTATTCGTATATACCAAATAAATAAACGAAAGTAATAATAACTGCAGCCTGGAAGTTTTGGTGTGAATTGGTTCAAAATAATATATGGCAAAAGCAAATTCAGAATGTCAGGGAGAATTAACCTGACAATCATGCTTTTTTTGAGCCTGACATGGAGCCTTTTTAGTCAGGTTCCTTCCCTGCGCATCAATTATTTTCCAAGGGAGAATGGGCTGCTGAGTTCCTCAATTACCAGTATAACTCAAGATTCTACGGGTTTCATCTGGATTTCGAGTCGTGATGGCCTTTATAAATATGACGGATACGGTTTTACCGGGTACTTTTCAAAACAAGATGACAGCACTTCTATACCAAGCAACCACATCAATCACCTGTTTCTTGATTCCAAAGACAGACTCTGGATTGCAACTGCAATGGGCGTTTGCTACTACAATAAAGATCTTGACAATTTCATAAGAGTTGCCGATCCCAGAAATGATGCCGGACTGGAAGGCATCAATATTCCCCAGATAAGTGAAGATCTTAAGGGTAACATACTGATAACCTGCGTTTCAAGTATACTCAGGTATGATTTTAATGAAAAGGTATTCAAAAAAGTTGTTTCGGTTGACAGCTGCCTGATCAATCATTTTATTGTGGATAATGTGAACCGGATCTGGATTGGTTGTTCAGACAACAGGGGATTGATTCGTTATAACCCAAATACCATGGAAAGCAAGGTTATTTCAGCCACCGGGCCGGGTGAAACCATGCTGAATAATTCAACAATCAACAGGCTGGCCTTACAGGATAACAAGTTGTGGATGGCCGTTCAGGGTGCGGGTGTATGGATGTTCAATACCACATCGGGGAAATTAATACAGTATCATTATCTCAATGAAGATGATGCTGTTGCAATTAATGTTTATATTGACAATTCAGATAAGGTGTGGACGGTTGATTATGCCGGTTTGAAGGTATTTGACGTTTTGTCGGATAGTCTTACAGCCTATCTGCCTGATCGCAATGATCCCCATGCCATCAGACACAATGTTAAAGGCATTTTCCAGGACCGGCAGGGAAATCACTGGATTTATCATGAACCGGGTGGAGTAGGAATCTATCTGGCCCCCAAGGGATTCAATCAGTTGTATAACAACCCGGCATACAATAAACTGGCCTCCGGAGGCAATGTTACTGCAATACAGGCCGATTCTAAAGACCGCTTGTGGTTTGGCTATTTCGACGGGGGAATCAGCGTGGTTAGCCTTCAAAATGGAGACACCATTCGTTTCCGGCACAATGAGAAGGATAAGTTCAGTGTTGCCAGAGGTACCATCTTTTGCATTTTTTGCGACAGCAAAGGTACCATGTGGGTGGGCAGTTATTTTGGCGGTTTGCAATACTATGATGAAAAAAAGAACAGGTTTTACAGTTACACGCATGACCCAAAAGACCCCAATTCAATAGCAGGCAACGACATCCGATCCATTGCCGAAGATGCGGAAGGCAATTTTTGGATTGCAGTTCATGCAAAAGGGGTTGACAAATTCGACAGAAAACTCAGGAAATTTACTCATTTCAATAGTACCAACAGCAATCTTTCAAACAACTGGCCTTTCGAAATCCTGATTGACAACCAGGGTGATCTCTGGGTGGGAACAGCATGGGGACTCAATCTCATGAAAAGGGGTGAAACATCGTTTAGGTCATATATGTACAAATATGACGACACCACCAGCTTGTCAAACAACTTTGTAGTTGATTTGTATGAGGGTGGTGATCATACACTTTGGATTGGTACATCATCGGGGTTGAACCGGTATAACCGCGATTTGAAAAACTTTACCAGGTTCCAGGGTGCCTTTGCTAACAATTCCATTTCCGGAATTATCAGTGGTGATAAGGGCATATTGTGGATCAGCAATATTTCCGGACTGGCCATGTTTAACACTGAAAATGGCGAAGTCAGAAATTTTGGATATGTAGACGGCCTCAATTCAGAAGAATTCAACCCCCGCTCATGTTATAAAAACCGGTACAATGAGTTCTTCTTCGGAGGCATAAGAGGTATTGATGTGTTCGACCCGGAGCAACTCAGATTCAATACAGAACCTCCGGCAGTAATTATTGATAAGCTCAGGATTTTCAATAAAGAACTTACTGTTGCTAATTCTGATAAGCTGAAAAAGCAGGTCTCCAGGAGCGACGAAATAACCCTGAAGCATACTGATAAAGTTATTGCCATCAATTTCAAAGCACTCAATTTCATCAATCCTCAAATGAACCGGTATGCATATAAATTGGAAGGTTTTGAAGAAAACTGGAATTTTGTGGGAACCGGCAAAGAAGCAACTTATACCAACCTGAATCCGGGAGAATACACTTTCAGAGTCATTGCCTGCAACAATGATGGCGTTTGGAATCATACCGGTGCCAGTTTAAAGATAGAAATATTGCCTCCCTGGTATGGCACGCTGGCATTCAAAATCGTTTCGGTTATATTTGTTTTAGGCAGTATTGCCGGTTTTATCACACTGAGAACTTCCAAGCTGAAAAAGCAGAAAATCAGGCTGGAGGAAACCGTTCGCCAAAAGACATCTGAGTTGTATGAAAAAAATGAATTGCTTAAAATTCATGCCGGGAACCTGAATGAAGTAAACCATCTACTACTGGATCGTCAGAATCAGCTGAAAATGCAATCGGAAGAATTGCAACAACAAACAGAAAATCTGGCTGTTGCGAACAAGGAACTGCAAAAACTGAATTCAACCAAGGACAAGCTGTTCTCTGTTATTGCGCATGATCTTTCAAGCCCTTTTAATACAATCATTGGATTTTCAGACTTGCTGGTTACCCATTTTGATTCAATCAGCGATGAGGAAAAGCTTACTTATGCAAAGGCTGTTCGGATTTCTTCTGAAAGGGTATTTACCCTGTTGCAAAACCTGCTATTATGGGCACGTTCGCAGACAAACCGAATCAGGTATCACCCTCAGGAAATTATGCTTCAAAGCCTTATTCAGGAAACAATTGAATTGGGAGCTGAAAGGATAAATGAGAAGGAGATTCGTGTTGAAGTTGATTGTCCATCGGAATTAAAAGTTACAGCCGATATTGATATGTTGAAGACTGTATTCCGGAACCTGTTCAGTAATGCCTTGAAGTATTCTCCCCGCAAAGGAGTTATTCAGTTTAAAGCAATTGCTGAAAACGGTGAGGCCAGCATATCAGTAAGTGATAACGGGGTAGGTATGAAGCCCGAAAAAGTAGATGAATTACTTTCGGCTAATATAGTTACCCCAGTTTCAGGAACTGAAGGTGAGAAGGGGAGCGGCCTCGGACTAACTTTGTGCAAGGATTTCATCAAAATGAACAAAGGAATATTGCATATATACAGCACAGAGGGAAAGGGTAGTACCTTTGAATTCAGTCTGCCCCTGGCTGCCGGCAATAAACAATAGTTTCTGCTGCCTTTTTTTGCATTGCTTTATTTGTTTTACAGGCAATATATCACAGCTTACGTTGTTTAATTATCAGAAACGATTCATCTTAAAATGAGAATCTGCAGATTCCCCGGTTTTTATTATGCAGTTTTGCTGTTGATCAATGCGTCTGTTACTTCATGTGAGAAGGACGAACAGGTAGCTATGGTCATCGTTCATAATCCATTAACGAATCCGCAAAACGGTCCGCCAGCGGGCAATCCCAACGCCAACTATCCTGTTTATGCCGAAGCCGGCCCTGAGGATGTGTCTGTTCCAGACCAGGTTGTTGGTGACGGCACTCCTGAGAGTTGTACCTGTGAAGCATTTGTTAATGCTGTTGCAAAAGGGGGTAAAATAGTTTTCAACTGCGGTGCCGACCCGGTTATCATCCGACTCGACCGTCCTGCCAAGGTGTTTAACGACGCTGCCAGAGATGTGGTTATCGATGGCAATGGTCTGATTACCCTCAGTGGTGGCGGAAAGACGCGGATACTGTATATGAATACATGCGACAAGAACCAGCATTGGACCACCGATCACTGCCAGAACCAGGATCATCCCAGACTCACAGTTCAGAACCTTACTTTTGCAGACGGAAATTCCACTCATGAAACCGAATTCAAGGGAGGTGGTGCCATTTGGGTAAGAGGGGGGCGGTTTAAAATTGTAAACTGCAGGTTTTTTAACAATGCATGCGATAGCCTGGGTCCTGATGTGGGCGGTGGCGCAGTGCGTGTATTCAGTCAGTTCAACAACCTTCCTGTTTATGTGGTTAATACCACTTTTGGAGGTGCACCAGGCTATGGGAACTTTGGCGCCAACGGTGGTGGCGTCAGCAGTATCGGGGTTTCATGGACCTTCATTAATTGTTTTCTTTCTCATAACAGGGCTACAGGCAATGGGGGCAATCCTGCACAATCAGGGACCCAGGGAGGAGGAAGCGGAGGAGCCGTTTACAACGACGGGAATGAAATGACACTAAGTGTTTTGGGAACACGCATTGAGGAAAACAGGGTAAATGCTTTTGGATCTGCCCTGTTCTTTGTCACAAATGATCTGTCGGGTAACATACGTATTGATCAATCAGTAATCCGGAATAACAGGGGTGGCTCATGGTACCCGTTATATCCCGGAATCAGCATGCATGATAAGACCAAAATTTCGGTAACCAATTCAGTTATTGAATAGCTGTTCCTTTGTATGGTTTCGTACACCTGTTGTCCGGTTTTGAATCAACTTTTACAAACTTCTATCAGACTGGTTATTTTTAATAATCTGATAAACAATTTAATAGCGCCTTTGGTATGATATCTGCATTCTTTGGTTAAAGGAATTTCACAAAATTTTCAACCATGAAAATCGTATTGCAACCAAACGAAAATATCCTGAGGGCAGGAAGCTCAAACCTTCGTCAGGATAGCAGGCAGGTAAACGGTAAGCTGATTGTAACCAACCAACGCATATATTTCAGATCATTAAGGCCCGAATACCAGTTATTCAACAAGGAGATAAATCCCGGTGAGATCAGCGAACTTTTTTATTATAATGTCATGTGGGTATTGCCCAGGGGTATCATGATCAAAACCAAAGGTGGGGAAGAGTTGTATTTTACAGTGAATCAGAGAGACCAATGGTCTAAACTGATTACTGCCATGTTTTAGGAATACTTTTCCAATTACGCAGGGCGTTGTCCTACGCTGATTCTATCGCCCTTAGGGCATATGCGTCAACTTGATTTTTATGATATTATATGTCAAGAATCAATACAGTCCGGGTAAAATTTATTATATCTTTTGAATGTGTGGTTTTATTACGTCCTTACTGGACTTTAAAAGCTAAACGGGTTATTTTCTATTTCTACCGATATTTGGTTTCCCGCCGAAGCGGGACAGGCTCTAACGGAACCGTCC
>JAFGOR010000005.1 GCA_016926375.1 Bacteroidales bacterium
ACCCGTTTAGCTTTTAAAGTCCCGTAAGGACGTAATAAGACCAGACATTCAAAAGATATAATAAATTTTACCCGGACAGTATTGATTACAAATAAGAGATCCAGGCAAAAGGCCTTCTTGTCTTCAGATAGTCCCTGTTTTCATCGTGAGCGTAGGCTTCCTTTTCAAATGAAAGCGCATGGTATGCCTGGTGCCGGTTTCTGTATCTCAACAGGCGCAGCAGAAATTCAATACCATACCATACAAAAAAGAGAATCCACAACATCTCGAGTTGTTGGCGGGCATGAATGCGTTCGTGGTTCAGAGTTGAGGAATGGGCATCTATATCAACCTCCTTCCTGACAAAAAGGAAGGGCCAGATGCACATGGCATGATAATGGCCGGCTAACAGGTAGCCGGCCATTTTATTTCTGACAATGATCATTGCTGAAGCCTGACCAGGTCTTTAAACAGTGTTTTATTCTTGTTAATTTTCTCATCATTTCCATATACACACCAAACCTGCTGATCCAGCACCTTTGCTATTTCTTCGCTCATGCTGCGTATGTCTGCTGCAGTTGTTGCCAGAACCGCATCACGGTCGGCCTGAACATCCTCACGGCTGACATTTTCGAAATAGTTTCTGAAGGCTTGATCTCCTTTTTCCGAAGGAGTAAGCGGTGAATCCAGATTGGCAATGGTACCGATGATATAACGGATCATGTCGGTGGAATCAGCTTTAAACTGAGCCAGGTATTCCGTAATACCCTTGAAATTGTCGAGGGTCTCTTTCAGATTCGGATCGCGGTAGGAAGAAAGGTTAATGGTACCGTTCTTTGATATTGAGGAAAATCCGCCATAAGCACCGCCAATCACCCTGATTTTCGTCTGCAGATAATCGGTAGACATTACCTGATTCAGCACATTCCATTTACCATCCCATTCAATTCCCAGTTTTCTGAAATCGTATCCCTGCAACACATACTGAACTTTAGAAGCAGTAAGAATGCCTTCATTTTTTGACTCGGGTTGCAGTTTCCATTCACTGATTGAAACAGTTTTTTCCGCCAGTGCAGGGGCAAACTTTTCAAACTGGGATGAATACGTTTTATAATCATCTGAACTACATGTAATTCCAGCTACCATATTGTTTCTGGCAAATAATGCCGCATAGGTTTCTTTCAGCAGGGCAATTACTGCATCAGGTTTTTCATTAAAACGATTTACCAGGTTCGTAACAAACCAGTAATACTCCATCCCCCTTGTTTTTTCACTAAAAACGCCCCTTCTGGAATAATATGATTCCAGCCGGGTGGCAGCCACACTATAGCCATTCTGAAGAACCGAAGATTCCAGTTGCGACTGATGTCTTTTCAGCAAATCCAACAACCTGTCCTTATTATCAAGTTTGGTTTCATTGATGATTGCACCCATTAAACCAAGTGTGGTATCCAGCTTTTCAACTGTGGTCTTCACGTTGATCCTGAACCTGGGCAATAACTTGTTGTCATCGTAGTTGGCAACGTATAAACTGAGGCCTGATCCGAAGCCTCCTGTATTTATATTCAAAGATTTATCCAGTTCCTCATAGTCATAGCTTCCGGCATCCATCTTACCTAAAAGTCTGGTTAACAGGGCAGCATAAGGTATTTTATCTTCCGACAATACATTCAGATCATACCAATAATTCATATATACAATGTTATTGGTAAACTCATCATGAAAGAGATGGGGGACACCAGCGATATCGTTTTTTGATGCTTCGTACCAGAAGGCCTCGGGTCTGATGTCGGAGAGTTTAAGCATCGGTATGCTGGCCAGTGCTTCGGGACTGTCTTCCTGCTGCTGGTAAGCAACCAGTTTTGAGGTTGTGGCAACCAGGGAATCCAACTCAGCCGGAGTCATCCTTTTCTTCAGGTCGGCAAGTTCTTGCATGGTTTTTTGGGCAATTTCCCTTTCCAAACCGGTTTTGGGTTCCAGCACAAGCAAAAGACCGTATTTATTTTCAACCAGATCCTTTTGGATGAGATCTTCAAGACAGGTATTATTAACGGATGCTTTGACATCTGTCAGCTGTTTCTCATATTCCAGTGAAGGAAAAGGATCATTGGTGAACATCCATCCGGTCATCACCCGCATGTTGTAGGTCAGTCCTTTCTGGGCATCATCCCCCTCGCGGAGCCTGAACTCCATCCGGTTGAGTGATCCTTTGAGGGTTTCCCTGTCAATCTTTTCAGCAACAACCTTCTCCAATGTGTTCATAACCACAGCCCGGAAGCTGTCTTTATCGGCAGCATTGGCATTTTGCACCACAATCGAAAAGATATTCTGCAACATATTCTGTGTGGTAGCATACACGTTTTTACCAATTCCGGCATCCAGCAAGGCTTTTCTTACCGGTGCCGATTCCTGGTTCACCAGCACATCGGCCAGGATATCCAGAGCCATCACTGTTGCCTGATCGTAGCCATTGCCAATAACCCAGTTCATCACCAGGAAGGTCTGATCGGCAAGGGGCGCACCATCCATAACCGGATACGAGCCGGCAATTTCTTTATAACTGTCAAATGGCGGATTCTCCTCAACAGTAACCGGATTCTCCGATTTGTCATATTTTGAAAGGTATTCTTTGTCAATAAATTCAAGCTCCTTTTTTACATCAGCATCTCCATAAAGCAATATATAGCTGTTGGAAGGATGGTAATGCTTCTTATGAAAGTTTACAAATGCTTCATAAGTCAGGGTTGGTATGGCTGTTGGGTAACCACCTGATGAAAACCTGTAGGCATTATCGGGAAACAGGTTCTTTTGTATCTGGTACCACATTTCACGGGTGGGTGTGGAAAAAGCACCCTTCATTTCATTGTAAACAACTCCTTTGTATTCTATAGGCGCATCTTTACCAGCCAATTCATAATGCCAGCCTTCCTGCATAAATATCCTGGGGTCATCGTACAGTAGCGGATTAAAAACAGCATCAAGGTATACATGCATCAGGTTGAAATAATCCTTCTCATTCATACTTGCCACAGGGTAAACCGTAAAATCATCGGATGTCATGGCATTCAAAAACGTATTCAGGGAGCCTTTCAGGAGCACGTCAAAAGGACTTTTTACCGGAAAGTTTCGGGATCCGTTCAGAACTGAATGCTCCATAATATGGGGTGTTCCTGCATCCGATTCGGGGATGGTCTTAAATGCAATACTGAAGGTTTTGTTGGGATCATCGGCAGCTATTTTCAACACACGGGCTCCGGTTTTCATATGCTCGAACAGATAACAGTCGGCATTCACCTCTTTCACAAACTTTTTCTCAACAAGCCGGTAACCGGGAACGGAGATTTCTGATTTACAGGTCGATAATAAAGATATCATCACAGGCACAATTAATAAGATTAATAAGGGTCTGAAAAACGAATATGTTTTCATAAGTAAATATTTAAAGTTGTAATGCAAATAGAATAATAATCAATTTCAGATGAAACAAAATACAGGAAAGTCTTTTCAGTAGCGCTAAAATAGGATTTATTCATTCAATTCCGATGAGTTTCTTCCAAAAAATGTTTTTTAAACGCTTACATTTACAGCCTGTCAAGCCAGAAACCCATGATCTACAGCAAAACAGAGGCGATTGATCGGATGAATGAATGGGGAACGGGAGGTATCCCGTTTTTGTTTCTCATTGATTTTGAAATGAAGGCCATCCGTTTGCACCGGCTTGATATCAATACGCCTGCAGACCTGCATTTCAGTTTTCACGAAGACGCGTCTGATACTTCAAAAGACCGGCATGAATACATTTTCATAAAACATCCTGTTTCATTTTCTGAATATGAAAAGGCTTTTAATCAAATTCAGGATGAGATTCTTGCCGGCAATTCTTTTTTGCTGAATCTGACCTTCCCAACACCAATAGAGACCAACCTGACGCTGGAAGAGATTTACCGGTTCAGCCGCGCTCCCTACAAAATTCTGTTCGAGAATCATTTTGTCTGCTTTTCACCCGAATCGTTCATCACCATTCGTGACGGAATGATTACCACAAGTCCCATGAAGGGAACCATAAACGCTTCCATGCCCGGGGCAGAACAGTTGCTTTTGGCAAATGCCAAAGAAACAGCTGAGCATCACACTGTGGTTGACCTGCTTCGAAACGACCTGAGCAGGGTTGCAAGAGAAGTTACTGTAAAACGTTTTCGGTATCTCGGGAAGATTGAAACAAACAACGGAGCCATTCTCCAGGCTTCGTCAGAGATTACCGGGAAATTGCCGGAAAACTACCATTGTATGCTTGGCAGCATTGTTTTCGCCATGCTTCCTGCCGGTTCTGTTTCAGGTGCCCCAAAGGAAAAAACGCTTGAAATCATCCGAAAAACGGAGAAGGCAGATCGTGGTTATTACACAGGTATTTGCGGTATATTTGATGGCAGAAACCTGGACAGCGCCGTCATGATCCGGATGATCGAAATGAACGATGGCATGATGCGCTTCAGAAGCGGCGGAGGAATCACATTTTTAAGCAATGCCCGGGAAGAGTTTGAAGAATTAATCGAAAAGGTATATGTACCCCTTGTTTACAACCATTAAGCTGGAAAAAAACAAACTCCTGCAACTCGACTTTCACAACCAACGGGTGAATCACACCCGGAAAGAATTATTTGGGAGCAATGACAACTGGAATATTGCCGACATGATTGACATCCCGGTGCTGGATCAGAATAAAATTTACCGTTGCCGGTTTTTATACAACAAAGACAATTATGGGGTTGAGTTTATACCGTATCAACCCAAACATATTACAAAGCTCTACCTGGTGCAGGATGATCAAATCGATTACTCCTATAAGTATACTGACAGGAGCCGGCTTGACGCCCTGAGAAAACAGCTCCCCAACACCCACGATTCAGATGTGCTGATTGTTAAAAACGGACTGGTAACCGAGACTTCCCTTGCCAACATTGTCTTCAGCGATGGCAACAAGTGGTATACCCCCGACACCCCGCTTCTTAAGGGAACTCAAAGAGCTTATTACCTGGCGCAGGGGATTCTTACAGAAAGGAGGATCAGTCCTGCTGATTTACGCGGATTCAATAAAGCCAGACTGATCAATGCCATGCTCGACCTGAATACCGGTAATGACATTACCATGGATAATATACACAATTCATGTTTTTGATTATCTTTATTTCGAAATTCTCAAAATCTGAATGACAACAAATTCATCTAATCATATGAAAACAAATTCAACCTGGAAGAAAGCATATCGTACCCTGGGATGGCTGGGTATGTGTTTATTGTTAGTACAATGCACCTCAAAAAAGGAAGTTGTCAGCAACAAAGACGGAAATGGAGCCTATGCCACCGGAGTATACAGGAACCTTTTTGTTGAAAACGGTCATACCCAGGAAGAGGTAACGGCCAAAGTTAATGCTGCATTTCAACAACTGTTTTATGGCGATACTTCTCAGCGGCTGTACTTCGATGCAGGCACCAATGAATTTGGTCCGAAGGCCTACCTGAGCGATATAAACAATAACGATGTCCGCAGCGAAGGCATGTCATACGGCATGATGGTTTGCGTGCAAATGGATAAAAAAGCCGAATTCGATGCGCTCTGGAACTGGGCCATGAACCACATGTATATTCGCAAGCCCGATCACCCTTCAAAGGGTTATTTTGCCTGGTCAATCCGCACCGATGGCACACCCTTATCGGAAGGCCCTGCCCCCGATGGTGAAGAATACTTTGTGATGTCGTTATACTTTGCCGCCAACCGTTGGGGCAATGGCCAGGGTATTTACAATTACAAGGCCTATGCCGATACCATCCTGACCGATATGCGGCATCGCGAAATAATAACCGGAAAAACCATCACCGGACAGGCTACTACAGGCCCTATGGTTAATGAACAAGCCACCATGATTCTGTTTGTTCCCGACAATGGAGGCAATACCTTTACCGACCCTTCCTATCACCTGCCTGCCTTTTATGAATTGTGGTCGCGCTGGGGTCCTGAAGCCGACCGGGAATTCTGGGCTGCTGCAGCAGACACAAGCCGGAAATTTTTCAACAAAGCTTGTCACCCGGTTACCGGACTGGTAACCGATTATGCCAATTTCGACGGAACACCTCATTTTGTGGAATGGAATCCGAACTCGGTAAATTTTGCGTACGACTCATGGCGAACTGCATCAAACTGGGCTGTTGACTGGAGCTGGTGGCAGAAAGACTCCTCCGAGCAGGAACTCAGCAACCGCATCCAGTCGTTTTTTGCCGGCATGGGCGTAACCGCTTACGGACATGTTTTCAAACAAAGCGGCGAAGTGATCAATCCGTTGCACCGCATCGGACTGGCTGCAACCAATGCTACCGCAAGTCTGGCTGCTACAAATCCTGTTGCCAAAGAATTTGTTGAAGATTTCTGGAATTCCCCTGTTCCAACAATATTTGATCAGCGGTATTACGACGGCACACTTTACCTGCTGAACATCCTGCATTGCAGCGGAGAGTTCCGGATTTGGAAACCGAAGGAATAGGGACAAGGGACGAGAGACGAGTGACAAGGAAAACTAGAGTCAGGATATAAGAGCCAAGCCCTGCCTGCCGGAACGGCATCGCAGGCAGGGCCAAGATTTAAGATCCAAGATCCAAGCTTGCCTGCCACTGCAACTATTAGTCATACTTCGACAGGCTCAGTATGACAGTGCCAGTCACACTGAGCCTGTCGAAGTGCGACTTGTAATCTGATTGCCGCTACTGCCGGTTTTCAATCTTCAATTATTGTCAATCGTCCAATATTCACTGTTCATTGCCCACTCACTCCCCCTCCAGCCACCTCTTAAAATCCTCCACCCTTTCGCGGCTGACGATGATGTCCTCGTCAGAAGCAACAGTGAGTATCAGTTTGAGCCGGCTGTTGGAATAAGCAATAATGTCTTTGATTGACTTCAGGTGAACCAGGTATTTCCGGTTGACCCTGAAATACTGCCTGGGATCAACCAGACTTTCCAGTTGCTCCAGCGTGAAATTAATCCCGTAGTCCCTGTTGCCGTATGAACGCAGATAAGTCGATTTCTCCATGCTCAAAAACAGGGCAGCTTCGCTGATGTCGATTGTTTTCAGATGCTCCCCCACCCTGACCAGGAAGCGCGCTTTATGGGTATTGGTGAGCTGCTTCAATGCCATAGCAATGGCATCGCTTTCATGAATTGTGGATTTTGCCAAACCTGACCTGAATTTGCTTACGGCCGCTTTCAATTCATCCTCAGATACCGGTTTCAGCAGGTAATCAATGCTGTTCACCTTAAAGGCCCTGATGGCGTATTCATTGAAGGCGGTAGTAAAAATCACGGGGAAAGAAACAGGCACCTGTTCGAAAATCTCAAAGCTCAACCCGTCGGCCAGCTGAATATCAAAGAATGCCAGTTGTGGTGGGTCATTCTGCATAATCCAGCGCACCGCAGATTTTACAGAGTCAACAGTCTTCACCACATGAAAATCAGGAAAGAGCCGGGTAACCATGCCAGCCAGTCGCTCAGCCGAAAGCTTTTCATCTTCAACGATCAGGTAATTCACAGACATAGGCACTAATTGCTTTGATTAAGAATATTCTGATTCAGGATGGGCACATGCACGGTGAAATTGCCGTCATCTGCGCAAATTAACAGTGTTCTCGATGAGATGAACTTATATTGATTTACAATGGTTTCCAAACCAGTTCCACTCCCGGCCTCTATTGTTTTCCTTTTCCGGATCTGATTCTGAACAATGATATAATCATGATCGCGCCATACTTTTACCAACAGCGGTTCTTCTTCCGAAATCACGTTGTGTTTGAACGCGTTTTCAAGCAGAATCTGCATGGAAAGGGGCACGATATAACCGGCGTTGTCCTCCACATCCAGTTGAACCTTCAGGTTTTCGCCATGCCTTATCTTGTGCAGGTTGATAAACGAACGGGCAAAATCAAGCTCCGTTTCCAGGGGAACCAGTTCCTTGCCCTTCTGCTCAAGCACGTAACGATAAATATCCGATAACTGCCGGATAAAAAGCTGTGACTTCTGTGTATCCTTTTCCACCAAGGAACTCAGCACGCTCAGGCTATTGAAAAGGAAATGCGGATTCACATAACTTTTCAGTGTTTCATACTGCAGTTGCAGGGCCTCCTGTTTATATCTTTCTTCACTCACTGCTGCTTTACGCCATGAAATAAAAAAACTCTTCACGTAAAAAATAGTCGTGATCAGCATGGCGATTCCCAATTCAATGATCATTTGAAACAGTACAAGTTTGAAATTCTCTTTAATGGAAGTTTTGTAGTAGAATTCGAGAAATACCAAATTGATAATCAAAATCGCCAATGCAGCATAGGTAACAGCTGCCAGTACTTGAAATGTAAGCGTTAAGGATGGATTTCTTTCCCAAGGAAATTTTCTTTCAACATAAACTCCAACACAAGCAGTTCCCTTCCATAGCGCTACAGTTAAAACAAATCCAAAGAAGCAGTGTTTAATTAAGTATCTGAAATTCGAGAACAGTTCATTTCCCATAAAGAACCAGGTTATCACAACACTGATCAAGAAAGCAATGACTAAATCTCTCAACTGAATGAGGATAAATGCATGCCATTTCTTATCTGAAGTATTCATAAAACCGGTTCCTTATGGTCACTAAAGATAATTACTTTTCTCCATTACAGCCTGCAATAGCCTCTGAATTTGACATTGAACCCCAGCGCGGCATGAGGCCTTGCTTTCCGCTTTCTTTTTCAAACAAGGCTTTGGCTGCCATGAATTTCGGCAGTGCATTGGCGCAACCTCCCCCAAAACCTTCGGGAGTATACCGGATATTCATTCCCATCAGGTACATGGCGCGGGGATTCTCAGGGTTTTCATACAATGCCTTCCCGAAAAATTCGGCAGCCTTTTGGGAATAGGTCATTGCCAGGCCGGGATCTGCTGAGAGCATGGCCTGGTACAAAAAGCCCTGAAGTGTATGCAGTTCCGATTTGTCGCCGTTCAATTCCAGTGCCTTGTTAATGCTCATTTCAGCATTTTTGAGCAATTTGTCTTTCATTTCATCATCCTGCTCCCGGAAACTCAGATTGATCTGTGCAAAAGCATAATAATACATAGGTTCCCATCGGTCCGTTTCGGTCATGGCAATGCGTTCAAAACGGTTGACAACTGATTGCATGTCCTCAACGGTTTTGGCCTCTTCAAGCAATTTCAGACTTTCACCGATTGCCTGTTCCGAACCGGAAGACTGACCAAAAATTGATACGGTCATAAAGACCATCATGGTTAAGCATACTAACTTTTTCATTTGAATTTGAATTTGAATTATTGATTATTACTAATTGTTAATTGCTAATTGCTAATTGTTAATTGCTATAGGGTAATAAACAGTCCCAGCAAAAACAACCTGCTGGCTTCCGGACGCACAGGCACAGACTCATAAATCCCTTCCTGATTTGGCGTTTCATAATACCTGTAACTGTATATATTGTTTCGTCCGAAAACATTGCTTAATGATGTATAGACTATTATTGATTTGCGGAATATCGTGGTCAGGTAGCTGATATTCAAACTGAGATCCATATAATCGCGGGTACGCTCATCCATGAACTCAATATGATTGGGATTATGATAAGGCCTTCCGCTTGCCCAGGAAAAAACAGCTCCGAACTGCGTGGTGATAGTTTCTACATATTTCTTTGCCACTATATTGAAACTGTGTTTTGTGGCGAATGGAGGGGTTACCTTTTGGGGGTAGTATCTGTACAAGCGCTTTGCATCAAGAAATGAATAGGATATCCAGTAGTCAAGACCCGGAATGCTTCCCCTGTCACGATAAAACACCTCTATTCCCCTGGAAAATCCATCACCATGATTGCTGTATAACAAAGGATTATATGAATCACTTGCATCATATACCACCAAACCTGAATAGTTTTTGTGATATCCTTCTATCCGCAGAATTCTTTTATTCGCTTCATATTGCAGGTTGATTATCACATGTTCCGCCTTTTCAAATTTGAGATCTCGTGAAAAACGCAACAATGATTCTTCAGGTGTTTGATAGAATGAGCCATAGGCAAGGGAGGCCTGAAGTTTATCCGAGAAAGCCCATGCGGCAGATGTCCGAAACGCTATGCCGGTTTCATTTATTACACTGCTGTATTCACCACGGAAACCCGCTCTGAAAGCCAGTTTTGGCAACACATGAAGTTCTGTTTCAGCAAACAGTGAAGTGTTATAGTCATCAAAACTGCAGTTAAAATGAAAAGCAGTAGCACTCTCCAGATAATTCTCATGGAACCGGTTGAAAACCTCTTCTAAACCGAACAGCAAGCTGATTTTTTTGGGAAATTTCTTTTTGAATACTACTTTACCCTGCAGATTGGTGTTGTAATCATGAACCTGGAAAGACTCGAAAACAATATTCTCCATATCATAGGTAAATGACAATCCTGTTTTCAGAATCCAATCATTTCCAACCGATCCGGAATAGTTGATATTGGTGTAATGGTTCAGGTCATCCAGGCTTATTTTTTGCATATTTCCAGGTTGGGTCATCTCGGGATACATCATAGAACTACTTCCTTTTTTGCTGGTTGAAAAAACCTTCAGCATGCCGTCACTCTTCATTCTGTAGCGGGCAGTAAAAACACCTGCAATGCTTGAAGGGTATTTATACCAATCAATCCGCTGTTTTGCCGCGGCAAAATAAGGAGCCAGGTTATAATACTCCACACCGGCAGATACTGCAGCCTTATCCGAACGGAAAGTTTGTGTGGCTCCCAGTCCGACAGTCATCAGAGACAACTCGGTTTGCGTTTTTTCGGGAAAAGAGTTTGTAGTGAGTATGAGCGCTGAAGACAGAGCCTGACCGTATTCTGCAGAGTATCCGCCCGTGCTGAACATAGTTCCACTGAACAGGAAAGGTGAAAACCTGCCGCGTGTGGGTAAATCGGGAGTTGTAGATGAATACGGCTTCTTAACGAGCAATCCGTCAATGAAAGTCTTGGATTCATAACCATCACCCCCTCTTACAAACAGCCGGCCATCTTCTCCTACCAGGGTTGTTCCCGGTAACGATGTCAATGCACCATATATATCACCAGCTGCGCTGGGAGTAGTTACAATATCCAAAGGTTGCAATGTCACACTCTTCTTCTGATCGGAAGTTTCAAATACGCCGGCACTGATTACCACATCATCTATGGCATCGCGCTGCTCCTCAAGTATAAAATTAACGGTTACCCGGCCATCCAAGAGGCTGACCAGTTTCTCCTGCAGGCCATACCCAATGTAACTAACTACAAGGGTTTGATCACCCTGAATTGCGGTAGAAAATGAATAAAACCCTGCCTCGTTTGAAGAAGCTCCGTCATAGCTGCCCTTTATCATTACATTGGCGCCGGGAAGTGTTTGACCTTGCTTGTCGGTAATACTACCCTGTATAGTAGTCTGTGAAAAAACACCTGTAAAACAAACAGAAATCATCATCACTACTGTGATAACAATTTTCTGAGCTGATTTTCGGCTATTTAAGTTTGTCATAGCAACTACAATTTTGAAATCATGAACAAATATCCCTTAACCGGTGAGGCTTTAAAAATGAAATCCGACAGGTTGTCGGATCACGAGGATGAATTGTCAAACCGGGTTACCGGGTTGAATTCAGATTTGGAGGCGGTATTGTTAATTTTGATAATTTTAACGTGAATTCATGAGAAAACAGGGACTTGAAACAACCTCCATTTGTTGCATAAGATGATTGACCACAACAAGCTACAAATCATTCCTGCCGAAAAACACGATGCTGAAATTCTTACAAGTATTGCTTTTTCGGCTAAAAGGCACTGGCCCTACCCCGAAAGCTATTTTGATATTTGGCAGAAAGAACTGACAATCACCTGCGACTACATTGCAGCAAATACTGTTTTTAAGATCCTTTGCAACGGCACTGTTGCCGGCTTTTACTCCATAGTTCACAACACCAAGGAATTCTGCTCAGGGGAAGTCTTTGTTCAGAAAGGTTTCTGGCTCGAGCACCTTTTCATCAGACCTGAATTCCAACATCAGGGCATAGGCCGGGTACTGACTGATCACGCAATACAAGTTGCCAAAAGCAAAGGCGTTGATGCATTGCTGATCTTTGTAGATCCTTATGCGAAAGGATTTTACGCCAAAATAGGCGCTGATTTTTTGCATGATTCCAAATCATCCATTCCGGGCAGGATGATACCGGTTTATCGATTAAAAACCTGATTAGATCGATACTATGCCGATAACAGTCTATTATACTTTTTTTATTACCTTCAACCGCATAATATTACAAATTATATCAGTTTCCGGATAAGCATAGTTCAATAAACCTAATCGTGATACATTATGAAGAGATTGACGCATTATTTTTCAGCAATTGTAGGGATCTCAATGATGATGTGCATTTCGCACTCATCCGCCATTCAGGCACAAACTACGGAGAAGAAGAAGATCGTTCGCGGAGAACAGGCCCCTTTGGCCGATCCGGGTCAAAGGAATTTCGGAGGAACGATTCGGCCTGCCGGCACACAGGGCCAACAGGCACCCCCCCGGCCGCGTTTTCCGGAACCAAAAATTCAGACCGTTTCTCTGGATGACATTTCCATGAGTGACCCTTTCATTTTTCCGGATACCAAAAGCCGCACCTATTACCTGACAGGCACAGGAGGTCGTTTGTACAAAAGCACCGACCTGAAAATGTGGACCGGGCCATACCCGATTATTGACCTCACCGGCACCTGGATGGACGGACATTTTGTGGCAGCTGCCGAAATCCACTACATCGGTGGTAAATATTACCTCGCCGGCACCTGGAATGATCACGGTGTGGTTATTCAGGCTGTCCCCCGCAGATACAATGTGCCGCTCAACCAAACCCAGTTACTGGTATCCGATTCACCTGAAGGACCTTACAAACCGCTGGTTGCCGAGCATGATTTTTGCCTGGGCCCTGAGGACTGGGACATCATTGACGGAACACTCTACGAGGAAAATGACACCACCTATATGGTATTCGTTCATGAATGGACCCAATTGATAGATGGAACCATGGATTACATGCCGCTATCAAAGGATCTTACACATCGAACTGCCGAACCCACCACAATTTTCCGTGCCAGTGAAGCACCCTGGTCGAAAGAAATGAACAGTATTGGAGAAGCCACCTTTGGCATGAAGATGCCGGGTTGGGTAACAGACGGGCCTCAACTTTTCAGAACAAAAACGGGTAAATTGGGTATGTTGTGGTCGAGCTGGGGTGTGAACAGGTATGCACAGGGTATTGCCTATTCTGAATCGGGTACCATTAAAGGCCCCTGGATTCAGGAAGAAGAAGCCTTTAAGGGGGATAACTCGGGACATGGCATGTTATTCACCACATTTGAAGGAAAGCGTTTATTCATTATTCACCATGCCGAAGCCAATGGCCCCCGCAAACCGCAACTATATGAGGTGGATGATTCAGGCGATAAACTGATTCTTGGAAACAGGTATACCCCCTGATTTTTTTGCTACTCGTTTGACGAGCAAACTGTCTGTTTTTCCAGTATGAGAACATCTTTGAAGCAATCTGTTTTTGATTTACAGATTGCTTCTTTTTTTCAAACAAAGCGTTGTTCATTATTTTTTCACTAATTTTGTGCTTACTGCATAAAAACCTGGCCATGACAAAAACACTGCTGTTAACCGGCCTGCTGTGTTGCTTTTTAAATACTGCTTTTTCACAGCATCTATCTGACAGGCAAGCATTGGACCTGATTCTACCTGAACAGCCGGTTGCGAAAATACAACCCCCGCACCTATTCAGGATGAATCCCCCGGAAAATTTGCCAGACCACATGATCGGCAAAGGTCATCCGTTTACATCATCAGACACCCTGCTTCTTTCGGAAATACCCGGCAGGATGGTCCTCACGCCCGGTGATTGTGGTTTAAACAACAACATGCCCGTGGTGCGGCCCCGGGGCCACTTCCCTTCAATCATCATCAAACCGAATGAATCCGTTGATTATAAACTGATTATCAAAAAACCCAGGTAAATCTGTATTCAGGCGAAATGTTGCTGAAAACATGCGTGTCCTATAAATCTGAAGCAAACAAGAAAAAAAATCAATACTGTCCGGGAAAAATTTATTATATCTTTTGAATGTCTGGTCTTATTACGTCCTTACGGGACTTTAAAAGCTAAACGGGTTATTTTCTATTTCTACCG
>JAFGOR010000040.1 GCA_016926375.1 Bacteroidales bacterium
AAAAACCGCCTGTCGGGTTTCTGATAACCCACCATCTCAGCCATGAACAGCTTTGAGAAATACCCCTGTAATCCGCAATTCTGAATTTTGCGTACCTGAATTTCAGAGAAACCGTTGGTGAGTATGTACAATTTATATTTAACCGACAAATACGCCAGCGTTTCATGTACCCCCGGAAACAGGTTGGTTTTTTGCGGGGATGTATTCACATACATTTCACTCACCCGGCTGATCAGTTCCCGGTCATCAATATTCAGTTCGCCAAATGTCATTACCATGCGCTCTGTTCGCATGTGATCCTTTTTGATCCGGCCTTTGCGGTATTCCATCCACAAGTGCTCGTTGTTTTTTTCATACAACTCAAGAAACCTGTTGAAATCGGTAATTTGGGTGAAAAGACCCAGCTCATGGAATATATCCAGGAAGGCTTCCCGGGCATTTGCCTGGAAATCCCATAGTGTATTATCCAGATCAAAGAAAAGGTGCTTGTATGTCTTCAATTTATTGAATTATTGCTTATATATTTGCAGGGCGTAAATCCGTTGCGCAAGTGCAAAGTTACAACAGTACGCCCTTCATATCAAATTATGGCAAATTATTCAGTCGGCAAAGTTGCTGAAATCACCAAAGGAACCCTGACAGGCAATACGGATATTGTAATACAACACGTGTTGATTGACAGCAGATCTGCGGCAGCGAATCAATCGGCACTGTTTTTTGCCATCAAAGGCAAAAATCACGACGGGCACAGGTACCTTGCCGAACTTTATCAGCGCGGCGTGAGGGCATTTGTGGTTTCCGAACTGCCCGAACCAAAAGCATTTTCTGAAGCAGGATTCATTGTTGTGCCAGACACACTTAAGGCACTTCAGACGCTGGCGCAATACCACCGCGAACAATGCAACTGCCCGGTAGTAGCCATTTCCGGAAGCAACGGCAAAACCATTGTGAAGGAGTGGCTTTTCCACTGCCTGTCGGATGCTTTTTCTGTTACACGAAGTCCCAAAAGCTACAATTCGCAGGTGGGAGTTCCCCTGTCGCTGATGTTGCTGGATGAGCATACCACCATGGGTATCTTTGAGGCAGGAATCAGCTTTCCCGGAGAAATGGATCGGCTCAGGCCAATGATCCGGCCTGATTTGGGCATTTTAACCAATATTGGTGAAGCACACCAGGAGAATTTCAGCGATACAGCGCAGAAAATTGATGAAAAGCTGAAGCTGTTTTACAATTGTCAGACACTCATCTATTGTGCCGACCATAAGTTAATCGACCAGGCCGTTAGAAAAGCTCCACAGCTCGAAAAGGTGAAACGCATCACCTGGTCTGCAGCGGGAAAGGCCGGCATTCTGGTAAGCAACATAAAACGGGAGGCCGATGGAACATCTTTTCGGGTAAGTTACCTCGATGAAACCATTGCTATCCGCATTCCGTTCACCGATGCTGCATCATTTGAAAATGCTATGCACTGCATAGCCCTGATGCTGGTACTTGATATTAAGCGGGATAAAATCGTTGCCCGCCTGCACGATCTGCCTCCGGTTGCCATGCGGCTGGAACAAAGGAGTGCCATCAACGGCTGCACCCTAATCAATGACAGTTACAATTCCGATTACAATTCGCTCTCCATTGCACTGGATGTGTTGAACAGGCAATTTCAGCATAAGAAAAAAACGCTCATCCTGTCCGATATTCTCCAAAGCAGCAGGCACCCTGAGGAGCTTTACCGGCGCGTTGCAACACTTATCAGGGAAAAAGGCGTTACACGCATCATAGGTATAGGCAGCGAAATCCATAAAAATGCTGCTATTTTCGACATTCCCGGGAAATTTTACGAAACTACCCATGCCTTTATCAGCAGCTTCGTACCCGAAGATTTCAACAGGGAGGCCATTTTGCTGAAGGGTGCACGGAGTTTTGAATTCGAAAAAATTGCTGCGCTGCTTGAACAGAAAAAACATACCACCCGCATCGAGATCAATCTGAATGCGCTGGTGCACAATCTGAATTACTTCAGGTCGTTGCTGAAACCCGGAACAAAAACGCTGGTCATGGTAAAAGCTTTATCATACGGCAGCGGAAGACATGAAATTGCCGGTGTTCTCCAATTCCAGGGAGTGGATTACCTGGGTGTGGCCATTGCCGATGAAGGGGTGAGCCTGAGGCAGGCCGGAATAACGCTTCCGGTGCTGGTAATGAACCCTGAGCCGGAATCATTCGACACCATCATTCACTACCGGCTTGAACCTGAAATTTACAGTTTTCGCATGCTGCAAATGTTTCACAAAGCCGTTGTCCGCAACCAGGAAATCGACTATCCCGTTCACATCAAACTGGATACGGGCATGCGCCGGATGGGCTTTCTGCCGGGTGAAACCAACGATCTTTGCAGTGAAATAGTCAAATATAAAAACATCCGCGTCTGTTCCATATTCTCACACCTGGCCGGAAGTGATGAGGATGTTCATGATTCGTTCACCCGGGAACAGATTGACACATTCCGGAAAAATGCTGATCAGATTATCGCTGCTATTGGTTATCCTGTGATCAGGCATATTTTGAATTCCTCCGGCATCGAAAGATTTCCGGAAGCCCGGTTCGACATGGTCAGGCTGGGAATCGGACTTTACGGGATCAGCAGTGTTGATTCCTCCAGACTTCAAACTGTAAGCACACTTAAAAGTACCATACTTCAGATTAAGCAGGTGCTGCCCGGTGAAACAATTGGCTATGGCCGGCGCGGCAAACCTGTTAAACCTGTGCAGATTGCTGTTGTACCCATTGGATATGGCGACGGATTAAACCGGCGCCTCAGTAATGGAAGGGGCAGCTTTGTGGTAAAAGGCAAGCCGGCCCCGGTAATCGGCAGCATTTGCATGGATATGACCCTGATTGACGTAACCGGAACAGGCGCCCGTGAAGGTGATGAAGTGATTATTTTCGGTGAAAAACCTTCTGTAGTGGATATTGCGCGCATCCTGGAAACCATACCTTATGAAGTGCTCACCGGCATTTCCGAACGAGTGAAACGCGTATACATTCAGGAATAGGCATGAAAGTATTCCTGGCAATTAATACAAAAACCTGGGGCGGTGGCGAAAAATGGCACTTCGAAACTGCCTGTGCGCTCAAAAATAAAGGCCACCACATCACCCTGCTTGCCTATGCCGGTAAAGATCTTTTCAGGAAATCACAGGCCGCGGGAATAAATACCATACCGGTCAGCGTTTCCAACCTGAGTTTTCTGAACCCATTTTGCCTGCTCAGGCTATTCTTCCTGTTCCGCAGGGAAAAGCCGGACATTGTGTTGTTGAATTCTTCTTCGGACATAAAAACATCAGGCGTTGCCGCCAGGTGGGCCGGTATCAGGCACATTGTATTCAGAAGGGGAAGTGCCATACCCGTTAGGAATACACTATTTAACAGGCTGCTTTACCGGCATGTGATTACACACATCATTGCCAATTCCGAAGAAACCAAACGCACCATTCTTCAGCACAACAACCTTCTTTTTCCTGCTGATAAAATTACCGTGATATATAACGGGATCAACCTGTCGCAACTTGATGCACTGCCTGCTGACAAGCTTTATCAGAAAAGCACTGAAGAACTTGTTATTGGCAATATGGGCAGGATGGTGTCCCAGAAAGGCCAGCAATACCTGGTTGAAATAGCCCGCATATTCAGCAAAAAAGGTATCAGATTCAGGATTCTGATAGCAGGTACGGGCCAACTGGAAAATTCGCTAAAGCAAATGGCCATTGAATCAGGTGTTGAGGATAAGATTGTGTTTTTGGGGTTTGTTGACAATACAAAAGCCTTTATGGAAAGTATTGATATTTTTGCCCTGCCATCGGTTTGGGAAGGTTTTGGATATGTGTTGGTGGAAGCCATGGCATGCCGGAAACCCGTTGTTGCATTCCAGGTCAGCAGCAATCCGGAAATTATTGCAGACTCAGCAACCGGCTTTCTTGCAGCACCTATGAATGTTCATGAATTCAGCAATAAGCTTGAAGAACTGGGCCGTAACCCGGAATTGCGCAAACAGTTCGGAACGGCGGGAAGAAAAAGGGCCGAAGCGCTGTTTGATCATGAAAAAAGTCAGCAACTGGTTGAATCGCTTCTGATGAGCCTCAT
>JAFGOR010000264.1 GCA_016926375.1 Bacteroidales bacterium
AATTCCGCTTTTCCCGTTGAACTTTTCCGAAACGGCAATGGGGACATGAGGCATGGGATGGGCCAGGTACAAAAAGAACGATGATTGGGCGCTTTCTTTTATATAACTTACGGCCCGATCGGTAAACAGCGTGGTCAACATCCGCTGGTCTTCGAGGGTGCGGATGGTATCCACCGGAAAATCTCCCTCGATAAGCATCAATGGTGGCCATGTTCTCCTAACATTGCCAGGATCGGTAATTGGTCTGCCATCAAAGCCAACCGGCCACATGTCATTGGAATATGGAAAACCCAAAAAACTGTCAAACCCGTAATGCGTGGGAAAAAACGGGGCTTGGTTTCCCAAATGCCATTTACCCAGCATGGCAGTTTTATAACCGGCTTTTTTTAACACCGATGCAATGGTTTCTTCTTTTGGATTCAAGGCCACCTTGCTTTCCGGCATAAGGGCTCCCGAAATGCCCACACGGTTTGCATAGCAACCGGTAAGCAACGATGCCCGTGAGGCAGAGCATACAGGTTGCGCCGCCAGAAAATGCGTAAGACGCATACCCTGCTGGGCAACCCTGTTAAAATTGGGTGTAGCAACGCCCGTCATACCAAAGGGTTCGGTATCGGCATAACCCAAATCATCGAAATTTACGATGATAATATTGGGCTTTTTCTGAGCCTGTGCTATACACAGACTTAGTGAAAAAAGTGCAGCTGTGATAAAACGGCGTTTCATCAGTCCAATGTAGTTTAATTAATTAGCAATGCTGTCATCCTTTAAAATCAAAAGGTTCCGGCGTTCCGGTGGTCAACATGCGGCCTTTCGGTGCGCTTAAGAGGAATATTCATACCATCGGTCGACTCCAGCCAGTCGTACAATGCCTTATTCATCTGCCTGATGATCAGCTGATGATCAGGCGACGCTATAAGATTTCGCGTTTCAGCCGGATCTTCCAACAGATCGTAAAATTCGTTCGTATCCCACACACCTTGGTAACGGATATACTTGTACCGGTCGGTTCGCACACCATGCATGGTGGGGGTTTGCGGAAAATCATATTCCCAATAATACTCATAATAAATCTCGTTACGCCAGGGTATTTTCTCCCCTTTCAGCAAAGGTATAAACGAGTATCCGACCATAAATGGAGGTTTTGCCAAACCGGCATAATCCAGAATGGTTGGTGCAATATCCACGTTTTGTACCAGGTTTTCGATAACAGTACCAGGTTTTACTATCGCAGGACAATACACCAGCATGGGTACGCGAACCGATTCTTCATAAAACTGCCGTTTATCGATCAGTCCATGTTCGCCCCAGGCAAAACCATTATCGCCCATGTAAATGACCAGCGTATTCTCTTCCAGGCCTTCGGCTTTCAGGTAGTCCAATATCGCGCCAATGCTTTCATCCACCGACCGCAACGTTTCGCAGTAATTTCTGACCTGTATATCCCAGGGACGGCCATGGTAGGAATAGTCGACGCCATGCCAGCTTTCGCGCTGGTTTTTCACCCAGTCGGGCATCATATGTTCCCCGAAATAATCCGTACCCGAAGCAGCCTTACCTGTAAGGCTGTCAATACCAGGCAATGGGGGAATACCATAGCGGGGAACATCGAAAGAAGCGGGCAATACCAATTCTTTGTTGGCGTACAGACCTTTATGGCGCTTGGCCGGACTAAAATCAGCATGAACACCTTTATGCGACAAATAAATAAAGAAAGGTTTGTCCCCGGGTTGTTTTTTCATAAATTCGATAGCGTGCTGCGTAAGCAAATCTGTAACATACGTGCTGTCGCTATACTGAATCCACTTACCATTGGTATTTATTCTGGGGTTCCAGTACTCACCCTGCCCCCTGAACCCTTCCCAATGGTCAAATCCAGGCTGAGGATCTCCGGTATCGTTACCCATATGCCATTTGCCAAAGAAGGCAGTTTTATAACCGGCTTGTTGAAGATATTCCGGAAAGAAGGTAAGACCCTGCGGTAACGGAGCTGAATTATCCACCACCTTATGGTTATGTGAATACATGCCGGTAAGGATAGAAGCCCGGCTTGGAGATGACAATGCGGTAGTGACAAAAGCGTTTCGAACATAAGCCCCGCCAGCCACCATGCGGTCCATGTGAGGGGTTTCAAGCCAGGGTATTTTTTTCAGAAAACTCATGTAATCATAACGGTGGTCGTCGGATAGGATAAAGACAACATTAAAAGGACGTTTATGTAAGGCCTCAGGATGTTCCAAATCTGCAGCTTTTAAGACAAGCTGACTTCCCGCCAGGGCTATAACGGCCATTATGTTTTCTAATCTTGATATGGTCATTACTATGTTCAATCTTATTCTCAAATCTAAGAAGAACTCTAATGAATAACAAATTCCTTATTCTTAATTCTTTTACGATCTGGATTTCAGAAACAGCACCAGCGTCAGCAGCGAAAAGATCATTAGGAAACCACCCATAACAGCCAGTCCGGTTCCCAGGTTGTAATTATCGGTCAGCCAGCCTGCCAAAGGAGCAAAAAGCGCAAAGAAAACCCGGATGGTCAAATCGCGCAGCGACATGACAGTAGCCCTGACCTCAGTGCCGGTATGCTGATTGATATAGTCTTTCAGCACAGGGGTTGCAATTCCCCTCAGAAAGTAAAACGCAATCAGCACAGGTATAATAGCAAAGGTGGGAACAATTCCTGAAAGAATCATGAGAACCGGAATGCTGACAGCTATTAATTTCAATGTCCGCAACTCCCCAAGTCGTTCTTCTATGCGATGCGCCAGTACCGATGAACCTCCTGTGATCAGATTGAGCCCTGTCCACACCACCCCAAACAAAGCCAGGGGCAGTAACATCTTTTCGAAAAGCGGCTGTGCAAACCAGGCCATCAGCAGCGTAGCGGCACCTATAATGGATGAAAAAAGCAGGTTGAAACGCAGGTCCTTTTTGTAACGGAGGATGGTTGCGAGAACGCCTGTGATTTTTTTCATCCGGTCATGCGTACCTTCCGGACGCGGCATATGAGGTTCCACCAGGGTAAGTGCTGCCGGAATAGCCGATGTGGCAATGATGGCCTGAACATAAAATGGCAGGCGCAGGCTGATAAGCGCCAGCCCTCCCCCTGCAATTCCTGCAAAAGCCTCGGAGAAATTACCAACCGAAGCATTGATTCCTTCGTACCGCGCATAATGTTTCTGCTTCTTTGCAGATGCCAGGGTATCAAACAGCATGGCCGAATCTGTGCCGGAAATGAAACTCTGACCGGCACCCAGCGCAATTTCTGCAACCAGGAATCCGGCATAGGAATCGGTAAGCGAATAAACAAAGTAACCGGCTGCTCCCAGGAATGATCCTGTCACCAGCATGTTCTTGCGCCCGAGCAAATCGGAAAAATAGCCACTGGGTAACTCAAGCACTATGATGGTAATGGCATATACCGATTTCAGCGTCATGATAGAGGTAAGGCTCAAATCATTATCCTGGTAAAAAGGAATAACAATCGGCATGACCACCGAAAACCACTTGGAAAACTTAATTACATTCAGTTTGAATAAATTGCCGCGCACATGCGGAGGCAGCGAACCATAAATCATCTAATCCGACTTCATTAATTATTAAACAAAAGCTCTTTGATAAAAATTGAAAATCAAATCAGCAAAATGAGGGTAGCATGTCATGTGTTGTCTGTTAAATGTAATAACTATTACTTCAATCAGATAAAACAGCTTTTAACCCAAGGCCGGTGAATGGCATTTCAACACTGAAAGCACTGTCCCACACCACCATGGCAGCTCCCAGGGCGGTTGCATTGTCAACTTCGGAGGTAAATACCTTCTTTTTTGGCATCCGTGCAGCCAGCAAGTGCACAAATAATTCGTTTTGTGCAAAGTCGCCGGAAACATAAATAACCCGGGTTTTATCATGTTCAGGCAGAATCAGGCTGAGTGAGCCGATGCAAAGATCAACCAAATCGGCCATTAACTGGTGGTAGGCATCGGCAAATGTAAGATACTGCGAAAGATCGGCAGTCTGGTCGATATAATCAGCAGCGACACCATCACGGAAAAAATGCCTGCCCTTCCAGGTGCTCATCAGCTTTGTAATCTTACCGGAATTGGTTTTAACTGTTTTGTAGTGAGCGGCCGTAACACCATAATGCCGGTTCAGTTTTTCCACATTCACATCATGAATAGTACCCATAAACAGGCGTGATGATTTCACCTGTTCCTGTTGAATACTCATGTAACAAAGGGAATCATGCTGCAATTGTTCCTTTGTAAGCGGTGCGGCATTAAACGGGTTCATAAAAATGCACCAGGTACCCGTTGATATCAGGATGAAAGGCTCACCGGAATATTTAATATAAGGAACCAGTGAAGCTGAGCTGTCATGAATTCCGATACCGGTAGTGAGCGTTCTGCCATCCACCTGGCCAGGGAAAGTCAGTGAATTGACTGCAGGATCGGGTAATGGTATTTTCTCAGCCCCAATCCATTCGTGGTATTTCCGGTTGTCAAAGTCCCACATGGCGGTGTGGCAACCGATGGATGTGTATTCAGAAACAACTTCCCCTGTCAGCAAGTAGCTCAGGTATTGCGGAAGGTGAAGTATGGTACTGATGCTGTTGAACACTTCAGGTTTCTTTCTTTTCAGCCACAGTGCCTGCAGTCCTGAATTCAGCATACCCAAAGCAGGGGAAGCTGTTTTGCGACTGAACTCTTCAACTCCGCCCCAATTCTCATAAAAACCATCGAGAACACCTTCGGGCATGGGTTTCAGGTAATTATAAACAGGAGTAAGTCTTTTACCCCGTGTATCCAGGTGTATCAGACTTGCTCCGTAGGTGGTAAAATTAACTGCCCTGATTGAATAAACGCCTTCCTGCATCACCCGGGTAAGACATTGCCGCATCCAGACCTCTATTCTTTCGATGTCATCGCAGGCAAAGCCTTCATCATCCTGTATTTCCCTGAAAATTTCTTCTTCCTGGTAAACAGGTTTCAGCATGGAGCTGAAGAGCAGGACCTTCTTTACTGTTTTCCCGATGACAAATATGGCGATAACTTCCCGTGTCATACTTCAGAGGGTCAACATATTTAGAAAAGTTTATTGCTATTTCACTGTTGAAAATACTACATCTAAAACTATTCTCTTTTTGTGGATTAATTCGAATATTCAGGAAAAAAATTTACCTGATAATGCTTTCCTTATTCGCTTAATAAACTAATTTTATCCTGTATGAATCCTTCAGGCTTAATGGAAACAGTTATTAATCAGGACCTGCAACTGGCTTTCGATTTTGTTCAGTTTACCAACCGCAACATTTTTCTCACCGGAAAAGCCGGAACAGGAAAAACCACTTTCCTGCACAGTCTCAGGAAAAAGTCGCCCAAACGCATGATTGTAGTGGCACCCACGGGCGTTGCAGCCATTAACGCGGGTGGTGTTACCATTCATTCTTTTTTCCAGCTTCCTTTCCATCCGCATGTTCCAAGTCAATACATCAGGGTAGACAGCCTGCATCAGCCAACACCCTCCGAATCCGGGTCGTATAAACTGAGTCGCGAAAAGGTGAACATAATCAAAAGCCTCGACCTGATTGTTATTGATGAGATCAGCATGGTGCGTGCCGATCTGCTTGACGCCGTGGATGGGATTTTGCGCAGGCACAAAGATCACGATCGACCATTCGGGGGTATTCAATTGCTGATGATTGGTGATTTGCAGCAACTGGCCCCTGTGGTGAAAGATGAAGACCGGGAAATTCTGGACCGGTATTACGATACCACCTTTTTCTTCGGCAGCCTGGCGCTCAGGAGCACTGACTATGTCACCATTGAACTCAGGCACATATACCGCCAGCAGGATAAGCAATTCATCAACCTGCTCAATCAAATCCGCGACAACCGGCTCGATACGCCATCCCAGACCTTGCTCAACAGCAGATATAACCCGCATTTTAGCAAAGGTTCCGAAGAAGGCTATATCACGCTAACCACCCATAATTCACAGGCTCAGGCCATCAACAATACAAAGCTTGAGCAACTTCCCGGGAAAGTGCATTCCTTTAAAGCCATTATCAAAGATGATTTTCCGGAATATGCCTATCCCACAGCGCAGGAATTGTTGTTGAAAACCGGGGCTCAGGTTATGTTTGTCAAGAATGACATTTCAAGGGATAAACTCTTTTATAACGGAAAGATTGGCAAAGTAACCGGTTTCGATGATGACGCGATTATTGTGGAATGTCCCGGGGACGATGCCCCTATTCAGGTTGAGATGGCGGAGTGGCAAAACATGAAGTACTCGCTGAATGAGGAAAGTAAAGAGATTGAAGAAACCGAAATCGGAACCTTCGTACAATACCCACTGAAGCTTGCCTGGGCAATCACCATTCACAAAAGCCAGGGGCTTACCTTTGACAAAGTGATTATTGACGCCCGTGCTGCATTTGCTCATGGCCAGGTATACGTTGCATTAAGCCGATGCCGCACGCTGGAGGGCATTGTATTAAGCAGCCAAATCAACCAGCATGGGATTATCAGCGATGCCACCGTATCAGGATTTGTGCGTGAAGCAGAGCAGAATCAACCCGACCGCAATATACTGGCCAGTGCCCGGCAGGAATACCAGCAGATGTTGCTCATGAGTCTTTTCGATTTCACCAGCATATTGAAAAGCATACACTACTGTTTAAAAATATACGACTCGCACCAGGAAAGTATTGCCGGCAACCTGAAACCGGTTCTTGAAGCAGCATCAGGAGCTGTAAAAGCTGACCTCATTGACGTATCCGGGAAGTTTTACCCGCAATTAAGACACTTCCTGAGCCTGCAGGAAGATGCGGAAACCAACACGCAGTTGCAGGAGCGGCTGAATAAGGCCTGCTGCTATTTTTCTGAAAAAACATCAGCGGCAATGCTCGGGGTTCTGGAGGGCATCACGCTGGAAATAGATAACAAAGCAGTCAGAAAGTCGATCACCGGGGCCCTGGAAAAACTAAAACAGGAGGTACTGATCAAAATCGTCTGCCTCGATTCGGTTAAAGACGGATTCAGGGTGCAGGAATATCTTGAAACAAAGGCCAAAACGGCAATTGAACTGCCGGCACAAAAAACCCGACAGGTTAAGATTGTTGAAGAGCCTGCCGGCGAAATCATACATCCCGATTTGTATCGCCGCATTAAGGCATGGCGTGATCAGAAAGCCATGGAAGCCAACCTGGCTCATTACATGGTTATACAACAGGCAACCATGGTAACTCTTTCCGGTTTTCTGCCCAGGTCTGAATCTGATCTGAAGAAAATCAAAGGCATGGGTAAGAAGAAAATAGAAAAATATGGTACGGAAATCCTTCAGATGATTGAAACTTACTGTAATGAAAGGGATATTGGTGAAACGCCTGTAATTGCTCCCCGGTACGTGCCCGTAGAAAAGAAACCCAAGGTTGATTCCAGGGCACAGAGCCTGGATCTCTTCAGGTCGGGAAAATCAGCTGATCAGATTGCCCGGGAACGAATGATGGCTGTTACCACCATTGAGGGACACCTGGCTCATTATGTTGGTTTGGGTTTACTTTCAGTCGATGAGTTGGTGGCTCCGGATGTGGTGGAACTCATAACAGATCAAATTCAAGAGCAACCTGATAATACATTAAGACCCATAAAAGACGCACTGGGCGACCGGGTGTCGTGGAGTGAAATCAAATATGTTCTGAAACATATGGAATACCTCAGGAATAATCCGCAATAAAGTTGCCCGGCCGCCCATGTTACAACAGGTCAGGCCCGCGAATCAGTTTTACCGGTGGATTCCAGATTGTTGTTCTGTGGAATGGTGATGAAGAATTTGCTCCCCAATCCGGGTTCACTTTCCACCCAAATTTTTCCATTGTGTTTTTCAACCAGTTCTTTGCAAAGAACCAGCCCCAGTCCGGTACCCCTTTCATTGTTGGTTCCCGCTGTTGTAATTTTTGTATCAATTGCAAACAACTTATCGATATGGTCTTGTTGAATTCCGACACCGGTATCCGAGATGATCAGCCTGATCGTTTCTTCCTGATTTATGGCTGTAACGGTGATCACTCCCCCGCTTCTTGTATATTTAACGGCATTGGAAATCAGATTTCGGAGGACTGTTGTAATCATGTTTTTGTCTGCAACCATTTCAACATTTGCTTTAATGGCCGGTGTCAGCGTTATCCCTTTCTGCCGGGCCTGATTTTTATACAGGTCAATAACTTCGGTGAGCAAATCAGACAGGTTAAACTGTACCGGAACAAAAGCATTTCTGTTCACCTGAACCACGGACCATTCGAGCAAATTTTCAAGTAAGCGGTGGGTTTGAACTGCTACATCATGTATGATGTTGGCGTATTTATCAATAACGGAAGTATCATCATCTTTCAGATGTGTGAGTAAAACGCGGCTGAAGCCAATAAGTGCGTTAAACGGACTTTTCAGGTCGTGTGCAATAATCGAGAAGAGTTTATCCTTGGAAGCATTGGCTGCTCTTAATTTCTCCTCTGAAATCTGAAGTGCTTTCTGTGCTTTGATTCTTTCAATTTCAGCCGATATTCTGGCTGCCACAATTTTCATAATCTTTTCGGCCTGAGGCGGAAGATCCAGCTTTTTTCTCGACATGGCACAAAGGATTCCGTTGGGCTCTCCGTTTTTATTGTAAAGTGCCGTACCCATGTACCCCTCAATATTCAGTTCAAGCAGATCTTTTGATCTTGGAAACGCGTCAATCACATTTTCAGGATAAACACAATATCCCTTTCTCGAAGTAAGATCACAGGGCGTATTATAAAGTTCATACCTGAAACCGTGAACAATTTTACCATCCAGGTACATGGGAAATCCTTCCACCACATTGTGCTCAATCATCTGGCCGATAATAACACATTCTGCATTCAGCCATTCGGAAAGCTTAATGACAATGTTGTTGAAATACTCCTCCCCGATATCACCCACGGCAGTTTCAACAAGGGCCTGAAACATCTTATCATTACTTTGAAATGAAAGATTCTCCTTTTTCAGAATTTCGATCTCATTTCGAAGATGTTGTATCTCTTCCTTTTCTGTCATTATAAAAAAGAGTTATTCCTGCATTAAATTTACGCAAAGGCCATGAATTAAAACAGAAAAAAGACGACAAAAGATGATTGTTATCAGAGAAACTACAAACTTCTCACCTGGAGCAATACGGCATAAAAATGCAGCAGACTGGCAACCAAAACAAAAAGATGCCAGATTGCATGGTTGTATTTCATCCGCTTCTGCATGTAAAAAAAAGTACCGGATGTATAGAAAAGACCTCCTATAAGAAGATAAATAAGAACCGGCTTGGGAATATTCCGGTAAATGGGAGCAGCCATCATGGCGCCGAACCAGGCAACACCAACATAGATCAGTGTGCTGATTAGTTTAAACCGGCCAGTAAAGAAAATTTTAAAAATGACCCCGCCAATCATCAGACTCCAGAAAGTAATCAGGAAAGGCCACCCATTCCAGGCGCCCATGTTAAAATAAACAATGGGAGTAAACGTGCCCCCGATTAACAAGAAGATGCTGACATGATCGAGAATCCTCAGGGTCTTCTTATAATCAGGCAGGGTGACCGTGTGATATACCGTTGAGGCAAAATAGGTGAACAACAGGCAAAACACATAAATGAGCACCGGTAATGCCGACCGCTGGTCACCGCCGGAATTCAGATTATAAAACAGAAACGGAGCGGCTGCTATAAAAAACACGGCGCCTATACCATGTATCAGTGCGTTTGCAAATTCTTCCCTGTTGATCATCCTGTGCGATTAAAGATTTCCCGAACGCGAAAAACGCATAAAAGGGATTCGCAAATGTAAGATAATTGCATAAATGTAAAAGGACAAATTACGCCTCAAATAAGCACATAATTTGTCCTGTATGCTTTTAAAAAGTCGCCCGTAAGGCCATTAATTGGAAGCAAGTTTAACGGAAAGTGTAATGTCGTCGTTGATAAACTGATCCTTCAATTCGGCAAAGATCGATTTCGACTGGTAGTTGACATTCCATAGTGTACGATTGATAACAAATGACTCTGTGCTGGCCACTACCTTGCCTTCGGCATTACTTACATGGGCATCAAAGACGATGCTTTTGGTAATGCCCTTGATGGTCAAATCTCCTTCGATCCGGTGTGTCACTTTGAGCGTCGCGTTAGTTGTACTTTTTAACCTGCTTACCTTGGTAATCACAAAGCTTGCAGTAGGGTATTTTTCTACGTCAAAAAAATCAGAAGATTTCAGATGGCCTACCAGCCTCTGGTTCATATTTTCATCCTTCAGGTCCAGATTGACGATTGAATTCATGTCAATTACAAATGATCCGCCGGCAATTTCATTTCCAGCCAGCTGAATAGTTCCATCGGTAAGTTTTACATACCCGTCATGTTCTCCTCCGGGTTTCTTGCCGAGCCAGTTAACACGACTTTCAGCGGTATTCACCGCAACCTTTTTTGCTGTGGCTTTTTTAGAACCTGCCTGTGAATGTGCAGTAAGAGTGACCAGAACAAAGGAAGATAATAATATGCTTTTTAGTATTTGCAGTTTCATAGTTTACTTATTTAAATTGTTGAAGACTTCATTTTAACTATTAAACAAGCAAAGACAAATTTGGTTCAAAAAGCTCATCGGTCAACTGTCAAGCTCCCTGGTAATATTGATGGCGGCTATGGTACCATCTGCAATAGCCGTGGTAATCTGACGGTACTTTTTGCTTCGCACATCGCCCACGGCATAAACATCCTTCAGGTTGGTACGCATGTCTTCATCGGTTTTCAGGTAACCCCAGTTGTCAAGCTCAAGATTTCCGCCAAAGAGATCAATATTGGGTTTTAATCCGACGAAAATGAATATGCCGTCCGTCAGGAGCTCCCTGGTCTGCTTTGTGGCCAGGTCTTCCACCACAACGGCCATCTTATCTCCCATCCGCGAAAACGACCGGGGTTCGTGCCTGTAAAGTACCTGAACGCGGGGATTGGCCAGTAGCTTTTCCTGTGCCTGTTTGTTGGCCTGAAACTTATCAAATTGGTGGATCATGGTTACCTTTGATGCAAATTTTGTAATGAACTCGGCTTCTTCCACAGCCGAATTGCCCCCGCCAATTACAATCACTTCCTTATCAACGTAATATTTGGCATCGCACGTGGCGCAGTAAGATATTCCCTTGCCTTTGAATTCCTTTTCTCCGGTTACATTCAGGTAATTCGGTGAAGTTCCCGTAGCAATGATTAACTTTTTCGCCCTGATTGTTTCATATTCATCAATTACAATCTCTTTCTGCTCCAGGTCAACTTTTGTAACATCAACAGCGACCTTGAAAACACTGCCACATTTTTTGGTTTGCTCCGACATGTTGTGCGACAGCATGTATCCCGGTTGGGGATCAATAAATCCCGGGTAATTAGACACCTGGTGTGTAAGGCTTACATGTCCGCCCGGCAAACCGGTATCAATCAGCACCGTATTAACGCGTGCCTGGCACAGGTATAAACCTGCAGTGAGTCCACCCGGACCACTGCCAATAATGGCCACATCATAATGGCTTGTGAATGGTTTCAGGCTGCTCTTTATTGAATTGACCTTATCCGGTGAAATCATGGAATTCAGGTTGTGCATAATTTCCGACCTTTTGATGCCGCCGGTAAGCCGGATACCCACTTCCCTGCCCTTTTCAAAGAATACCAGGGTTGGGGAACCATGTACACCAAGTCGTTCTGCAAGGTCACGGTTCTGTTGCCTGAATACTTTCAGGAATTTGACATCATCTCCATAAATAGCCGCCAGAGATTCAAACTTAGGAGCGAGTGCTTCACATGGCGGACATTCCGAAGAATAGAAGTCGAGTACAACCTTATCCGCCTGCAACACCTCTTTTTCAAAATCCGCTGATACTATTTCTTTCATATTTTTAAATTAATGATGCTAAAAGAATAGAATTCTTAATAGATACCTATTTGATAATATGCCGGCATAAACCACAGCGTGGTTTAATGTGATTAGCGCCGGGTGAAACCCGGTGATAATAATAGTGTCGGTTACAGCAACCACGGAGTGGTTGAATGTTATGATAATTTGCTCTATGTAAATTCAACCACTCCGTGGTTGGACAAGAATAAAATGCCACATTACACCGGGTTTCACCCGGCGCTATTCGTATTAAACCCCTTGACAGGGGTTTTGTGATATTCATATCCATATTTTCCAACTCTTAATTCGCATCAGATATAAAATCCACTAATGGTTTACTTTCTGTTCCCGTACAACGCGAATCCCAGTTCCAATAATTCTTTCACAGGCCGGCAATCAGGGGCGTGCAAGTGTTTGTGGTGGTTATAGGCAACACTGGCGCATCCGCCCCCGCATAAAAGTGCTAAGTTGCATGAATTACATGCGTCAATACTAAGCACGTCGCGCTGTTGCCACAATTCAACCTGCTTTTTGTTTAAGGTAATGTTTGGCCAGAAGGTTCCTAATTCTTCTTCCGGCTTGCCTACTGTGGCAGTGCATGAGTAAATTCTGCCTGTGTAATCAAAAGCCCATTCGGTTTTGCAACCGGGACAGGAATCAAACAACGGATCGGGCAGCTCGTCATTCTCAAATAAAAACCGGGATACGGAAAAAGCGGGTTTATGAAAACCCAGGATATCGGGGTGTTCCCCAATCAGTTTGAAGAGATCCTGATACATTTCAATGCGTGAATAAAGCCTCGACTGCTGCGACTGGCAATAATGCAGTTCATAGTTCCTGCCCAGCTGGGTTTTAAACTGCGGATGACTGGTCCAGCCCCTGCTGTTGGCAAATGAAGCCAATTCCGGCAACGATTTCATGTTGTCACGGTCGAGCACAACTCTCAGATTGATGGGAATTCCCGACTTCAGCGCAGCATCAATACCTGCCGTAATGTTGCTGAAGGTACCCTGCCCTCCCTTCAGTGAGCGCCTTGAATTGTGTATTTCTTCGGAACCATCCAGCGTGACCTGTACTTCGCGGATAGCAGCTGTTGCCAGGAGCGGAACAAAGGCTTCCAGGGAATAACCATTGGTGACCAAGGCCAGCTCCAGACCATACTCATTGCACCGGCCTATAAAGTGTTCCAGAAATTGCCTGTTTCTGTCTCCTGCAAGCAGTGGTTCACCGCCAAACAACGTAACATATTTCTTTCTTCCGGTAAAATGCGCATTCACATAACTGAAGAAGGCATCCGCCACTGCTGTAATGTTTTCTTTATTGTGTTTGGGATAACCACCCTGATAACAATAAGAACAGGCAAAATTGCACTCATAGGTTGGTGCATAGAAAAGCTGAATTTCATCTGTGTCACGGGAATCGAGAAAATCCAGGTACCTGAGCCGGAAACGTTTCCGCTCTTCATCCGGATCAACAACGTATCCTTTTTCAATAAACTCGCTGTTATTCAAGACCCTGTTGTCAAAAACATCCCGGGCCTCATCAGATGAGAGCAAATCAGCATTTCCCGAAAGCGCGTTGACTATGAAGTAATCGTCTGATTGATGAACTTTTGAGATAATATTGTGCTTCGAGAGTTCCATCTTTCACCTATTGGTCAGTCGTGGCAACCGGCAACAATTTTGGAAGTTTTGGCACAACATTGGGCCACTTTCTGCTTTTTCTGAGCTTTCTTTTTGTTCGTTAATGATTTCATGGAATGATTTTTTTGATTGTATCTAATTATCTTGGCTCTTGATTCCTGGTTCGTGGTTCGTGGCTCGTAGCTTGTGGCTCGAATCTCGCGGCTCATGGCTCGAAGCTCCTGACGCTTGGCTCTATCCGCAACAACAGCATTTCTTCTCCTTAATACCAAATATAGTAAAACTGGCAACATGAATCAAGCCTTTTGGGTACGGTTTACTTTCTTCAAGCACTTGAATATCTTTAAAGCCTGCTTCGCTCAGCGTATTCATGTATTCGTCACGTGTAACTGCACCGGCCCAGCATTCCGAAACGGCAACCGGGTCAGTGCAGTATTGTTCAGGCACAGGTTCGGTAGCATAAATATCACTTACCACAAATCTCCCCCCGCTTTTCAGAATGCGGTGAACCTCCTTCCACACCTTTAATTTGTCGGCAGCGTGATTGATGGTACAATTGGAAATAACCAGGTCGGCTATCTCGCCGGGGATTGCAATAGTTTCCAAATCCGACCGGACGAAACTCACATTGGCAACACCGAGTTTTTTGGCATTGTTACGGGCGGTTTCCAACATGCCGTCGGAAATATCAACTCCGTATGCAAAACCAGTTGCGCCAACTGCTTCTGCCATTCTTAATACATCGGTTCCGCGTCCGCTGCCCAGGTCAACGCAACATTCCCCGGTGCGGGGTTCGGCGTAATTGATGGCGCCACCACATGAAAGGCAGCATGATTGCTCAGCCAAATCTGAATAGCGTATGTTAATTGATGAAGTATCCATTAATTCAAATTATTTGCAAATATATATATAATTATTTAGATACGTTTATATGTCTTCGGCATTTCTTATGAAGTCTTTAGAATGTTATCGTAAACACCGTTTCCACGCCGGGTTCGGAGTGGGCTGTAATGGTGGCATTGTGTAACCGGAGAATTTGTTTGGAAAGGCTCAGTCCGATTCCTGATCCAGATGGTTTTGTAGTAAAGAAGGGAATGAAGATTTTATCGAGCACATCTTTCAGAATTCCCGGTCCGTTATCAATCACCTGAACCGTGATGCGTCCTCTTTTATTCATGTATGCGAGTAAACGGATGTTGCCATTGGGGAAATTGTTGAGTGCATGGATCGAATTCTTAAGCAGGTTGATCAGCACCTGTTCAATGAGCTGATCGTCTACTGTGAATTCAAGGCTTTCGGGTTCCACTTCGGAACGGAATTCAATGCCGCATCTCCTGATTTCCTCTTCCATCAGCTTTTCGATGTTACCGAAAAGTTCTTTCACCTGGCATTGTCTGAAGTTGGGTTTGGGAATGCGGGTCAGGTTTCTGTAGGTATTGACAAAATAGAGCAAGCCGGTGCTCCGCTTGTTGATGGTCTGCAAGGCTTCCTGAATTTCACTAACCGACTCATGGTCGATTCTCAGCTCATCACTACCATTTTCTTCAACCATGCCTTTCAGCATCAGGTCGAGTGTTGAAGACAGTGATGCAATTGGGGTGATGGAATTCATGATTTCATGGGTAAGCACCCGGATCAGTTTCTGCCAGGCTTCCGTTTCCTGTTCTTCCAGTACATTCTGAATATCCTTGATGGTAACCAGGTATATCAGCTTGTCCTTGATTTTGATAGTTGTTGCATAGATGGCCAGTTGCAGGAAATCATCATCATACTGCACCTTGACCAGCTTGTTTTCACCCGGTTTTATATTCAGCAGTGTATTAACCAGCTCGGGGCTCAATGACTCCAGCACTTTGATGTTTTTCATGCTGGCCATTTGAAACAGCTTTTTGGCAGTTTTATTAATCAGTTCAATATTGCCGTCTGCGGTATAAGCAATAACGCTAACATCAATATTTTGTACGATGGTCTGCAGATAATGAAAGCTCTCTTCTTTTTCAGCACGTACCTTTTGAAAATCGAGCATCACCTCGTTAAAAGCCTTGTTGAGTTCGTTAAAGGTACCTCCCATACCTTCTATTTGAAAGGAACGGGTGAACTCGGAAAACCGGATCGACTGAAGAAAACTGGTTAACTCCCTGTTGGTTTTATCAACAAACCGGATCAGTGAGGTGACCTGGAAAATAACCAGCACTGCCAGAATGACAGGAGCAACATAATAGTCGCGTTTAAAAATAAAGTAAAATATCAGGAGGATTGTCAGCACCAGCAGGATGACACGAATGATAATATTGAACCTGTAGTTTTTAAAACCCATATTTTTCCATCCTTCGGTACAACGAAGTTCGTGTAAGACCCAATTCCTGAGCTGCCTGGGATATATTGCCCTGGTTTTGCTTCATCACCTTTTCGATAACCCTTCTTTCAATTTCATCCAGGTTATAGGTGTCGAATTCAAGATCGCCAGTTTTTTTCCGCGGGGGCGACAGGATGAAATCATCCGGCTCAAGCGAGGGTGTTTCAGTCATGATGACAGCCCGCTCAATGGCATGCTGCAATTCGCGCACGTTGCCGGGCCATGGATAATGCATCAGTTTTTTAAGCGCAGCGGCAGTAATTCCACGCAGGGATTTCCGGTATTTTTTGGAGTAGATTTTCAGAAAATGGTTCGACAGCAATTCAATATCATCGCCTCTTTCGCGCAGGGGAGGAAGGTGAACTTCAACTGTATTGATTCTGTAGAGCAGGTCCTGCCTGAACAGGTTGTTGCTTACCGATTCATACAGGTCGCTGTTGGTGGCACAAATTAACCTGACGTCAACGGTTACCGGCCGGTTGGCACCAACCCTGGTTACCTCGCGCCTTTCGATAACGGTGAGAATTTTCGATTGCAGTGCAAGTGGCATGTTTCCAATTTCATCCATGAAGAGTGTTCCCCGGGATGCAATTTCAAACCGGCCCGGCTTTTCCTTTTTGGCATCGGTAAAAGCACCCTTTTCGTGCCCGAAAAGTTCACTTTCAAAAAGTGTATCGCTTAACGAGCCCAGATCCACGCTGATGAACACCTCGTCGCGCCTGGGTGAATTGCGGTGCAGTGCGCGGGCAACCAATTCTTTGCCGGTTCCGTTTTCACCGAGTATCAACACATTGGCATCGGTTTTGGCCACCTTATTAATGGTAGTAAAAACTTCCTGCATTCGTTGGGAACTGCCGATAAAATCAACAAACGGCTGGTCCATTACGGCACTCATTTCTTTTTGCTTGGCACGAAGTGAAGTTGCCTCCAAACGCGACCTCCTCAATTTTATGGAGGAGGAGATGGTGGCAAGGAGTTTTTCATTCTGCCAGGGCTTCAGCACAAAATCCGTGGCCCCTGATTTGATGGCCTTCACTGCCCTCTCGGCATCGCCGTATGCAGTAATGAAAACAACAATGGCCTGAGGATCAATTTCCAGAATGCGTCCGAGCCAGTCGAATCCTTCCTGCCCGCTGATAGCATCCTTGTTGAAATTCATGTCGAGCAGGATCATGTCAAATTCCTCCCTGGCCATTACTTCGGGTATTTTATCAGGTGAATTCAGGGTAACTAACTTGTCGACATGAGGTTTCAAAAGCAATTTGAGTGCAAACAGAATATCCTCATTGTCATCAACTGCCAGTATGTTCCCGGTCTTTTCTGTCATGTTACTTAAGGTTTTGATGCCAGAACAAAAATAAAGAATTAGTTTGGAATTAACCGGAATTTCCAAATGCTTTATTTTGAGGATAACCGGCCGATAAAGTGTTCGTTTTCGTACTGTGGGTGTTTCAAATTTATACACTCAGGTTGAAAACTAATTGCTTGCCGTTTTAATATAATGTTGTATTTTAACGGTTTATTGTGATTGGCACAATTCATGTTAAATCTTACTGAAATTGTTTTGAACAAAATTTTTCAGCACTTATGAGTGGTATGGATCGGAAAATAGAAAAAAAGAGATTCGGTAAAAAACAGATTTGGCTGGGTATTGGAATTATCCTGGTTTTGGTGGTTCTTGCACAAATCATTTTCGGTGATAAAAGTTCCAAACTGAATGTGGAACAGGAAAAAATAACCCTGGCAGAAGTATTGAACGGCAAATACCAGGATTATATTTCGGTTAACGGCACCGTAGAGCCCATTCAGACCATTTATCTCGATGCTGTGGAATCGGGTAAGGTGGAAAAGATTTTGATTGAAGAAGGCACCCGGGTTAAAAAAGGAGATGTCATTCTGACTTTGAGCAATGACAACCTGCTTCTTGACATATCGGGTAATGAGGCTGATGTAGCAAGAGCTGTTAATGATCTGAAAACAGCCCGCATCAACCTGGAGAACCAAAACCTGCAAACACGTTCCACGATCCTGGAACTGCAGTACCGCTTTAAGAAACTGGAGCGCCAATACCGGAATAATCAGAAACTGATTCAGCAGAGCCTCATATCCAAAGAAGATTTTGAATACAGCAAGGAGCAGTATGAAGAAACAAAAATGCAACTGGATTTGCAGCAACAGAAATTTTTGCGCGATTCCATTTACACCATTACCCGTTTATCCTCAGACGAGGAATCCATTGATCGCATGCAGATGAATCTGAACCTGACCCGCAGAAGGATGGATAATTTAAACATCAAGGCCACGTTTGACGGGGAACTGGCAACGCTTAATCCGGAAGTCGGGGAGGTGATCAATTACGGAACCCGGGTGGGCACTATCAATATACTTGATTCATACAAGATGCGCGTGCTGATTGATGAACATTACATCACCCGGATCAACAGGGGTTTGCCTGCCGATTTTGAATTTGCAGGAAAAAAGAACAAACTTCGGATTGTTAAGGTATATCCCGAAGTTAAGAATGGGACCTTTGCAGTTGACATGGAGTTCACCAGTGAAATACCGAAACAGATCCGAATTGGGCAAACTGCCCGCATTCACTTGGAACTGGGTGAATCAGAAGACGCCATGTTGCTTCCCAGGGGCGGTTTCTATCAGAGTACCGGCGGACAATGGGTATATGTTGTGGATCCTTCGGGAGATCTGGCAAAGAAGCGGAATATCAGGCTGGGAAGGCAAAATCCGCGGTATTATGAAGTACTTGAAGGACTTAATGCAGGTGAACAGGTAATCATTTCCGATTATGAGAATTTTGGCGATGCGGATAAACTAATATTGAAAAAGTAAAATTGAAAACAAATAATAATCTTAAATTTCCCATATGATTAAAACAACTGACCTGGTAAAGGTTTTCCGCACCGACGAAGTGGAAACCACTGCACTGAATAAAGTGAACATTACCATTGAAAAAGGTGAATTCGTAGCCATCATGGGCCCTTCGGGCTGCGGGAAGTCAACCCTGCTGAACATTCTGGGCCTGCTCGATACGCCTACCTCGGGACAATACTTTTTCAACGGCGAGGAGGTTGCCGGTTATAAAGAAAAGCAGCGTACCAACCTGAGAAAAGGCAATATCGGTTTCGTATTTCAGAGCTTCAACCTGATTGACGAACTCACTGTGTACGAAAATGTAGAACTGCCTTTACTGTACCTGAAGGTTACTGCTGCCGAGCGCAAAAAGAAAGTTGCAGAAGTACTTGAAAGGATGAAAATTACACATCGTAAAAAACACTTTCCCCAGCAACTTTCAGGAGGTCAGCAACAGCGTGTGGCAATAGCAAGGGCTGTGGTTACCAGGCCCCATCTCATACTTGCCGATGAGCCTACCGGAAACCTCGACTCTGCCAACGGAGAAGAAGTGATGAGCCTGCTTACCGAACTGAATAACGAGGGAACAACCATCATCATGGTTACCCACTCGCCGTCGGATGCCGATAAGGCCCACCGCATAGTTCAGTTGTTTGACGGACATATTGTTACTGAAAACATCAGACAGATACTGTAAAAACAAGGTTATGAAAGAGATCTGCATTCCCATACCTTACCTTAAGGCCCAGGAAATTGCCGATGTTGAGGTTTCGGTTGCCGGTCAGAAGCTGCAATACAGCTTCAGGGTTGAATCGTTTCCCTGGGAGGTTGATGATGAGTTTTCATCACTCACCGATCCGCTGGAACGATCGCTGGCCCGGATTTATAAACTTAAAAGTGCAATAGATGGTTATGACAAGGCCTGGGAACTGATTCAAATCTTCAATCCCGATGAGCACGCCGATCACATCCATATTTTGTATCGTAAAAAAATCAGCAAATAAAATTTGAAACAAACTAATATCGCCTTTGTATGAAAAAAGTAATTGGGTTCCTGTTTTTCCTGCTATTCTTAAGTCTTGTGCCTGTTGAAGCACAAAAAGTCTGGTCCCTCGAAGAGTGCATCAACTATGCCCTTGAAAATAATCTTCAGATTAAACGACAGGAGCTGGATGTCCAGTATAATAAAAACAATTATTTTCAAAGCTACTTTAATACATTACCTAATATAAATGGGCAGGTAAATGAAGGCTTTACTGCAGGGCAGGCTTTTGACTATTATTCAACTCCGCCTCAATACAGGGATCAGAAATCATGGAGCGGCAGTTTGAATCTAAGCAGTAATGTTACATTATTTGGAGGCTTTCAAATCATCAATGGTATCATAAAATCAAAATATGATTTTTTGAAAAGTCAATCGGATCTCAATAAATCAAAAAACGACATTTCCCTTCAACTAGCTTTATCATATCTGCAAATTCTGTTTTCTAAGGAGCTCGTTGATGTATCTAAAAGTAAACTCGAGGTCACTTCGTTGCAGGTCGAACGTACGAAAAAAATGCTGGATGTAGGAAATGTTGCCCAGGGAGAATATCTTCAGATCAAAGCTCAGGAATCTAACGATAAAACTAGTTTTATCAATGCTGAAAACAATCTGGGTGTTTCTTATCTGGATCTAACACAGATGCTGGATTTGGATTCAACAGGTGGATTTGATATTGTAGTTCCACAAAACATTGAAATAGAATTGCTGGCACCATTAGAATCAGTCCAAAACATTTATATTCAATCACTTGGAATTATGCCTCAAATTAAAAGTGCAGAATACGCGCTTAAGAGTGCAAAAAAACAACTGGCAATTGCTTGGGGAGGAGTAAGTCCTACTGTTAGTTTAAATGGAGGATTGAATACATTCTATTCAACAACCAATGTGAATCCACTTAATCCGACCGGAGACTATTCGGTAAAAGAGCAATTTAAGGATGACTACAATAAACAGATTGGTATTGGAATTTCAATACCAATATTCAACAGGCTTCAAACCAAGAATAATATCAGTAATTCAAAACTGCAGGTAAGTGATTTCGAATTACAGCTCGATCAGACTAAAAAGGCTTTGTATAAGGAAATTCAACAAGCTCATGCCGATGCCACTGATGCCAGGGAAAAGTATTACTCCAGTGTGGAAGCCGTAAATTATAATGAAGAAGCTTTTAAATATACCAGTCAGAAAATGGAGGTGGGTTTGGTGAATTCAGTGGATTATAATGTTGCCCAGAATAACCTGATCAGCGCCAAATCGAGCATGCTGCAGGCCAAATACGAATACATATTTAAATTGAAAATACTGGATTTATATATGGGCAAGTCCATTACGCTTTAGTTTTTAATAAGGGTTAGGTTGTTGCCAGGTGTGGAGTTCCGCACCTGGTTTTTTTATCTCACCCCTGTAAGGCTATATGTCAACATCATATGAGTTTGGCTTTTAATCGCGGAGCGATTCAATGTGAATAGCGCCGGGTGCAACCCGGTGTCATTTAATCGTTGAACTCTTCCAACCACGGAGTGGTTGAATATAACAACATCAATCTGCTCATCATATTCAACCACTCCGTGGTTGCTGAAAATCGCGAACTTCTTTTACACCGGGTTGCACCCGGCGCTATTCAAATTCAAGCACTCCGTGCTTGGAAGAAAATATTAAGTTGCCGCGAATGCCTGTAAGCCTGCCTGCCGGTAGGCAGGGGCGTAAGCAATTGATTAGATGTTAAGTTGATGGCTACGGTTGCAACTACGCTTCATCTTAGATCACCTTGGTAATGTCAAACGCCGTCCAGATATCACCCTCAGGCACCTCTGCTGTGATGGCTATTTCTTTTTTGGTTACCGGGTGGACAAACCTGATTTTTCTTGCATGCAGGCTGATGCCACCATCGGGATTCGACCTTGGAAATCCATATTTCAGGTCGCCTTTGATGGGGCAGCCGATATGCGCAAGCTGCGCCCTGATCTGGTGGTGTCTTCCGGTTTCGAGATCCACCTCCAGCAGGTAGTAATTATCCGACTTGCCAATTACTTTGTAACTCAAAGCCGCTTCTTTGGATCCGGCTTTGGCAGCCTCGTTGCAATACGATTTATTCTGCTTTGCATTGCGGACCAGATGATGCACCAGGCGGTCCGATTCTTTCGGTGGTTTGTTTTTAACAACAGCCCAATAGGTTTTGCTGATCTTCCCTTCGCGGAAAAGGGTGGTCAGCCGGGATAACGCTTTGCTGGTACGGGCAAAAAGCACAGCCCCGGTGACAGGACGGTCGAGCCGGTGAACCACTCCCAGGAATACATCCCCGGGCTTGGCATATTTTTCTTTGAGGAAATTTCTGATCTTGTTGTCAAGCGACAGATCACCCGTGGCATCCTTCTGCACCAAATCATGCGAGGTTTTGTTCACCGCGATGATGTGGTTGTCCTCGAATAATATGTTGAGTGGTTCAGACATTGAGAAAAGATAATTTGATAATTTGATAATTTGATAATTTGATGATGTGATAATTCTCATATTGTCCAGCCATCTACCTTCAGCCAGGTTGCCAAATCTTCAAATTGCCGAATTTTCAAATTTTCAAATTAATATTGTTCTTTATCATTCGGGAATTCCAGGTTCTTCACGTCGGTAATGTAATTATTCACTGCACTGGTTATTTCCTGGTACAGGTTGTGGTAGCGTCTTAAGAAACGGGGTGAGAAATCCTGGTTGATCCCCAGCATGTCATGGCTCACCAGCACCTGTCCGTCCACAAACCGCCCTGCCCCAATTCCGATAATCGGAATTTTGAGTTCCTGTGACACCTGAGCAGCAAGCCGGGCGGGTATTTTCTCAAGTACTATGGAAAAACATCCGGCTTCCTCAAGCACGTGTGCATCCTCAACCAGTTTCTTGGCTTCTTCTTCATCTCTGGCCCTTACCACAAAGGTTCCGAATTTATGAATCGACTGGGGTGTAAGTCCCAGATGTCCCATTACCGGAATACCGGCACACAGGATTCGGGTGACTGACTCCACAATTTCCTTTCCTCCCTCAAGCTTCACGCCGTGCGCCCCGGTTTCTTTCATGATTCGGATGGCAGAATTCAGTGCTTCTTTGGAATTTCCCTGGTAGGAACCAAAAGGCAGGTCGACTACAACAAGAGCCCGCTCAACAGCCCGCACCACAGCAGAAGCATAATAAATCATCTCATTGAGGGTAATGGGAAGGGTGGTTTCGTAACCGGCCATTACGTTTGAAGCTGAATCTCCAACAAGAATCACATCAATACCGGCCCGGTCAATAATTTTGGCCATGGAATAGTCGTAGGCAGTGAGCATGGAAATTTTCTCACCCCTGACTTTCATTTCCTGCAGTACATGTGTGGTTATTTTTTTTGGTTTATCGGCAGAAGCAACTGACATGGCACACGATTTTAAGTTTGATAACAAGCTGGCAAAGTTGAGAAATTAACCTGGAATACACAACAACATGGTTACAATATGTCATGCACAGCATACAGATTCATGTATATACTGTCACAATCCCATCTGCAAAACTGTCTATTTGTCAGCATGGCAGAAATGGCACAATCCTTGTCGATTAGGTCACAAACCATACAGAATATTAACCAATAAAATATTTTTAGCATGAGTAAGATAATCGGAATTGATCTGGGGACGACCAATTCATGCGTTGCAGTAATGGAGGGTAATGAACCGGTTGTAATTCCCAACAGCGAAGGCAAACGCACCACGCCTTCGGTGGTTGCGTTTATGGATAACGGAGAGCGTAAGGTTGGAGATCCGGCAAAGCGTCAGGCAATTACCAATCCGCAGAAAACTGTTTCTTCCATCAAGCGTTTCATGGGTGAAACCTATGACAAGGTCCAGAAAGAAATCAACCGGGTTCCTTATAAGGTTGCCAAGGGCGATAACAATACACCCCGTGTGGTAATTGACGATCGCAAGTTCACCCCTCAGGAAATTTCCGCTTTGGTGTTGCAAAAAATGAAAAAAACTGCTGAAGACTACCTGGGCCATGAGGTTACCGAGGCAGTCATTACAGTTCCCGCATATTTCAGCGACTCACAAAGGCAGGCCACCAAAGAAGCCGGTGAAATAGCAGGCCTCAAAGTAAGGCGTATCATCAACGAGCCCACTGCGGCTTCGCTGGCATACGGACTTGACAAGAAGCACCACGACATGAAGATTGCCGTTTACGATTTGGGCGGCGGCACATTTGATATTTCCATCCTCGAACTGGGTGATGGTGTATTTGAAGTAAAATCTACCAACGGTGATACCCACCTGGGTGGAGACGACTTTGACCAGTGTATCATTGACTGGCTTTCCGAAGAGTTTAAAAAAGATGAAGGTGTTGACCTGAAGAAAGACCCGATGGCATTGCAGCGCCTTAAAGAAGCTGCCGAGAAGGCCAAGATTGAGCTTTCCAGTTCAACCCAAACAGAAATCAACCTGCCTTACATCATGCCGGTTGATGGAATTCCCAAGCACCTGGTAAAAACACTTACCCGTGCCAAATTTGAAAGCCTGGTTGACACCCTGGTTCAGGCCACCATTGAGCCCTGCCGCAAAGCATTGAAAGATGCAGGCTTGTCTACATCCGATATCAGCGAAGTAATTCTCGTTGGCGGTTCCACCCGTATCCCGGTTATCCAGGATGTGGTTGAGAAGTTTTTTGGCCGCAAACCTTCGAAAGGTGTTAATCCCGACGAAGTAGTGGCTGTTGGTGCTGCCATTCAGGGTGGCGTGCTCACCGGCGAAGTAAAGGACATCCTGTTGCTTGATGTGACCCCGCTTTCTTTGGGTATCGAAACCATGGGCGGTGTTGCAACCCGCTTGATTGAATCGAATACCACCATTCCCACCAAAAAAACAGAAACCTTTACCACGGCATCAGATAATCAGCCCTCGGTTGAAATTCACATACTGCAGGGTGAAAGGCCTATGGCATCTGACAACAAGACCATCGGCAGGTTCCACCTCGATGGAATTCCGCCTGCTCCCAGGGGAATCCCGCAAATAGAAGTGACCTTTGATATTGACGCCAACGGCATCCTGCATGTTTCTGCAAAAGACAAGGGAACCGGCAAACAGCAAAGCATTCGTATCGAAGCTTCATCAGGTTTATCGGCCGATGAGATTGAAAAGATGAAACGTGAAGCCAAGGAAAATGAAGCGCGCGATAAGGAACAACGTGAGCGTGTTGACAAACTAAACGCAGCTGACAGTCTGATTTTCCAAACTGAAAAACAGCTGAAGGAGTTTGGTGACAAGTTGCCTGCGGATAAAAAAGGTCCCATTGAACAGGCTCTTGCAAAACTGAAAGAAGCACATAAATCTCAGGATCTTGCAGCTGTTGATACAGCTACTGCAGAACTGACATCAGTATGGCAGGCAGCTTCCGAGGAGCTCTACAAGAACCAGCAAGCCGGCGGTCAGCAAGACCCGCAACAGGGTTATACAGCTGATGCAGGAGCAACTTCAGGAGCAGGTTCAACTAACGGCGCCAAAAAGGATGACGAAGTGACCGATGTGGATTTTGAAGAAGTGAAGTAATTTTTCGATAAGTGTATTAATTGTAAAGCTGTGCCCTCAGGGGTACAGCTTTTTTTATGAATATCTTTCATTTTTGCTATCTTTATCACATATAAACCATTGTATGAATTACCTGAAAATCATTTTTATTCTTTTGCTTTTTCCGGCATCCGTCATCTTTGCACAACAGGACACCATTTTTAACCAGACTGATGCCAACGGCCTGAAACAGGGATACTGGAAAAAAGCCCATCCCAATGGCAAGCTCATGTACAAAGGTTATTTTAATAACAACAAGCCAGTTGGAGAAATGAAGCGGTATTATGAATCGGGTGCCCTCAGGGCCATTTTGTATTACAGCAGTACAGGAGAACAGGTGCGTGCCCGTGAATTTTACCAAGGCGGAAAAATTGCTGCTGAAGGCAATTATGTAAATTCCAAAAGAGACAGCACGTGGGTTTATTACAGCTTTTACAGCGGATCGGTTACCTCGCGTGAGTCGTATAGCATGGGTGTGCGCGACGGCATGATGATTAACTATTACCCAAACGGCGACGTATCCGAAAAAATCGGATGGAAAAATGGTAAAAAATCCGGCATTTGGGAACAATACTTTTTAGGAAACGTACTCCGGCTGAAAGCAGGATACTTAGACAATAAGCTTCAGGGAGATTTCATTGTTTACTATGCCAATGGTGAACCAAATGTTAAGGGGAAATATGTAAATGATCTGAGGGATGGCAGGTGGACTTTTTATGAAGAAGATGGCAGTATATCGAGAGAGCTTGATTACAAGCAGGGCAAATCTGCCGATGAAGAAAAACTCGAAAAGGAACAGCAGGAACTGTTCAAACAGATAGATGAAAACATGGGTAAATTTGAAGAACCCGATGAAACTGATTTTCTTGGACCATCAGCAAAATAGGCCGGAAAATGTACCTAAGGTGATCCGACTCGTTGCAGGATGCTGGTTAATACTGATATTTTCTTTAACCCGGTTAACTGCCCAGGAGGTTTTTGAACTTACGGCACCCGGAAAATACCTGATCTCATTCACAGACAAACTGAATTCACCTTTTAGCCCTGATAATCCGGCTGAGTTTCTTTCGCAGAAAGCTATTGAAAGAAGGCAGCGCCAGGGAATACCCATAGTATATAACGACCTGCCCGTTTCGCAGGTTTACATTGACAGCCTGAAGTCAGCCGGAGCCCGGGTCCTCCACACATCCAGATGGCTGAATACAGCTACCATACAGGTATCTGACAGCCTGGTGTTAAACAGAATATCCGAATTCAGTTTTGTCAGAAAGAATACAACTGTGCTGAACAGGCAGCGTTATCTTGCCCGGAAAAAGGCTGCATCCGGAACAAAAGAAGTGCATGCCCCTGCTTCGCTTGAATACGGCGCATCCTGGCTGCAAACAGCCATACACCACGGACAGTATATGCACGCACATGGATTTACAGGTAAGGGAATCACCATTGCAGTGCTCGATGCCGGTTTTTCGGAAGCAGACCGGTTGCCCGTTTTCAGCAATATTTGGGAAGATGGCCGGATTCTTGGAACACGCAGCTATGTATTACCCGGAGAAAGCGTTTTCGGGCACTCCACGCATGGCATGTCTGTTCTTTCCGTTATCGGAGGATGGCAACCCGGTGAATTGGTTGGGGCAGCGCCGGATGCTTATTTTTGGCTGCTTCGCACCGAAGATGCTTCATCCGAATTCATCATAGAAGAAGACAACTGGATAGCGGCAGCCGAATTTGCTGACAGCGCAGGTGCTGATATCATCAATACATCGCTGGGATATTCATTATTCGATAACCAGGATCAAAATCATGACTATTCCGATATGGATGGCAATACTACCCGCGTCTCAAGGGCTGCAGATATTGCAGCCTCAAAGGGCATACTGGTTGTGGTTAGTGCTGGTAACGAGGGCAACTCCGCATGGAAATACATTACCGCCCCGGGTGATGCCGACAGTGTGCTGACTGTGGGAGCAGTTGATCCGTATCTGGATGTGGCTGAATTCAGCAGCCGCGGTCCCTCGTCGGATAACCAGGTAAAACCTGAAGTAATGGCTATTGGGAAAGGAATTTATGTTGCCAGGCCCGATGAAACAATCAGACCCGGAAGCGGAACATCTTACTCTGCGCCTTTGATAACCGGACTTGCAGCATGTCTTTGGCAGGCCAACAGGGAGGCATCTGCAATGGAAATCCGTCAGGCCATCTGCGAAAGCGCTGATCGCTACAATCAGCCTGATGATGAATTCGGTTACGGAATTCCCGACTTCAACCTGGCCAATATTCTGCTGCAAATGGAGCAGGAGAATAGTCCGGTTGACAAAGCCGTAACCCTGTTCCCAAATCCTTTTAACAGCCTGTTGTATGTGGTATTCAAAAACAACACAAGCGCACCGGTAGACATTTCACTTTATGATATATCAGGAAAAGAAATGCTGCATACGCTTTATCCACAGGTTGACGGCAGAAACTACGTGAAGCTTGAAGGAGAATTAGCCGGTCTTCCCAGGGGGGCTTACATCATCAGGATCCGGTCAGGCGAGCTTTCTGAAAATTGTAAATTGTTCAAATTCTGAGAAATGGACAAAAAAGCAGTGTCACTATGCGAGTTGCTGGAACAGATCAAATCAGCCCTTAATAATGCGCTGCCTTTCTCATATTGGATAGTAGCCGAAATAAGCGAACTGAAGGTTAATTACAGTGGCCATTGTTACCTGGAACTCATTGAAAAGGAAGAAACCGGCGGGACAATCCGGGCCAAAGCCAGGGCTACCATTTGGGCTTCGGTTTACAGGATGCTTCAACCCTACTTTGAAAGTGTCACCCGAACACGCCTGGCTGCCGGAATGAAAGTGATGATCAAAGTGACCGCTGAGTTTCATGAATTGTATGGGTTCAGCCTGAATATCTCAGATATTGAACCATCCTTTACAATTGGGGAACTGGCCAGACAGAAAATGGAAGTCATCAACAGGCTGAAATCAGAAGGCGTTTTTGACATGAACAGGGAACTGGCATTCCCTGAAATTCCCCGGAGAATTGCGGTCATCTCCTCAAAAACTGCTGCCGGTTTCGGCGATTTTAAGGACCAGCTCATTAAAAATCCCTTCGGTTACCGGTTTAACATCCGGCTTTTCCCCGCAGTAATGCAGGGTGAAGAAGCAGAGCAATCCATTATCAGTGCGATGGACAGTATTTATGCCAACGAAGACTCATACGACATCACTGTGATGATTAGGGGTGGTGGTTCCCAGTCAGACCTGAACTGCTTTAACAGTTACCTGCTTTGTTCAAACATATGCCAGTTTCCGCTGCCGGTGCTCACAGGTATCGGGCACGAACAGGACGAAACCATAGCCGACCTGGTTGCCCATACTCGTTTGAAAACACCAACTGCAGTTGCCGAATATTTGATTGATTGTTACCGCGAAGTGGACGATGCCATCAATGAACGATCAGTAAGCCTGAATGACCTGGTGACCGAAAGAGTTGATGATGAAAAGGAAAAGCTGAACAGGATGTTGCTGAAGCTGAAACCGGCCGTGAAAGGAATACTCACAAATCATCGCCGGAATCTTCAGTTGCTGGGAGTTAATTTGAAAAACCACGTCAAACAGCACCTGTTGAAAGAAGTCCAAACTACCGTATCCAGGAATGTCCGTCTGAACTCCGTTACCAGGGAATTCATCAACAACCAAAAGCACAGGATGGATGTGTTTGAGAAAAAGAAAAACTATTTAGATCCCTTTCTGATACTCAAAAGAGGATATTCCATTACCTACCATAATGGTAAAGCATTGAAAAATCCCGGTCTGGCATCAAAGGATGAAATTATTGAAACCAGGCTTGCAGAAGGTAATTTAAAAAGCAAAACCATTTAATGCCGCAACATGACTAAAAAACAGATTTCCTATTCCGAAGCAATTGCTGCCATTGATGAAATACTGCATCAGATTGAAACCGGTGAACTCGACGTAGATGAACTGGCCGAAAAAGTCAAACAGGCATCTGAATTACTGAAAATTTGCAAGAGTAAACTATTCAGTACTGAAAAAGAAGTTGAAAAGGTATTGAAAGAAATGGAAGGTGCAGAAGAAGGATAGTTATCATATAACCTTTACTGCAACTATTCAGTATATAAGTTAATAGTTAACTAATTCTACGGCTATGAAAAGACTGATTTTCATGCTGACCACAATTTGCTGGGTATTGCCGGCGTTTACTGCAGACCTCTCCAAGATAAAATTTGAATACATTACGGTTGACGATGGGCTCTCGCAGGGCATTGTGGAAGACATTATGCAGGATAAGCAGGGTTTCATGTGGTTTGCCACGCATGACGGTCTGAATCGTTATGATGGCAAAAAATTCACAGTATACAGGAACGACAGGAATGATCCCCAGAGCTTGGCATCCAATTGGGTTTTTTGTCTTGGAGAAGACAAGTCCGGAAATATTTGGATCGGATCAGACGGACTGAACATGTATGATCCGCAGCTGGATAAAATGACCCGGTTTGAGCCCAATCCGGATAATCCTGAAGCTTACCACGGAGAAAGAGTCATTCACATTACCATTGATACCGACAGTACAATATGGTTATCAACAGTAAGCGGACTTGCCCGCTATTATCCGAAAAAGAACAAATTCAGATATTACTATCATGATCCGGGGAATCCAAAATCGCTGGGAGGTACAACTGTTTTCAGCACGTTGCTTACGAAAGATAACAGGTTATTCATAGCCCCGAATACAGATCAGATTTACGAATATGAAAGGTCAGGCGATTCCTTTAAAGAAATACCCTACAAGTTGGCATACCAGGGTAACAATAACAGCAAATTCATGATGGAAGATCCGCAGGGCAGGCTTTACATCACATCCGAAATGTCAGGTGTTCATATCTATAATCCCGGGAACGGAGATATCAAACTTCTGGAAAAGGCTGTAGGTGGAATTAACAGCAACAACATCCGGACTAAAAGCCTTTATATAAATCCATATGAAATCTGGATTGGAACCGATGGTGGCGGTATCAACATTTTCAATCCGTTTACTCAGACTACGCAATTTCTTATTGTTGATACGCGTAATACATATTCCCTGGCCAGCAATGCGATAATCAAAATGTTCAAAGACCGGGATAACAATATCTGGATAGGTCATTATGGCGCCGGTATCAGTGTTTGGAAAAGAAACAGGGAAAAGTTCGAATCATACAGACATAGTCCGTTCAATCCGGAATCCATCAACAAAGAAGTGGTATCCGCGCTGTTTGAAGACTCCAAAGGTCGCATATGGATAGGGCAGGACGGTGGCGGCTTGAGCTTATTTGATGAAGCCACCAGGTCATTTGAACACATCAGGATGGAAGCCGGGAAACCCGGATCACTTACTTCCGATGTAATTCTTGCCATACATGAAGACCCTGCCGGAAACCTCCTTCTGGGAACCTATATGGGAGGCCTGATGGTTTTCGATCCGGATAGCAGAAGGGTAATCAAATCCTACAATTCAACGAACGGCATGCCAAACGACCTGGTCTGGACTATTTTCAAAGACAGCAGGGAGCGCTACTGGATTTCAGCTTATCGGTCGGGGTTCAGCCTTTATGAACCTGTTGCAGGAACTTTTGAAAATTTTTCGGAATCTGGTGAGGGATTTACCTCATGTTCAAATCTGATATTGAATATTATTGAGGACCCTCAGGGGAGAATCTGGTTTGGAACAGAAAACCAGGGCATCTGCGTACTCGATTTTGATAAAAAGGAAACCAAACGCTACCAGCACGATGACAAGAACAAGAATTCACTGTCATACAACGATGTGAAATCCATTGTTTTCATTGATGATATTGCCTGGATTGCCACAAACGGAGGAGGTCTCAACCGGCTTGACCTGAAAACCGATTCGTTCAGGGTGTATACCATGAATAACGGACTTACATCCAATGCGCTCATGGGGCTGCTGAAAGACAAGCACAACAACCTGTGGATCAGCTCTACCCGAGGAATCATGAAATTCAATCCGGCAACGGGCCGGGTTGATGCCTACGATAAATCACAGGGCATCCAGGGCAATGAATTCAAATTCAATTCTCAGTTCATTCTGAGTGATGGCCGGATGATGTTCGGCGGTGTAAACGGGCTGACTATTTTTCACCCTGACAGCATCAGGAGCAGCACTGTAAAACCCAATGTTGTTTTTACCGGTTTCAAAATTTTCGACGTATCCGTTGCCCCGGGGGCAAAAGACTCTCCCCTCAGCCGACACATTAATCATACCGGCAAAATCAAACTGAAGCACAAGCAGTCGGTATTTACCATTGAATTTGCCTCTCTTGATTACAATGCGCCTGAAAAGAATCAGTTCATGTATATGATGGAAGGATTCGACCGGGATTGGGTTTATGCCGGAAACAGGGATTTTGTAACCTATACCAACCTGGATGCAGGCAGATATACATTTCTATTGAAGGGATCAAACAGTGACGGAGTATGGAATGATGAAATCCGGAAAATCAGCATCCGGATCAGCCCCCCATGGTATAAAACCAAACTGGCCATTGTCCTCTTCTTTGCTTCCATTGTCATGTTGATCATATATTACATTCGGGAACGGGAAAGACAATCCAGGCGTGACAATGTAGTTCTCCAGCAGAAGATTGATGAAGCCCAGGCAGAACTGAAAGGAAAAGCCAGAAAACTTGAAGAACAGCAGGAAGAAATCAGGCGCAGGGATGAAGAAGAAGCTGATATCCGGTTTCTGAATACAGGTATTGCACGCCTTAGCGAAATAATTGCCAGGAAAAGGCGAAACCTCGAGGAATTATGCACCTCGTTAATATCAGAACTGGTGAGGTACATTGATGCTTCAGCAGGAGGAATCTTTGTAATGGATGATACCGATCCGAACCACATTGTGCTCACAGCTGCAGGAGATTTCTGCTACAGCTCCGATAAAAGCATCAACTACACCTTTGAGGCAGGAGAAGGAAACATCGGAACCTGCTTTGTGGAGAAACAGACACTCAAGATAGATGATCTTCCGGACGGGTATATTGTGCTTCGATCCGGACTTGGGAATGTAACGCTGCGTTATGCCATTTATGTGCCTGTTATTCAGGATAACGAATGTGTAGGTGTTATTGAAATTGCTTCAACAGAAAAGCTGTCAGATTCCAGGGTGGGTTTTGTTGAAAAAATAGCCGAATCACTGGCTTCCATCATTACCATCATCAAGGTCAATGAAAAAACCAGTCAGATACTGGAACAAAATAACGCCCAGGCTGAAGAACTCAGGGCCCAGGAAGAAGAAATGAGGCAAAATCTCGAAGAACTTCAGGCTACACAAGAAGAATCGCACCGCAGAGAAATCCAGCTGCAGGAAGAACTCGATTCTAAAAACCAGCTGATCGAAAAAATGCAGGCTGAATCAGGGCGGAGTAAAAAGAAAAAGTAGTTTAGCTTTTGACCGTTCTTTTTTGTGATCTCCGTATGATAGAGGTAACTAAATAAAGCAGCACAATCAGCAAGGCAAAAAACGAGGCGCTGCGCCCAATGTAGTCGCCATTTCTGACATAAAAAGTGAGCTTGTCATTGGCATTGAGAATTCCTTTGATGGCTCCCCGTTGCCACCATCCGAGTTGCTGCAGGACTTCGCCCCGCTGATTGATCAGGCTGGAAATACCGGTATTTGCTGAACGGGCAATGCTTCTGCGGGTTTCAATGGCGCGAAGACCGGAAAAGGAATTGTGCTGATGATAACCGGGTGTATTGCCCCACCACCCGTCGTTGGTAACCACGAAAAGCAGGTTTGCACCGTTCTTTACATAGCCAGTAACAAATTCCCCGTAAACCGATTCATAACATATGATAGGACTGACACCTGTGGAATCCTTCGCGGAGAAAAAAACACCCCGGTAATCCTGCGTTCCCCAACCCCTGAGTGTACCACCGAGCTGAACGGTAAGCTTTTCAAGAAAACCCAGGTATTTGGCATAAGGCATTGTTTCTACACCAACAACCAACTTCGATTTAAAGTAATAAGGAACATGCTTTGTTGTGTCAATCTGGATGGCAGCGTTAAACGATTCATATTTCAGGTTGGAACCCGGTATGTCACGTACATTGTCGGTAAGCTGATCACCCGGCTTGTATATTTTCATACATTGAATTCCCGGCACATAGGATGCTCCCGGATAAGCTGCAATGAAACTGCGTATCATCCGGATATCCGGCACATTTTCAATCTGGTCCAACCATATGTTATTGTTGATGGATGTTTCAGGTGCAACAAAGTAATCCACTTCAGCATCAGCCAATTTTGCAGCCTCTTCAAGCTGAATGCGGGTTTGTTCAACACTGGGAATGGAAACAAATTTTTCGTAAGGATCAATGTTGGGTTGAATTACCACAACAGTATTGGGATTAGGGGTCTCATGGTAGGAATGAAACATGACCAGCGAGGTAACCAGCGGACCGGCAACGATAACCACAATCAGTACGAGTTGCGCAACCAGCTGCCTTTTAGGCTGGTCATTCACAATATTCTTAATCAGATTGATTATCAAAACGTTTAAAAGCAGTACCCACAACGATCCTCCAAGTATACCGGTGTATTCATACCACTGGATCATCCGGATGTTATAGGCAAATCCGTTCCCCAGTGAAAGCCAGGGCCATGAGATTTCAGCATTGTGATAAAAATACTCCCAGGTGATCCAAAACAAAATCAGGCTGAAATAACCGATGTGAGCACCCATTCTTCTTTTTGCCAGATGAAAGAGCCACATCACCAACGACCACATGAGTGTATTGATCAGCACTGCAGCAACCACACCTATCAATGTAGCGTTAACAATCCACCAGGTGGTGGCAGCGTTCCACACAAAAAAGGCAAGTGCTGCGTATCTGAAGAATGTACCCGGTTTATATTCATTCTTGTGCTGATCGAGGTAATCTTCAACCATCAGCAAGGGCACCAGTGCAAAAATCAGGATCAAACCGTTTCCCCACTTATACCAGGCCGGAGTAAGCATCAGACCGCTGAGCAGGGAATACAGAATACGTTTCTTTGAACTCATGAGATTATGAAAGGAATTGTTAACGAAGCGTCAAATATATTCAAAAAAAGAATGAACATCATCTGAATTGATAATAAGCCTGGCAGGCTCCTTCACCCGAAACCATGCAAGCCCCTATTGGGTTGGCGGGCGTGCAGGTTTTTCCAAAAAGCCTGCATTCAGCCGGTTTCTTCATCCCCCGCAATACTTCACCGCAGATGCAACCCGCAGGTTCAGGCAACGGTTCAACCTGAACATCAAACTGCAATGAAGCATCCATCCTGCTGTATTGTTCTTTTAATGAAAGGCCGCTGCCGTTGATCATACCTAATCCCCGCCACGATTCATCGCAGGAATCAAAGACATGGTTGACCATTTCACATGCTTTCGTGTTGCCCCGGGGAGTGACTACTCTTTTATACTGTATTTCCACGCCATGTCTGCCCTCCTCGTTCATGCAAACGAGCATGTAAATCGACTGAAGCAGATCAACCGGTTCAAAGCCTGCAATTACCACAGCAATGCCATGCTTTTCAACCAGTGCATGGTACATATCGGCACCGGCAACTGCAGAAACATGACCCGGTCCGATATACCCGTCAATGCGGATGCCCTGGTCGATCAGCGCACCCATGGCAGGTGGCATGACCTTGTGCATCGAAAGCAGGAAGAAGTTGGAAATACGCTGTCTTTCTGCTTCCAGTATGGCAACTGCACTGGATGGGGTTGTTGTTTCAAAGCCAATTCCAAGAAAAATTACCTTTTTTTGGGGATTTGTGCGGGCAATATCAAGAGCATCCAGCGTGGAATATACAATCCTGACATCTGCTCCCTGCGCACGTTCCTGGTTGAGACTTGACCGGGAGCCGGGCACCCGAATCAGATCACCGTATGTGGTGATGATAACCCCGGGGAGCCTGGAAAGGGCTATGGCCCTGTCAATGGATATCCGGGGGGTAACACAAACCGGGCAACCCGGACCCGATAGCAACTCAATATGCTCAGGAAGCAGTTGCTGAATGCCGTATTTACGGATGGCCAGCGTATGTCCGCCGCACACTTCCATGATACGGACAGGCTTTTTCGACCGGCGGACAATTGCTTCTGTCAGCGTGGCTACCAAATCATGGTTTCGGAATTCATCAATATACTTCATTCCGGATCTCCTGTTTCTTTTTCCATTTCTTCTATCATGGCAATGGTTTCCAGAGCCTCTTCTTCGCTGATTTTCTGAAGGGCAAAACCAGTGTGAATCAATACGTAATCGCCCGGCTTCACATCATCTACCAGGTGCAGGCTCGTATTCACCACAGCGCCTCCTACGGAGGCCCGGGCCATATTTCCTTCTACGGTAAGGATTTTTGCGGGGATGCTTAGACACATGTTAATTTGAAAATTTGAAAATGAGTTAATTTGAAAATTAAATACTATTCAGTCTTTCCTTTGGAAGTACTGATGATTTTGGATAATATTTTCATTATTTCAAGAAGTTTATTTAGTAAAAGATCTGTATCTGGATATCCTTTTGAGTATTTGCAAAGCAAAAGCCAATACTCGCATTCATCAGCTTCTTTTGCGGCCACTTTGAACTTATGAATGAAATCATCCTTGCTTTCCGCATTTTGTGCTTCCCTGATGTTAGCCCCTATTGATGTACCTGCTTTTAACAACTGACGGGAAATAATAAATTTCCTGTTCTGTTCAAGTAATTCGCTGAATTCAATAATTTCTAAAGCAAACCTGAAACTCAGGTCAACTATCAAATTGTTTTTGTCACTTCTCATAACATTTAAGTTTTTTAATGTACACTTTATCAAATTATCAAATTATCAAATTATCAAATTATCAAATTATCAAATTATCAAATTATCAAATTATCAAATTATCAAATTAT
>JAFGOR010000265.1 GCA_016926375.1 Bacteroidales bacterium
CCTTCAACAAGGTAGCAGGCATCATTTTTAAGAATTGCCTGACGCGCAAAGTACAATCCGTAGAGGATATCACTTTTATGATAAATCTCCGATTCCGGAGAGTTGAGGTATTTGGCAGTTTTTTCATCAGCTTTCATGATGCGGCCGCCAAAACCCAATATCTGGCCGGTCAGCCCATGAATCGGAAACATGACTCTTCCATGAAACCGGTCAAAGGAAGTGTTATCGCCCTGAATGGTCAATCCGGTTTTCACCAGGTATTCCATCTTGAAAGCACTGTCGAGTGCAGTTTTTGTAAAGGCATGCCGGTCTTCGCGTGAATAGCCCAGCTGAAATTTCCTGATGGTGTCTTCACGAAGTCCTCTTTCAATAAAATAGCTCAGGCCAATAGCCTTTCCTTCGGCACTATGCAATGTATTCACGTAATACTGACAGGCAAACTGGTTTACAGCCAGAAGGCTTTCACGTTCATTCTTGAGCTGCTTTTCTTCAATGGAGTCTTCCTTTTCAACAATTTCAATATTGTATTTCCGCGCCAGATAACGCAATGCCTCGGGATAAGTGAGCTTCTCGTTTTCCATGAGAAAAGCAACCACATTTCCTCCCTTTCCAGTGCTGAAACATTTGAAAATGCCTTTTGAAGGACTTACAAAGAATGAAGGTGTTTTTTCGTTTTTAAAAGGACTTAAGCCACGAAAGTTTTGTCCGGCCTTTTTCAAGTTGACAAATTCGCCGACAACTTCAACAATATCTGCTGCAGCGAAAATCCGGTCGATGGTGGCTTTATCAATCATAATCAGGATGTTGTCAAAAGCGGTTTCAATATCCAAAGATGCACAAATTATGGGTGAAAAAGCACACCCTCATGTGCCAATCCTGTGTTAAAATCGCAGGAGACTTGTTCTGAAAGAAGATTAAAAATGAACTAAAGAAAAAACCTCGTAGGGGGGGCAAAGGCGATTTCTGCCTTTCAGAAAATCAAGTTCTACAATGAAGCTTACAAATATTTTCTTAACGCCGGACTGTTTAACCAGGTCAATAGCTGCCAGGGAAGTACCTCCGGTGGCAAGCAGGTCGTCATGCAGCAAAACAACATCCTGATCATGCAACGCATCACGGTGAATTTCCAGTGTATCGGTGCCGTATTCCAGGTCGTATTTTTTGGTATAGGTTTCTGCCGGCAGTTTTCCGGGTTTTCTCACAGGTACAAAACCAACTCCAAGTTTATAGGCCAGAGCACCTCCGATGATGAAGCCTCTTGATTCAATGGCCACTATTTTTGTAATTCCCATATTGGCGTAATGGGCCGCCATCTGATCAACGATCATGCTGAAAAGCTCAGGCATTTTCAGAACCGTGGTGATATCCTTAAACTGAACACCCTTGACCGGAAAATCAGGAATATTCCGGATGGAATCTTTAATGGAATGAATAAGAAAATCGGACATCAGACAAGTTTTTGAAGGTACAAAAATAAGAGAATTTGGCAGAATAATGACATTGAAGCGTTTATGCAACTATATTTGAAAAGTTTTTGACAGGAACAATATACTTGAAAAATTAAAATATTATGCTTAAATTTATACAAGGTTGATAAGATTCATAAGACTATGCATCTAGATCTGCTAAAATACGCTTCTGACCGTATTCTACAGGAAAGTGAACGTGGCATGGAAGCAGGTCCCGTAATCACCCTGTCCAGAGAATTTGGTTGTCCTGCGAAGATTGTTGCAGGCCGACTGGCTGAAGAACTTACCCGAAAGATGTTTGTTAAAGGAAAAGAAGTAAAATGGAAATTTGTTACCAAGGAAATCATGGCGGAGTCAGCCAAAGCGCTTGAGGTAGATCCGGATAAGATTAAATACGTTTTTGAATACGAGCAAAAGAGTACGTTGGACGCCATTATTTCTGCCCAATTCAATAAATACTATAAAAGCGAAAGAAAGATAATGAATACGGTTGCGAAAGTTATCCGCAACATGGCATTCGAAGGAAACGTTATCATAGTTGGCCGTGGCGGGGTGGCCATTACACACGACCTGCCCAAATCACTTCATGTTAACCTGGAAGCGCCAATGGAATGGAGGATTATGCGCATTTCAGAGACATACAAAATTTCACCCGAAGAGGCTAAAAAAACAGCCCTGGATATTGACAGGAAACGACGGGAGTTTCGTGAGTATTTTCAGGGCAAGGGTACCGATTATACCCGGTTTGATTTAACGATTAACAGTATGTCGTTTACCATTGAAGAAATTGTGCACCTGATCCTCAGGGCTGCCGAAATCAAAAAACTGGTGTAGCGTTTGTTTTTTATGTTGCACTTTCCTCAATGGTCCTGTTGAGAAATTTGTTGAAAGGGTACATTTCTGTAAAAACTTCCTGAATTTCTTTGATCAATGCATTACTCTGGTAAAGCCGGTCGGGTTCATTTTTAACCACGGTGTAGTGTTTGAATTTCAGGTATTCCAGGTCTATAAATTCCTTTGGGAACCCCTTGGGTGCAGTTTTGAGTTTCTCACCCCACAATGCTCTGCCAAAATGCTTAATAAAGGAAGGCTTTTCAATGATGGCTTTGAATTCATCCATGTTTTCAAAGATTTCATGGCGCAGGGCTTTTAAAACAGCACCGGAGGGCATATATATACCTCCTGATAAGAAGCATGCTCCCGGTTCAAAATGGATGTAATACCCGGCAAAGATGCTTTTTTTACCTCCCTGGGCAATATAGGCTCCCATGTTGGTTTTATAGGGTGATTTGTCGTTTGAAAAGCGGATATCCCGGTTAATCCTGAAAATGGAGGCTTTTGCTGTAGTTTGTGCCGATTTTTTATCAAACATGCTGATTTCTCCAATGGCCAGGTTGACCAGGTTCTCAAATTCTTTTCTGGCTGCCAGATAAGTCGACCGATTTTCATCGAACCACTCTTTGTAATTGTTGTATTTCAATTCATTCAGAAATGAAAAAGACGGCTTGCTGATCATGTACGAATTATATTATAGCTGTAAATGGAAGGATGAATGATGATTTTTGTAAATTTAGAACAATAATTTTTCACGTGTGAATAAAATTGTACTGATTGTTGCCGGGGGAAGCGGAACAAGAATGAATTCGGAAACTCCCAAGCAGTTTATGTTGCTTCAAAACCGCCCGGTATTGATGCATACCCTGAGCGTATTTTACCACTACAACCGGGATATGGAGTTCATCCTGGCCCTGCCTGAAAGTCAGGCCGAGAAATGGAATGAGCTATGTAAAACGCATGACTTCGGGCTTCGCCACCAGGTTGTTTCAGGAGGTGAAACGCGGTTTCATACGGTAAAAAAAAATATTGCCGGTTTGCCCAACAACAGCCTGGTTGCAATTCACGACGGAGTCAGGCCATTGGTCAGTTTGGATACAATTGACAGGTGCTTTCGGGTGGCTGCTGAATTTGGGAATGCCGTTCCGTGTATTGAAATTCCCGAAACCTTAAGGCGACTGAGCGGAAAAAGAAGCAGGCAGGTTAACCGGACAAAATACCGGCTGATACAAACGCCACAGATATTTTTAGCTGATATATTAAAAGAGGCATATAATCAGGATTACCGTTCTGATTTCACAGACGATGCCGGGGTTGTGGAAAACCTGGGACACGCAATCCACCTTGTTCAAGGAAACGGAGAAAATATCAAGATAACTTACCCACAGGATTTGGTTGTTGCCGGTGCGCTCTTAAAGAATTATTAAAGGAACATCCAGGCCTGGATCATAAGCAATGACAATTCAGGGTTGATATTCGGTTATTGAACCGCCTGAATTCACGATACGGTTAATTTTCCCGGGTTTTCCCTTATAGGAAATAAACCCTTTTGATCCGACTTCTGCATTCAGCTCACTTTCCACGTTAATTTTTGCTTTGCCTCCGGCAATGGCCTTAATTCTGGCAACCTCACTTTCCAGGTCGAACGCGGAAAGTGTGGCTGTGGTTGACACAAGCATATCCAGGTGGGTTGCATAACCTTCGGCGCTTAGTATGGAACCTTCTGCAATTCTTCCGGAAAGATGCTCCAAATCAGCATCCAGGTAAAGTATGCCTCCGCTTTTTAATTCAACATGCAGGGAATCCGACTTAAATAGTGAGGATGTGCTTACATCTGAGCTGTTGTTTACTTCTATATCAGTAAGTTTAACAAAATGAAGTGTTACCGTTACCTTTTTTTTGGTGAAGGGCTCTCCGTATATACTGATGCTTAAAGTGTTACCTGATATATCCGTTTTTACTGCCGAAGCATTGATGCCCTGCGCCTGAATGGTTGCAGATTCTTTATCTGATTTCACCAGTCGCACAATGATCCTGTCGCCCACTACCAGTTTTGAAAACGATGTGAGTTCCCGGTTAACGGGTTCCTGCGAAAAAACAGCGGAAGTAAGCAACAAACTTACCAGTATGAGGTTCATTTTTCTAAACATGGCAAAAAGAATTAGTATGTAACAAACGTTTCAATACGGGATACTATTGTAAGAAAACGGCAGGTTGAGGCTCAAAAATGAAATTATTCATTTCCAAAAAAAGAATTGGTTCAACAGCCCACTTCAACCAGGTTGAAGGGCATGTGGAGCAGCGATTGGAAAACTTCGCCGGCCTCAAGCATGCTTTCGTCATCTGAATCATAAAACCAGTTCACGGTAATGATTTTCTTACCATGAAATCTGTTCTGCAATCCTTTGAGAATATGAAACAACCACTTGGATGAACTGGAGTTCATGTAGCTGAGAACAAAATCAATAGATAAATGAGTTTTAACTTCATCAATATGCTCTTCCAAAAGCGCGATCAACTCTTCATAAAAAGGAGTCGGGTCTTCGAGCCTCGACTGACCGGAAACAACAATCCGGTGATCTTTTTCGATTAC
>JAFGOR010000266.1 GCA_016926375.1 Bacteroidales bacterium
ATAAAAATGCCGGGCATGGATGGCATTGAAGTGCTCGAAAAGCTTCATGAAAGGGCCAATGACGTACCGGTAATCATGATTTCAGGCCATGGCAACATTGACACAGCTGTGGAGGCAATCAAAAAAGGGGCTTACGATTTCATTGAAAAGCCCCTGGATCTGAATCGCCTGCTGGTTACCATCCGCAATGCCACAGAGCGCAACGACCTGGTTACCGAGACCAGGGTACTGAAGCGTAAAATCAGCAAAACTTTTGATATCGTAGGTGAATCAGCTGCCATCACCCGGGTAAAAGAAATAATTGAGCGCGTTGCTCCCACCGATGCACGCGTGCTCATCACCGGTGATAACGGCACCGGCAAGGAACTGGTGGCGCGCTGGTTGCATGAGAAAAGTGCGCGTGCCGGTATGCCTTTTGTGGAGGTGAATTGCGCTGCCATTCCTTCGGAATTAATCGAAAGCGAGTTGTTCGGACATGAAAAGGGCGCCTTTACTTCTGCCATTAAGCAACGTAAGGGTAAATTCGAACAGGCTCACGGCGGAACACTATTCCTCGACGAAGTGGGAGACATGAGCCTGTCGGCCCAGGCAAAGGTGCTGCGGGCATTGCAGGAACATAAGGTAAGCAGGGTAGGCAGCGACAAGGATATTGACGTGGATGTGCGGGTGATTACTGCCACCAACAAAAACCTGAAGGAAGAAATAGCACAGAAAAATTTCAGGGAGGATTTATACCACCGGTTGTCGGTTATTATCATCCAGGTACCCGCGCTGAAAGAACGGCTGGAAGATATTCCCCTGCTGGCCGATTACTTCATTGAGCAAATATGCACTGAATATGGCCGGCCCAAAACCATCATTCAGCCTGATGCCATCAAAGATCTGCAAAAGATAAAATGGACGGGCAATATCAGGGAACTCCGTAATGTGCTGGAACGACTCATCATTCTTTGCGATAAGGAAATCACCAGCAAGGATGTTGCCGCCTTTGCCCAGCCCAACATTACCTGATTGGGTAATTAAAACAGGTTGACATGGAAAATCATCCGCCGGTATTGGGAATTGTGGTCCCCTGTTATAATGAACAGGAAGTTATAGCCTCCAGCATTGAAGCACTTTCAGAACTGCTCTTCAGGTTTACTGAACAGGAACTGGTCGACAACAAAAGCTTTATCGGCATTGTGGATGATCGCAGCAAAGATGCTACCTGGAAACTGATCAGTGAAATTTCAGAAAAAAACCCGCGGATACGGGCAATCCGGCTGGCAGCCAATAGGGGGCACCAGTTTGCGTTGCTGGCAGGTTTGCTGGAATTCCGGAAAGATGCTGATTGCCTGGTATCTATTGATGCCGATTTGCAGGATGACGCGGTTGTTATCGGGCAGATGGTTGAAAAATTCAGGCAGGGAAACGACATCGTATTTGGAGTAAGAAACAAACGAGCAACAGATACTTTTTTCAAAAGAACTACGGCCTATATCTTCTACAGATTTCTGAAAATCTTGGGAATTAATGTGTTGCACAACCATGCCGACTTCCGGCTTACCAGCCGCAGGGTGAATGAAGAACTGGAGCATTTCAGCGAAGTGAATCTCTTTCTGAGAGGCATTTTTCCGCTGATGGGTTTCAATACATCCATAGTTCATTATGCCCGGAGCGAACGAACGGCCGGTACCACCAAATACCCGCTGAAAAAAATGATTTCACTCGCTCTTGACGGCATTACCTCATTCAGTACGGTGCCGCTGAGAATAATCACCGTGCTGGGCTTTCTGGTTTTCATAGTGTGTATTTTACTCATGGGATATGCTTTTTGGGCTTATCTCTCGGGCAGAACCATAGCCGGCTGGTTCTCCACGGTGCTGCCCTTTTACTTCCTGGGAGGTATTCAGATTCTGTGTATTGGCATTATCGGTGAATACCTGGGCAAAATTTACAAGGAAGTCAAACGACGGCCCCGCTTTATTGTGGATGAACGGATTGGCGATATCCGGTAATCTTTAGTAGTTGTACTTTACCATCCTTCATTATCTCCTCAAAGAAATATAGGTTGTTGATCTTCTCCCGCGTCACATCTTCGGATAGAAGAACCTGCTCTCCAACAGAAAGCTTTTCCGGATTTCTGAAAGGTATCGATTTCTTTTGGGTTAGCTCTACTGATTCGGTATAGTATAAAAGATGCCCGTAATAATTGATGAAAGCTATTGAAAAGGGTTTATTCATTATTTCCGGGTATTTACCAGGATTCCTGAGGACATAAGAAATTGCGTAAAACTCTTCGTCCCAGCTGTATTCATGTGTTCTTTTTACCTTCTTCATGATGCTGATTCCGGGACTGACAAACAGGGCAGCTAAAATCAGGAATCCGGCTGTATGTATCAATGAATTTTTTTTCCTGAACAGAGCCGTCAATGACCTGGGTATCTGCACCAGAAATAGCGCAATGATAACAGCCATTAACGGATACAACGGCCCGTCATACCAGATATTCTTGGACCCTGCGGAAATGATCAGCAGAAAGATCAGTACATTAAATATAAGGTAGACAGGCAGACTTCTTTTCTGTTTTCGGGATTGCCACAATAAGATGACAATGGCGGCAACCAGGAAGTAAAGCCAATAGGTATACCTGGAAAGAACAAGATTCTTGATGTAGAGAAAAAAGGACCCGACATAAAATCTTTCATTGGTATTCAGGTACCGGGGGAACCACTCTTCATTCCATACAATGCTTAAATAACCGGGTTGCATATGTTCCCGCAGCAAGTAATAGCTGCCACAAATCAGCAAAAATGCAAGAGTGCAAACGTAAAACCATTTGTTCTTGAAAATCTTGCGGTGCTCCCCATATATCAGAGTCATCGTGAGCAGCCCGGGCAAAATCATCATGACTGCAATGCTTTTGGTATAAACGCTCAAAATGAGCAGAAAAGTAACCATACCCAGTTTCCGGTTGCTTTTTCTACTGCCGGTAAGGAATTCGTAATATATGAAGATGATTAGGGTGGTGAACAGTATCAGCGTGGCATCATGATCACCGGTTCGGGCTATATGCCGTTCAACATAGCCCTGGGATGTTACCAAAACAAGCGCAGCAATATAACCTGTGTAACGGTTGTTGTGATAGCGGTGAAAATAGAAAATCAGGAAAACAGCAGTTAGCAATGCAGCAACTGCCGATGGCATCCGTATGGCCAGCTCGTTAATTCCGAAAATTTTCATGGAGATCACCTGAAGCCAAATCAGCAGAGGAGGCTTCACATCCCAGTCATCCGGATTTCCATCAAAATACCTGACCACAACATTTTTATTCTGCAACATTTCCAAGGCAGAAACCGCATTTCGCGCTTCATCCCACATTCTTACAGACAGTGTATCGAGCCGGTAAAAAAGCGGAAAACAGCACATGCAAAAGATGATAATCAGCTCAATGGCGATTCTTGCCTGACGGGACATGTTGGAATTCTTTATGGACACTACTTTTTCATTAATGAATCATTAAGCGCACAGGAGCTAAGACAGAATATTTTAACCTCCTGATAATGCCCGACTAAATTCTCAGTAAAGTCTCTTAACTCTGGTTTATTCAGGTAAGTTGTGTCGTTCACTACCAGGTAGCGGGCACCACAATCAATCATAGCACGAATCCAACCGGGAGTAGTTGAATCTATTTTCCAGATTCTGTATCCAGGTTGGTTCATCAGATACAAAGTATATGAGTAAGTATTATCAGGCATGGTGATCACCCGGTCTTCAGGTTTTATTCCGATTGATTTTAAATAGGGACGAATAGTGAAGAGTGATTCGAATACCGGCGTTTCCCGTTTTGAACCAAAATACCGCCTGTGCATTTCTTTGCGGGCATGAATTACATTGAAAACCAGGATGACAATCAACGATAGGGCAAAGATCCCTGATCCGAAAACCCCGGGGTATTTGTGTTTGATTGCCAGTAATGCTGCTAAAACCAGAAAAGCAATAGCACTGAAAAGGACAATCAGATAATAGTCATGATAAACAAATTGAGTGTAAAACAAACTTATATATACAACTCCTCCCGCAGGAAGCAAAGCGGTTAGTATACCCAGGTACTTGGGGATATGCCTGAAGAAAACAATGCAAACAAGCAGTGATGCTAACAGGAAATAGCGTATGAAAATGGAGTAATACACAGGAAAATTGCTCATTATCATGGGCGTTATTTCCTTTCGGAATTCTTTACTTACAGCCCACCAGGGAGTAACAGTGGTGAGGAATGCGGAGGTATGGTGCAGGCGGTTATAATATATGGCATACAGGTACCATGCGGCAATGACAGCGAAACACATCATCATAGGTAAAAAGGACGCCATTGCACCCGGGAACAATTGCCGGTGATCTCTTAAGATCCGGATGCGTAAATGCCAGACTATTCCCAGGCAACCCAGTGCCGCCAGGTTGATTAGCATGGTAACTTTCAGAAGTCCTGCCAGTGTGAACAGCAGGATAGCAATAGCAAACAGTTTGTAATTGCCCTTGTCAATATACCTGAAATATTGCCACCAGCCAATAAATACCAGTGCCAGGGCTGTAGAGTCGGTTAAGAAGTTGTTTCCGTAATAGGCCATAACAGGAGAAACAAATACAAGAAGCGGCACAAAAGCTGCGGCTACAAAGTTTTGGAGCAGGCGATAAGAAATCCTGAAAAGCGCACCCAATCCGATAAAAAGGATTAGTACATTCACCATTCTGTAAACATATTCGTGCGGACCGAAGATTTTGTATAACAGGGCAACGAAGTAATATAACAACGGAGCTTCACAGGCTGCATATCCTGAATTCATGTTGTCGGATATCATGAGGTGTAATTCAGGCTTGATTAAGTTCATCCCATGCTGGTAATAATTCAGGGTTATCGAAAGGCAGTCGGCTTGTCGCCAGCGATGTATGGATTGGGGCGGGCTGAATAAAATGATGTGATAGAAATAGAAAAATCCGACAACGGCAAGCACTGAATAAAAAAGCACCAAAGGATGATTTTTTGTAAAGCCTATGATGAGGTCGCGAACGCGTTGCATAATGGGATTTAATACTGGTTAAGTGTTGCCAAATTACAAATTTTTAGTAATTATAATTGCTATATTGCAGTTCTGTTTGGTTTATTCAATGAGTAACACGTCATTCAGCAAAGAGCAGTTTTCTGCCATTTATCCTGATGGTATTGATCAGCATTACTGGAGTCATTCCCGTAACAGGTTGATCAGGCGATTCCTGAAAAAACACCGCCTTCATCAAAGTAAGATTCTGGAAATAGGTTGTGGAAGAGGAGTGGTGTTGAAACATTTGTTATCACATCAAGTGGATTGCATGGGTGTTGAACTGGGCGATGCACTGCCTTTACCGGGGTGTGAAGGAAGAATTCTTACCAATCAGGATGCTTTTTCATTGCCGGCCTCAGTGCGGGAAAGTATTGAAACGGTTTTAATGTTTGATGTACTTGAGCATTTGGAAAGTCCGGGAGAATTCATCGACAGGATCCGCGTCCAATTTGTAAACGCACGGCATTTGGTTGTCACGGTTCCGGCGCGACAGGAATTATGGACCAATTATGATGAATATAACGGCCATTTCAAGAGGTATAGCCTTGCAGATATGAAAACATTGGCGTCCGGGCCTGTAGAATTGAAAAAGGCATCCTACTTTTATCACTCACTGTATATCTTATTCCGGATTTTCATCCGCTTTTCAAGAACCCGAAGTACCCGCATCCAGGCGCCTGGCGGTTCGGGCAAGTTAATTCATAAGCTGGGGTCTCTTATTCTGCAGGCTGATTTTCACCTGTTCCCGGGTTGGTTTCCGGGGACTTCCATTATTGCATTGTTATCACTACGCAATTGATACCACCGGCAATTTTTAATGAAAGCACCGTTATGAATCCTGTAAACATTACAGTTATTGGGCCTGATCAGGAGTTCATCTGCCAGGTAGGTTTGGTTTCTTTTTATTTCTGAATTTTCAATGGAAATCTTCAATCTACAACCGTTTTTTTTCACGGGAACCGACCATTCAATCAATCCCCATTCACCATCAATTGTCCTGATCAGGTTGCCAGCCATCATGTTTTTGTAATCATATAGAGTTCCTGTTGAATCGAAAAGCTCTGAAATAATCCGGGCTTTGGGAAAAAGATCCCTGTTCATGGGCGACATCCATAGTGAACAAATGAAATCAGAATCATGTTGTGATACAAGAGGACCGTCATACAGAACTTCATAGGAACGGCCGGTTATCTTTTTTGCATTCCCCTGATAGCCGGGTGAAATCTGGGTGTTAAAATCTGTAACAATTACCTGGCCACAAGAATGGTCAATATAGTTTGTATCGGGTTTGGTGAACCCCTTAATATAAAACTCATTACAAATTTCCTCTGCCCTCATTTCCGCTATATCTGAAAGCTTTTCAAAATCGAGCCGGTAAAGATCAAAGATGTTATTTGAGTCGATTTTTGTTGAATGGTTTAACAGATTTAGCTCATCTGTAGTATAGGAATCGCATTTACCGGCAACTATTAAAAATGGCTTTTGATTCGGCATATCATTCAAAATCTCCGGGAAGCGGTAGGGTTCCAACACCAAAGCAATGTTCTTCAACGACTGTGAAACAGAAGCCCGGCTCATGTATACAGCGGCAACAGGTAATCCTGTTTTCATGGATACCAGAAATGAATTTGCCAGCATTTCGCCCCTGACAGGTATGCCGTAATTGTCGGATCCCATATGATAAAATGGAAGTGGTATAAGGGCGCCATACTTATCCGGATCAATGCGGGAAACCCATTTGTTTTCCGGGTTAATATTGCTGTAATCTGACCATGCAGGGAAAGTGTTGTTCAATGATTCCTGCTTGCGCCGGATAAACAGATACATATCGGTGAAAAGCATGATCAGGGGTAAGGCAACAATCAATAAGCGCATATGAGATTTGTTATGGCTTACATAATACTGCCAGAGGTTATAAAAAACCACTGTGTTTAACATGAAATAGAACAGCCAGGCAAATCGTCCGATGCTGCGTATTTGCTGCAAGGGGCCCAGGTATTCAACAAGAAACTCAAGTCCAAGAATGAAGGGTAGTCCGAATGAGTAAAGCAGTGCAATGAAAGAAGCCCAGAACATTGCATTCAGGAATGTATTGTTGGTTACTTTGAAGAAATCTTCCCATTTGCCCCGGAATACTTTTTGAACCCGGGAAACTATGATGATAACAAAACCAACTACACCAACCAGGCCCACATAGGATACTCCCTCCCAGTCTGCGTAACAGTAGTTTCTTAAATGATGGAATAATTTACAGGAACCGAAATCCCATCCCGGGATAAATACACTTTCCGGTGAAGCTTTATAAATAAGGAACCCATATGGTTTGGCAGGTCGATCAGGCGCCATTGAATCATAATCATGGATAAGCAGGTAAAAGATCAAAACCGGCAAAAGTAGTTCCAGAGTGATGTGCAGTAATATTCCCAGGTAAAACCTGCCATTTTTCTTCCTGGTCGAAAAGAAAACAAACAGCCAGTAAAAGCCTATCATGATTGCAAAAAAGAAGAGAAAATAAACATGCCCTGTTATCAGAATAAAAAGGGACAAGCCTGTTAATGCACTGAAGATAATCTTGTTCCGGCCACAATGTACCTGAAACATGAAATACAGCAACATGGGTATGGCGCATACGTAACCCAATGTAAAATGGCCTCCGAACCGGTCAATCTGCGGTGATAAAAAAGCAATTCCCAGTGAGACCAATGCCGCATAAACTGCAGGAAGCCCGGTACCCGACAACAGCAAATAAAGAAAAACAGCGGCCAACACAATAGAAATAAGCATCAGGAAGTTAATGATGCCTGTTGTATATGACGTGACATCTGCGAAGTGGTCGGATACAAATCTCACAACCCCTGTAACCAGTGGCTGTGCTTGTGTATAAAACGAAACTTCACCATAGGGATAATTGATGCTTTGAGAATACATCAGGGAGGAATCATATGCTGCCAGGTAATAGGAGTTCTGATAACAAAGAATGCCATCGCCCCCCAGGGCAAAAAATGTTGTGTTCAGTGAAAAAATGACTTTAAAGTAGAAGATTATCAGAAAAGTGCAACTGAGTAGCAGGACCATGATCAGGCCTTTGAGTCGATTTCTTTCTGAGTTGTTCATACTTACCATACACGGTTTATTCGGGCTTATTGCAAATTTGTTTACTTTTTACATAGAACTCTGCCCAGGCCCCCCGGCTTTCAAAGCGCTTTTGCAAGACGCAACAGGAATCGGATTTCATCTGGCTGTATCCCGGATCTGGCTCAGTACTGTAGTAAAGATACACCTCATAGTCGTTTTCGGGGGAGTTGTATGTTCTGGAAAAGGGCCGGTGTGTGTTGACGAGATAACCCAAATTGGGATCGGTCAGGTTATACAGCATCAGAAAAGAGGTAAAAAGCGGCGTTTGTTGCCATTGCATTTCTTCGGCATAATGAACAACTTCTTTGTGCAATAAAACGGTGTTTTTATAGGCCAGCGAAACATCAGCTTCTGACCTGAATCCATAAAATGTATGCCAGGCAAATAAAAGCGCCAGTGAAACAACAATTATATTTCTGCTATACCTTCTTCCGGAAAACATTTCAGAAATGATCCAGGCGCCGCAAATGAAAAAGAATGGCAAAACGCTCAGCAGGTATCGGGTAGTAAAGAAATTCACAGCCGAAAACAGCATATAAAGCAATATGAATAAGCACGAAAAAACGAGCAAATGGGCTTGTTTTCCTGAAACTTCCTTTTTGCGGATTAACACAATCACTCCGGTTAAAGCAAGAACTAAAAGAGCAAACTTTCCATGTTGCATAAGCAACCTAAAGAAGAAGGAGTTGAGTTTTTTGAGAATAACTATCGGATCAAGAATGGTCATGCCCATGTGTTCGGGATAAAGAAACCAGCCAAAATGCAGTTTTTGCATCATCATAAAGGTAGCAAAAGCGATTACAGGTATGCAAAGCACAGCCAGCTCCCTGATCAGCAGCGGCCAGGAACGTCCGTTTTTTTTGTTGAACCATTTCTCCAGTATCATTTTGTCAAGAAATAGTGCTGCAATCAGCACCATTCCGGTTTCTTTGGTCATTACCAGCATAATTGAAAAAATGGAAAACCAGAGCCATTTATTCATAAAATAAAAGTAAAACGAAAGCAGTGTAAACAAGGCCAGCATTATTTCAGGAAGGAGCAGCGTACTTTGAGCAAGAAAGATAGATTGCAGCGCAAGCAGCAATACGGCAATTGTGGCTGATTCCTTGCTGAACAGGTCTTTGGAAATTATATAAACGGCAACCAGGGTAATACAGGAGAGGATCAGCGGAAACAGATGAACTGCAGTCAGACTGGTTCCGAACAATTTCATCCACACAGCACTAAGAAAGTAAAACAACAGGGGGTGGCCCCGTGTCAGGTTTGGGTTGGCATCGCCCGGAAGGATAGCCAGCTTGTTCTCATTCATGTCAAAAACAGCTGTAGCATATGACCAGGCTTCATCCCAGTAAAACGGAAGATTGAGATTGCCCAGGCGTGATAAAACAAACAGCATGATTAACAGGGGAAGGAAGTATGGTGTGAGCTTGTTTAAAAAAGGTTTCATCAGTTAACAATCCATACATTTGAAATAATCATAGAAAAATGACAGCTGGTACGAAGGTAAAAATAAGGAAAGCAATGGGAAAGAAAAACAGCAACAAAAAGAATCCGGTTAAAACTGGAAGTAAATAAAAGGTTGCAGGCCGGAGGAAATAGACTGGTATACGATAAACACCACCACCGAAGCGATGATCACCTTCACATAAACGGGCGAGGCAACAAACCGGTTCATCCATTTGTCTTTTAGTGCACCGGGAAGCCAGTGCAACAGGTAACCCAGCAGCATAATGGCAAAAACCCTCCAGTATGAAAGCAACATGGCCGGAACCTGTGCCCAGCCAAAATTGCCTGCCACCTGGTTCATCAGATCCATGGTTCCCTGCATCGATTCGCCACGAAACCAGATGCGGGTGAAGGTTATGAAATTAAAGGTGATGAATATTTTCCAGAAATTGGCCACCCAGTGGTTGGAGTTTTCCCAGGGGCTTATTTTTTTCCACAGTTTGTAAACTAATATACCTATACCGTTTAGTCCTCCCCAGATTACAAACATCCAACTGGCGCCATGCCATAGGCCTCCGATGAGCATGGTCATCATCAGGTTGATGTTGGTGCTTACCGTAAGCCGGAAAGTAGGAACCAGGTACATAACCAGGGCAAACAAGCCGAAAATTCCTGCAAATACCGGGGCCAGCCAGAGTTTTCCGGATAGCAGCACTATTACCGCCAGCATCAGTGTGAGACTGATGTAGGTGAATGGCGATGCACCGCGGTTTCCGCCCATGGGGATATAAAGATAATCTTTGAGCCACGAGGAAAGCGACATGTGCCATCGTTTCCAGAAATCGCCACAATTCAGCGCTTTATAGGGCGAGTTGAAGTTTTGAGGCAGATGAAAGCCCATCAGCAGGGCAAGTCCGATGGCCATATCGGTATATCCCGAAAAATCGCAGTATACCTGCAGTGAATAGCCATAGAGTCCCATCAGGTTCTCAAATCCGCTGTATGATATGGGATTGGCAAATACCCTGTCGATCAGGTTCAGGGCAATGAAGTCGCCGATAAATAGTTTCTTCACAAGTCCTTTCAGGATCATGAAAATAGCCATCCCAAATTCGGCCTGTGATAAGGAAAATTCTTTATACAACTGCGGTATGAACTGTGAAGCACGAACAATTGGCCCGGCAACCAGTTGCGGGAAAAAGGAAACAAAAAAACCGTAATCGGACAATTTGGTTACAGGTTTTATATCGCCTCGATAAATATCGAGTATGTAACTTATGGTTTGAAAGGTAAAAAAGGAAATTCCCACCGGAGGAAGCAGTTTCCCGATATCGAAATGGGTTCCAACCAGCATATTCGACCAGAATGCCCCGTGGTTGATCACCTGAAAACTGGTACCGAACAGCTGATTGACCGTTTCGGTAAAGAAGATATCGTATTTGAAAAAAGCCAGTACAAAAAGGGTAATCGACAGGCTAAGTGCCACCCAGGCTTTTTTGCCCGATTTGGTTTTGGCCCGGTAAATGGCCTGGCCGATAAAAAAGTCAACAACAGTTACAAATATTAAAATAAATAAAAAAAGTCCCCCCGTTTTGTAATAGAAGAACAGAGAAACCAGCCACAGGTATATATTGCGCAGGTTGAGTTTCTTGTAAAGCAGTGAGTAAAACAGGAGCACCACAATAAAAAATCCCCAGAAATACAGCCGTGTAAAGATCAGGGGCGTATCCGAATTGAAGAGGAATATTTGTTTCAGCTGGTCAATCATGGAGACTGGATACTGGATATTGGATGCTGGATGCCGGACCTGCCTGCGCTGCCGCTCCCTGCCTACCGGACAGGCAGGTGGCAGGTAAGTACTTACTAGTGGCCTGTTGCAGCAGGTGGTTATCCCAGCTGGTCAGGAATGCCGAGAAGAACAGGTCGCCCTTGAGCAGGTAGCCGGGTTTGTTGAAATGGATGTGATCACGGCCCATCAGTCCGCTTTTGTACCAGACGGCAGCTGAGTTCAGGCCTCCCATAATGTTGTAAAAATCCCATACACCATAACCATACTTATGGGCAATGTTGAAGATCACTTCCCGTATTTTTGCCGTATTGGTATTGGTATATCTCTTAAAAAGGTAGCTGTCATTGGGCACGGTGAGCAAAATGGCTGCACTTGGGGCTGCCCTTCTTACTGAATCAAGAAACATGAGATACTCATCCTGGTAGGCCTTGGGATCGAATGACCGGGTATTTCCCTCGTTGGTGCCAATTGAAATAATTACCCAGTCGGGGTGTAGCGAACTCAACTGCGGCCTGAAAAGGTCGCATTTGAGGTATGAAGTGAACCGGGCGCCGTTAACTCCAATGGTATTATAAACAACACCCGGGTCGTCATTTTCGAGGCTGATGCCGTAAAGTTGGAAGGGTGACCGGGTGGAATCGGGCTGGTTAACAACCATCCGCAGCGTATCGGTATGTTTCGAAAGCGCGTATTGAATGTATTTTCCGTAAGCATTTATGCTTACTTCTTCAACCAGTTCCTGAGGCACAATGCGGGGATAGGCTATGCTGTCGGTTACATTGCAGTATATTCTGATTCGGTTGAAATCATAGTTTTGAATTGAATCGAACTGCGATACTACATTCAATTCCCCGGTTTTACTTACGAGTACAGCTGTAATGCCTGAAAGGCCCATGGTGAATGCAGGCTGTGATTCAGTATTCTTACTGGTGAGCCATTCACCTGTAAAAGAGATCTTCAGATTGGAGGGAGTGTTGGTTTTGGCCAGCTTGTATGGGAAAAAGAATCCCCTGGACCCCAGAATGCCGGGATAAAACGATTGCAAATCCTGTCTGATGCGGTGGGTATAAATATCGGCCTGTATGTGTGATCCTCCGATATGCACTATGTTGATGCGGTTTTTTCCCGACCGGATCAGCGTATCGAATTTGGCAAAAAGCTCCTCGTATCCCGGGTTGTTCCGGGCTCCTTCAAACTGATTTGCCTGGTACTGAATAAAGTTGTATTGCGGCAAATCAAGGGGCAGGGGAGCAACCTGGGCCACAAGCGGCTGAAATGCAAGGGCGATATAAAAAAGAAAGCTATTGCGCATATTTTTCGAACTTGTGATATTCCAGAATAAAGGCATTGTAAAACATTTGCGCAATGGTTTTTGCACCCCGCGAGTTGAAATGAACATAGTCGTTTGAAGCAAGAGAAGGCTCAGCCGACACCCACGAGGGCATCGAGTTTTTTCCTCCCATGGCCTCGTACATGTCCCAGAAAGCAGATCCCGACTTAAAAGCAGCTTTTCTCAATGCGTCTCGTACCTTTTCTACATTCGGATTGGTAATATACTGATTTTTATCTTTTATAGACATATCGGCAACCCCGATCACCAGAATTTTTGCACCCGGGCATAAGGTTTTGATCCGGATAATCTGGCTGTAATACCAGTTTTCGTAACCGGTGTAGTTGCTGAGGCCGGCCGGCACGAAATTTCCGCCGAACTGGAGTATAAAGAGCTTCACATTGAGTTCTTTGTACATGGCTGCCATGAGCTCTTCATCGAAGTTGGTGAAAAAGAGTCCCGAACACCCGCGCAGCGGAATGTTGTCCACTGCGATTCCTTTGCTGCCGTCGAGGGCAATTCCGTATATTTCAGGACTTGCCTGTCCCCTGAACCGGAGTTTCATTTTTTTGGAGGGGCTGTCGAACTTCCAGCGGATTACATTCATTTTTGAGGATGCCGGGAAGATGTCTGCGTCAGTCAGCTGATCATCGAGGTATAGTTCGCTGAGAAAAGGGGATTTGTTTTGCCCGTAGAATATTCTGCACTGGGTAAAATTTCGGGTGTTCTGGTATCCATAGGGCGACATGCTGAAAGTGACCCAGGCATCAGCAGTATCAATTTGGTTCATGTTATTCTCCTGTACAAAACTGCAAAAGCTTGCCAGGGCTCCATACCGCCTGTGCTTAACCGTAGTATCTTTTTTACCGAACCCGATGCGCCTGTCCCAATTGTCAGAATTCTCCTGTTTCATGGAAAACCCGTAAGGATATAGTTGAGAGGCGGGTACCAGACCTGCACCCGATCCGCCAAAACGTGTCTGAAGCTTGTTTCTTAACAGTGAGGTGATTCGGTCGTCTTCAATTTGGGAGTCGCCATAATGCATGATTCTGATGAGTTGCCCTGAAGATGGAAGGTTTTTCAGCGTGCGGAAGAATGAATACAGTATGGTGGTATCATTACCGGGGTATTCGATGGGGGTGATGCTTTTAATGAGGCTGTCGGTGCTGACTTTAAAACTCCTCTGCGAAGCATTCCCTTCAGCAATGGCTGTGAGAACAGTGTCATTGATGAGGTCCTGTTGCCGGAGTATCTGGTTGATATCGGCATATTTTACCTGGTTGGATGAAAGCAGGTCTTTGGCCGTAAAAAAGCGTAGCTTCATTTTCCCGGCAAGGGGTATACCGTCATCGGGAAAATACAGGGCACCTGCAATGAGCAGGGTGAATACCGAAAGCAGGAAAAGCAGAATGCCCGATGGTTTCATTTACAGCATGAATTTAGTGCCGTTGGCTAACAGCTAATGGCTACTCATGTATACGCTGTAAATCAAACCGCGTTTCAAGATTTGGGTCTAATTTTCAATTGCTGGCCGGCCCTGATTTTTGCAGCGTCTGTAAGATTATTCCATTGTTTTACCTCGGATTCGGTTACGCCGGGATATTTCTTGATGATATCCCAAATGGTGTCGCCCTGTTTCACGGTATAAATCACATAACCATTGCCGGCAGCAAGTGGCTGGGCAGGTTGTGCGGCTTCCGTTGTAACCGTTTTTCCAATCCGGGCCTGTTTTTGGGCAAACGACAAATTATTGATATCCTCGTATTTGGAAACCTTATTCCGGGGCACGTAAATCGACAGTTTCTGTCCGCTTCGAATGGTGTTGTGTCGTATGTTATTCCAGTAGCGGATATCAGAAAGGCGCACATTGTACCACATGGCAATAAAGCCCAGGTTATCTCCCTCTTTAACGGTGTAGGAAAGTTTGGCATAATTACCCGGAGGGGGTTCGTTAAATCCGTTACGGGCGTCATAGGCAGTGGGGCTGGTAATGGCCTTTTCCGGATTGAAGTAAACGGAATCCTTATAAGCATAGATATCTTTTTCCAGGTCGATAAACCGGGTTACCTGATCCATGGGCAGCCTGAGCGACATAGGTTGGTTGTGAACAGGAATGATATCTGTGCGGTATTGTGGGTTCATATCTTTAAGCAGAGGGACCGGAATTCCAAGAACTTCAGAAATCTGCATGAAGTGCAGGTTTTTGGTAATCATGATGGTATCGCTGGTCACCGGGAAATTAACGGGTATGGGCTTCAGGTTGTGTTCGCGATAGTAATTCATCACGTAGGTTGCCGCAATAAATGCCGGAACATGGCCCCTGGTTTCGCGGGGGAGGTAGTAGTAAATATCCCAGTAATTTCTTTTTCCGCCCGATCTCCGGATGGCTTTGTTAACATTTCCCGGGCCGCAGTTGTAGGCGGCAATTACCAGGGTCCAATCGTGGTAAATGGCATACAGGTCTTTCACATACCGGACGGCTGCGTAAGTTGCTTTGATGGGGTCGCGGCGTTCGTCAACCAGTGAATTGATGGTAAGTCCGTAGGACCGGCCGGTGCCATACATGAACTGCCACAGACCCACTGCACGTGTACGTGAAGTGGCCCGGGGGTTCAAGGCCGACTCGATGATCGACATATACTTCATCTCATTGGGAACGTCGTAGTAATCGAAAATGTCATCGAACAGCGGGAAGTAATATTGTGAAAGGCCCAGCATCACGCCTACAGATCCTCTTTTCTGCCGGGTATACACTTCAATGTACCTGCGTACAATGGAGTTGTAGGTCAGGTCGACTACGGTGGGTATCTTTTTCAGCCTTTCAATATATACTGAATCGGAGAAATCGGGAATCAGGCTGTCGGCTCCGTTATTCCAGAATTCAGGGTCGCTGCCTACGGATTGTCCGACGTAGTATAGGTTCAACAAACTATCCAGGTTTTCATCGAAATTTAAATCGGTGATTACCGTATCGTTCATGATGGCGGAGGGAATGGTATCACGCGGGGGTATGGTATTGGCAAATAAGGCAGTTCCTAAATTGGTCAGCAAAATTCCTGTAAGGAGGTACTTCATCATCTTTTTTTGGCAAAAATAATCAAAATCCCAAATTAATCCGGAAACCCAGGGACGCGGTTAAACCTGGGCCCTGAATCAGAGCAGGTTCCATTTTCAGACTCAGGTCATCCGAAATATCATAATTAAAGAAATAGGCGTCAACCATGGCGTCTATCACGTTAAGCAGGTAAATGGCGCCCATTCCGGCGATGCTGAGATCGCGGTAGCGACGATAAAAGTCGCGACCCCGGGGGAGAACTGCAAACCTGTAGCGAAGTCCGTCGATTAGAAATACATCATTATCACTGGCTGTTGGTTTGTTATTATCATAAGTATCCCTGAATTTCTCGTACTTATTCTGGTTGTAAATAATAAAGTAGGCGAAAGCGCCACCGGCGCCATAAATGATGGGAAGTTTCCAGTATTTGTGGTTGTATACCTGCCCAAGACCCGGGCATATCAGGGAATACATGATGGCTTTATGGGGGGAATGCTTTTTTATAACAGCAGCAACAAAAGCAGTGTCGGACTGAGGTACGGTGTTTTGTTCAGCAATGGAAATTCGTTTCCGAATGGTATCCTGTTCCTGTGCGGTAACAGGAAATGTATTAACAATCAGCATCAATCCGACTATAAAAATACCAGCCAGGAGATGCAGCAATCTTATTCCACTAATTGTTGACTGTCTGAGAAACAAAGTTAAACCGCTTTAATCTTTAAGGCGGTCAAAGATACCGATAATTCTTTCGAGTTCATCATCTGACCGGAACGGAATAACGATTTTTCCCGACCCGTTATTGTTGTGCTGAAAAGAAACCTTTGTGTTGAAGAAGCCAGACAATTGGTTTTTCAATTCGTCATAGGCACTTGCCGGACTTTTCTGCGGCTTAGTTTCTTCGGGTTCCGGGTGTTTGAGCAGGTCGCTTTCGAGTTTTCTGGCGAGTTCCTCTGTTTTCCTAACTGAGAGTTCTTCCTCAATTATCTTATAGAAAAGTTTCAGCTGGTCGTGCGGATCATCAATGCCTGCAAGGGCACGGGCATGGCCCATGGAAATCTTGTTGTCGCGAACGCCAACCTGAATTTCGGCAGGGAGTTTCAGCAGCCTGAGATAATTGGCCACTGTGGCTCTTTTTTTCCCGACTCTTACACTGAGGTTTTCCTGGGTTAGCTCACATTCTTCCAACAGCCTTTGATAGCTGATGGCAATATCCACAGCATTCAGGTCTTCGCGCTGAATGTTTTCAACCAGGGCCATTTCAAGCATACCCTGATCATTAGCCGTTCGGATGTAGGCAGGTATATGAGTCAGACCCGCAATACGGGCAGCTCTGAAACGCCTTTCTCCGGTAATCAGCTGAAAACGGCCGGTTTCCATCTGGCGAACCGTAATGGGCTGGATAACTCCTATTTCTTTAATAGATGAAGAGAGTTCTTCAAGGGCTTCGCTGTCAAATACCGTGCGTGGCTGAAACGGATTGGTATCAACCAGGTCGATATGGATTTCAGTTCCTGTAGCAACAGCTTCTCTGGCAACCACCTCAACAGGTTCCGCCTCTTCAATGAGGGCTCCCAAACCCCTTCCTAATGCATTCTTTTTTGCCATATCTTTTACTCAATAATTTTCTGGTTAGCAGGGATTTTGGTATTCCCGTTTTTTTGAAGCACCTCGCGTGCGAGATTCAGGTAGTTGAGCGAGCCCTTGGATTCGGCATCGTACATAATAACCGGCTTCCCGAAACTGGGAGCTTCACTGATCTTAATGTTCCTTTGAATGATGGTGTCGAATACCATCTGCTGGAAATGCCGGCGGACTTCTTCAACAACCTGGTTTGACAGCCGCAGGCGTGAATCATACATGGTAAGCACAAATCCTTCTATCTCCAGTTCGGGATTCAGCCTGCTCTGGATTATTTTAATGGTGTTGAGCAGTTTACCCAGACCTTCCAATGCAAAATACTCACATTGAACAGGAATCATGATGGAGTCGGCTGCAGTAAGTGAATTAACGGTGATCAGTCCGAGCGATGGTGAACAATCGATCAGAATGTAGTCGTATTTTTTTTCTATTTTATCAATGACGGCTTTGAGCATCCTTTCACGATTGGGCATGTTGAGCATTTCAATTTCCGCACCAACCAGGTCAATGCTCGATGGCAAGAGGTCGAGGCCTTCTATTTCACTGTTCAGGATGACATCGTTGGGATTGACTTCATCAATAAGGCATTCATAAATGCCGGTCTTGATGTTTTTCAGGTCGAAACCCGAGCCTGATGTGGCATTGGCCTGAGGATCAGCGTCAATCATCAATACTTTCTTCTCCAAAACTGCCAGGCTGGCAGCCAGATTGATGGTGGTTGTGGTTTTACCTACTCCGCCTTTCTGATTTGCAATGGCTATAATTTTACCCATGTATCGATTTTTGCTTTTCTAGTTTATTCCGCACCAAGAACGGCCTCAAAAATACAATTTAATAAGCCAGCGGTTTTTTAATTATTTGGGCCTTTTACAAACAATAATTTTTCATTTATGAACAAGTTATTAACAACGCGATCTATGCGATTGAGTGTTAATAAACTAATATAAATAACTGTTAAACAATCAAATAGATATTAACAATTCAATGGTAATAACTGGTTCATAAGTGAATAAAGCCCGAAAATTTCAAAGTGCAGGTTTCAATTCCAGTTCATAAAGAACAGGCCAGTTTTTTCCGGTTACATACAGGTGTCCGTTGGCGGGGTTATAGGCTATTCCGTTGAGTACCTTATTATAATCTCCTTTTGAACCGGAAGGCATCAGGGTTTCGAGTTCGATTTTTCCGGTGACCTTTCCGCTTTCAGGCTCAATAACAACGATGAAAGACTCTCCGTAAACATTGGCGAGTACCTTTCCATTGATATACTCAATCTCGTTCAGCGAGTCTATGCGTCCTTTGTTGTCGAACACCTCAACACGGTCAACCTGGGTAAAAAATTCAGGTTCCAGGTAAAAGAGCTGGGCCGATCCGTCGGTCATGATCAGGAAATTGTTGTTGGCTGTAAGTCCCCAACCTTCCAAAAACTGGTAATCAAAACTCCGGATTTGTTTCAGGGTATTTTTATCGTAAACAAATCCAACTTGTGATCTGTAAGTAATCTGATATATCTGATCTTTGAACAGGGCAATACCTTCGCCAAAATATTGCGGGGCCATATGAGTTATCTTTTCTGGCTTGCCTGTTTCCATATCCACAATCCGAACAGATGACTTGCCTTCCAAACCGGTACTTTCATACAGCTTCCCATTGCTGTATACAAGTCCCTGAGTATATGCCAGGTCGTCATGCGGCAATTTCCGGATTACCCGGTATGTGTATTGCTGTGGCTCCAGGTTGGAAAGCACTACCAGGTTGATGTTGTGCGATTCCTGAAGCGAGTCGGAAAAATAAACAAGTATTTTCAGGGTTATCTTTCCAACCCTGCTGTTGGCAGAATGCCAATACAAGCGGGCCGGCAATCCGGGATGGATTATTGCAGGACCTTTTCCTCCGGATACTGCAAGCGAGTCAATTGTTGCCGTACTGTCTGCCTGTACAATTTCAATTTTTACCGAGTCACCGCTTGTGATTACCTGGTTGGGTTGAGGTGTGATTAAACGGATACGGGTTGGAGCTGCTTTACCGGTAAGGTTGTCTGCATGCCGGGGGGCATTTTTCCGGCAGCAACTCAGCGACAGAATAAGTATCATCGCGGTAAACAGAAGCGATACTATGCGGGAAAAGGGCTTCATCGGAGGTAAAAAATGAGGGGTGGTTATTGGAAAAGCTTCTTGAGCCTGCTTCCCACCTTGGTGTTTCCCTTGGCAAGATTGCCCAGTTCATTGTATTCCGAGTCGGCATAATCGGGATTCAGCATCTGCCAGATTTCACTCCAGCCAGGGAATCCGCCTACATTCCGGTCGTCAATGAAAAGATCACAATCGATTTTGCGGCTGCATGCCTCCAGCTCAAAGACCTCTTCGGGGTAACTTTTGTTCACCGCATAGAACTCAATGCCTTTTTTACGGCAGTATTCTACTGCTTCATCAAGTTCTTTACCATGCCTGAATGTCCATAGAATCAGGCTGTGTCCGAGTTTCTGCAATTGTTTCAGCGTTTCAAAAGCAAACAGCTTTTCTTCGCCAATCTGGGGATAGCGATGCTCGACAATGGTACCATCAAAATCAACTGCAATTTTCATAAAACTTTCTCCTGTGATTTTATGTGTCTGAAAGAGGCAAAAATATACAATTAAATCAAATTAGAATTACATTTGCGCAGAGCCTGCTACCAAATCTGAAAAATACTCATTGAAAGTATTTAAATCATTTACCATGAACAGCATGAAAAAAGGATTACCCAGTGTTTTTACATCACTCGGACTGATATCGGGATGCATATCAATTGTGGCTGCATTATCTTATGGCGAATTGCTACTGGCCGGATATTTCATTTTGATTGCAGCCCTGTTTGATTTTTTAGACGGACTGGTTGCACGTTCGTTGAACAGCATCACCGAATTTGGCAAACAGTTGGATTCTCTGGCCGACGTGGTGAGTTTCGGGGTTGCCCCATCCATGATCCTGTATCGGTTGATGCTGCTTTCGTATGTCAGGAGCTCTCCCGGAGCTGATTTTGACGTAATGAATCCCGCTCCCGGAGAAGGGTTTGTGTTGTATGCTGTTTTTCTGGTTGCTGTATTTTCAGCAATCCGATTGGCTAAATTTAACCTCGATCCGGAACAGGTAAAAAGTTTCAGGGGATTGCCTACCCCGGCCAATGCTATTTTTATTGCGGCTTTGGGCTTTGTGGCTGAGAATAGCCGAGAGTTTCCATTTGCTGAGCTTGTATTCAACAGGTATTTTTTGCTGGTAATTGTTATCTTGTCATGTTTCCTGCTGGTTTCCAATATCCGCATGTTTTCACTCAAATTCTCGTCGTTTAATCCGGCAAAAAACTGGATGCGTTACCTGTTTCTGGTACTGTCGGTTTTACTGATTGTGTTGTTCGGACTTCCGGGCCTGGCACCGGTAATTATCCTGTACATCATCTTGTCGGTGATCAGCCAGTATCTGCTGCCAGAACAAAAGTAATTCTGCCTGATTCTTATTACTTGTTGGTGTTGGTTTCCTTTTGCTTCTTCTCATACATACTCAGGGCAATCCGCACGGCAAACCAGCATAAAATAATTGTCAGTGGCCAGCTTAAAAGCATCAGTATTGAGGAAAGGTACATGGCAATTCAGTTTAGCGTTAGTAAATGTGTGATCCCGAACTGATTTCTTCACTTGTGAGTTTTTCCCTGTTGATGGCTCTCCATGCGTAAAAAATGTAGGCTACTACAAGGGGTATCATTAACGAAACATAACTCATGGCTACCAGTGTGTATCGGCTCGATGAGCTGTTGGCAATGGTAAGTGAGCTTTGCAAGTCGAAGGTGGAAGGGTAATATGAGGTATTGTTATACCCGGCAAGCAGAAAGAGGCTGAAAACAAAGCAAACCGTACCAAAACCTGAAAACCAGATTCCTTTGAAATAGCCTTTGCGAACCAGCGTTTTAATAATTCCAAAAAGCACAAGGATAGTACCGGAGAAAAACAAAACAGCAACTGCCGGCATGGCAACCAGGTTGTGGGTGTATTTATAGTTTTCAAGATAAACTGTATTTGATTGCGGGTCAACTGCAAATCCTTTGCGAAGCAGCAGGATTACCACATATGCCAAAAAGGCTGCAACAAACGGAATGGCATTTCTGAGCAAGGCTTTCTTTGCCCGCTCAGCAATGGCGTCATGCCCTATGTTATTCATGAAATAAAGCAGGCCCAGGATGCGGGCAAGCAGAAAAACAGTGAGTCCAAGCAGCAGGTTATGCACGTTAAGAGCCGCTTCGAGTCCGCGGTAAGGTGATTCCCAACGTGAAATGGCAGGATCACTGACCCGGGTGATGTTGCTGAAATCAATACTGAATGCCGAGCCGGTAAAGAATGTGGCCACGGCAATACCCAGCATGATGGTGCCCACAGCTCCATTAATGTAGAGGAAAACTTCGAATGTGCGGTGACCGAAAACATTGGAAGGTTTCGACCTGTATTCATATGAAACGGCCTGAATTACAAAGCAGAACAGGATGATCATCCAAACCCAGTAGGCGCCTCCGAAACTGGTTGCATAAAACAGCGGAAAGGAAGCAAAAAAAGCCCCTCCAAAAGTGACCAGCGTAGTAAATGTAAATTCCCATTTACGCCCCAGGGAGTTTACCAGAATGGTGCGTTCGGTTTCGTTCTTACCCAGTGTATAAATCAATGTTTGCCCACCCTGAACAAAGAGCAGGAAAACCAGCAGGGCCCCAAGCAATGAGATTATTGCCCACCAGTATTGCTGCAAAGCAAAGTATGAAAATGATTCGAACATGCTGTAATCCTCCTATTTTGGTCCTGTTTTGATTTGTTTGATCATGATACTCAGTTCCGCGATCAGCAGGGATGTAAATAACAAAAGGAACAGGAAAAATGTGATCTGAACCGAGGAAGTATTGATGTGTGATATGGCAGCCATGGTTGGCAACAGATCCTGGATGACCCAGGGTTGCCTTCCCATTTCGGCCAATACCCAACCCGATTGTGATGCAATGTAGGTTAAGGGTATGCTGAAAACCGACAACCAAAGCAGGAATTTGCGGTTTTCAATTTTGCCCCTGTACAGGCTGAGCAATACCAGGGCCAGCAGCAGGAGAAAGTAAAATCCCAGGGCGACCATGATGTGAAAGCTGTAAAAGGCAATTGGAACATTCGGTATCACACTGTTGGGGTCGGTTAGAAATCCATATCCGAAGTAACGGAAGTAGTCGTTTTTGAAACCGGGGTCATTGAATTGCGCCTTCAGCATGTTGTATGTGGCTGTATCGCCCTGTTCGCGGGCGTCTTTTAAGCGGGCAAGCGATTCACGCGCGAATTTTCCCCTATCCATCTTTTCAGTCACCGGCATAAGGCCTCTTTGCGGATTGCCGTCCACCAAATCATTGATTCCGGGTACAAAGGCATCGAATTTGCCAAATGCCAGAAAAGAAAGGAACCCGGGCATTTCTATCTTAAATGCAGATTTTTTAGCATTCCGGGTAGTGGTATCTTCTGCTACATCTGTCAGAATGCCTATTGCAACTAAAGGAGCCCGCTCACTGCCGTTGTATAAACCTTCCATGGCAGCAAGTTTAACGGGTTGTACCCGGGCTACCTGTTTTGCCGACCCGTCACCCGTGTATATGAGCATCAGTGATGAAATCAGTCCGAATACTGCGGCAACCAGGATGCTGTTTTTTGAGAAAGCCTGTTCTCTTTTCTTGAGTAAAAACCAGGAACTGATTCCGACCACAAAAATGGCCGAGAGTACATAACCCGAAGTAATCGTATGCAGAAATTTGTTAATGGCAACCGGAGAAAGAAGTACCTCCCAGAAATTGATCATTTCGTTTCGGGCAGTTTCCGGGTTGAAATGCATGCCTACCGGGCTCTGCATCCAGGCATTGGCTACCAGGATCCATAAGGCCGAAAGATTGGCACCAAAAGCCACCAGCCAGGTGGAAACCAGGTGGAATTTCTTGCTGACTTTATTCCAGCCAAAAAACATGACAGCAATAAAAGTCGATTCGAGAAAGAAAGCCATGATGCCTTCAATGGCAAGCGGAGCACCAAAAATATCCCCAACAAACCAGGAATAATTCGACCAGTTGGTGCCAAATTCAAATTCGAGAATGATACCTGTAGCCACCCCGATGGCGAAATTAATTCCAAAAAGGGTCATCCAGAACTTGGTAATCCGCTTCCATTCTTCATTACCGGTACGCACATACAGGGTTTCCATAATGGCCAGGATAAACGACAGACCCAGCGTTAATGGTACAAATATCCAATGATACATGGCGGTGAGAGCAAATTGTCCACGCGACCAGTTTACAAGAGACAGATCAATGTTTTCTAGCATAATTATCGGGGTTTTGACAGCTGATCAATAACATAGTCACCTCTTTCCTTATCGTTGCTGAAATTTTCCTTGAGCAAATCGGGAAAGAAGAAAATCTTCAATATGACAAACATGATGAAAAGCTTGATGAGTATGATGACCCAAAGCTTTTTCCCTACAGTCATACTCCGGAATCCGTCGTAATAAAACCTGAATACCTTATAGAAGATATTTCTTTCCATTAAAAAACATTCATTACAGGTAAAGATATTAATTTTTGATGTACAGGCAGATCAACCACTAAACAAATTAGCCGGAAGGATTGTTAAGATAGTTAATATTTCACATATGTTAACATTTGATTAACATGCATTCAGTCAAAAGTGGCATAGCTTTACCTGTATAACCAAAAAAACAGATCTATGAAGAATTTCAAGACCTATTTAGCGGCTATCCTTTTTATCGGGGCATTATCTGCAACAGCGTTTGCATTAACCGAGGATGACCCCAAGAAGCAGAGCACTGAAACCACAACAAAAGCTCAGTGTGATCAGATGAAAGCAACAGCATCGGTTGCCGAACCCTGCTGTCAGCATAAGGAAACAGCATCAGCAACAAATTGCAAAGAGAAGGCGTCTGCCTCCTGTGATTCAGATGCAGCTAAACCTGCATGCAAAGATGCAGCTTCAACAGCATCAGCTGATTGTCCGAAAGCCAAAGAATGCGCCAAGGCAGCAACATGCAAGGATAAGGCCACTGCTTCGGCAGAAAAGAAATAATCTTTTTTACGTTTCTTTTTCCCTGTTGTAGAGACGCAAAATTTTGCGTCTCTACATGTTTTGGCACATAACGGAAACATGTTAATTTTACCGTTGTAATCAATACAATAAAATCATGTCAGAAAACAAGGTTTTAAAAGTTACAGAAGATGTCAGCTGGATAGGAATTCTCGACAGGGACATTGTCACCTTTGATATTGTGATGGAAACCAGGGAGGGAACGACTTACAATTCCTACTTTATCAATGCAACAAAAAAAGCTGTAATTGACACGGCAAAAGCCAGTTTTCGGGAAACATACCTGAAAAAGCTCAGAGCTGTTACGGATCCTGCTGCAATTGACTATATTGTGCTGAACCATACCGAGCCGGACCATTCAGGATGTGTAAAATACCTGTTGGACCTTGCCCCCAAAGCTGTTGTTTATGGCAGCCGACAGGCTATCACCTATTTACAGGATATGATCAACCGGCCATTCAACTTTGTTTATGTAAAAGATGGGGAAACACTCGATTTGGGTAACAAAACACTGAGGTTTATTTCGGCTCCTAATCTGCATTGGCCCGACAGCATTTACACCTACCTTGAAGAAGATAAGCTTTTGTTCACCTGTGATTCATTCGGAGCTCATTTTTGCCGTGAAGCCCTATTCGATGATCTGGTAGGGGATTACCAGGAATCTTTCAAGTACTATTTCGATGTGATTTTAAAACCATTCAGCAGTTTTATGCTGAAGGCCATTGAAAAGATCAGGCCTTTGGAAATCAATGCGGTTTGTCCCGGGCATGGTCCGATTCTGCGAAGTACCTGGAAAGAAAAGATAGCACTGTCGGAAAAATATGCCGAACAATATATTGCTGATTCACTCTGCCTTGACAACAGCATTCTGATCACGTATGTATCTGCCTATGGTTATACCAGGCAAATGGCCGAGGCTATTGCATTGGGTGTCCGCGAGGTGGTGGATTATAAGATACATATTGTAGATATTGAAAACATGCTGCTTGGCGAGCTTGAAGAGCTTATCGTGCGCAGCAAATCATTCCTGATTGGTTCTCCTACCATCAACCAGAATACGCTGCTTCCTGTTTACCGGATGTTTGCACTGATTAACCCATTGCGCGACAGGGGAAAGAAGGCAGCCGCCTTTGGCTCTTACGGCTGGAGCGGGGAGGCTGTCAAAATTATTGAGAATCAACTTAAAACGCTGAAGCTAAATGTTGTAATGGAGGGGATGAGCAGCAAATTCTCCCCCGGCGAACAAAAACACGAGCAGATGATAAGCTTTGGAAGATCCTTTGCAAAACATCTGCTGGAATCCTGAGAATTATTTTCCCAGAATTATCAGTTTTCCTGTTCCTGCCACCGTCTGCCCGGTGAACAAACGGATCATGTAAAGACCTTCGGGCAGTTCGTCAACCGGTATTTCCTGCTTTCCGGTACCAGTGGGTATATTGGTTGAATATACCATTCTTCCCACATTATTAAAAAGTTCCAGTGTTAATTCAGACCTGGTTTCCGGGTTAAAAGTGATGCTGGTAAGTCTGCTGGCCGGATTCGGGTATACCCGAAACATATTTTCATCAGGTAGTTTTCCCCCAAACCTGCTATCAACGCCCGTTGTGCCCACTATTGTATTCAGGGATGCCTGGTAAATTTCTGATGTGGATTCATTCTGGATGAAGGCAACCAGCCTTAACTCAAGCGGGTTATATACATGTTGCATGGGCCAGTTCAGAAATATCTTACTGTGATCACCCTGATACCACGCCTTATTGAAAGTGGTGCCGGCTGCATCAGGCAACATGGCTTTTACTACGTTTCTGAATAGGGTATCTCCGTTCTGACAGGAAATCCCTGAGATTACTCTTTCAATAACCGCCAGGCGCACAGAAATCCCGGTAGCCGGTATGTCCTTCATTGCAAAAAATTCCACTTCGGCCTGCAACATATTATTTTCGGTAAATTCAGAACTGATGTTGATGCCAAATAAGCTTTCATGCAGCGATTCAACAACAACCGCATTCTTGTCAAGTGGTTTTGATTCGGGATCATAATCGAACCGGTGCATGGATGAGCTTCCCCCATTGAGCAACCCGAAAGGTACGCCGGATAAACCATAATAAAACTCCCTTGTGGCAGGTATAACCGGGTTGTCTTCATAAAACGGATCGCCGGCAGGATTGCCGGTATGGTATTGGATATCAATAACACTCAATTTATTGTTGCCGGCATAATGGTCAAGTATTGAATCAGCATGAAGGCAATTCATCTCTGAAGCGTTGGTGAAGTGTTCAATAATGGCAACCCGGTTGCGTTCTCCGATCCAGAAATTGTCAAATGCAATACCGTCGTTACCAATGGCAGTTCCTGCTGCAGTGTAAGCAATCCGGAACTGAACTTTACTGTATTCTTTCAGGAAATCCAAGGAATGACGTGCCTCCCTTACCCATCCGCCATCCCTTAAATTAGTCCATCCAACAGATTGTTGACCCGGATTGCCAAAGTATGCATTGAACCAGTTGATGCCGTCGTTGATTTCGCCAACCGGAATCCAGGTTTTGCCGCTGTCAACCGTAGCCTGTATGTTAGCCCCGTCCCTGGCGTCGGTAAACAATCGCCAGATGTCCATTTTCAGCATGGGCCTGTTAATTCCTGTAAAATCAAAGCAGGGGCTGGTTACATAGGATTGTTCCCGTGGTGCTGTATTGGAAGGAAGATGAGTAAACCAGCAATTCTGACCTGAAGAAGCTCCTGAAAACCCCCTGGGTGGATTGCCGTGTTTGGATGGCGTGCCAAATTGCCAGCTGTTCATGCTGACCGCATCAGAATTGCCTGTCTGCCAGCCGATAGCTCCTGTTTCGAATGTTTCGAAATAGCTTGTATCAAAGACCGCAACCGTGGGTCGCAGTGCAAAAACTTTGGATGTATCATGCCTGCATCCGTAATTGTTTACAATCTGAAGAGCAATGGTGTAACTGCCGGATTCGGGGAATATGTATTGGATATTGCGCGTATTAAATGTATCACAATCGCCCTGGGTATAGACTTTCCACATGTAACTGGTATCAGTCAGAAAACCGAAGCCCGGAGTGGAAGTATTGATGAGGTTGACAGCCTGGCCAGCCTGGTAGCACTCTGTAGGCCATTTAAAATTGGCGATGGCTTTGTTTCCGATAAAGAAATCTGCGGAAACACTTAATGGTTGGCCAAATTCAACGTAGGTATAGGTGATGGTGTATTTGTTTACAGAAAGAGCATCAGGATGAACAGTGGCTGTATTGTTGCCATTGTCGGTAAGTCCGGCACCCCCGCTGATGCTGAAAGATCCTGTGGTGCCTGACACGTTGGCTCCGCTAACCACAAACGAAGCATCATTCTGGCAGTAATTGGTCCGGTTGTTTTCAAACTCAATGAGTGCATCAGCCTCAAGAATCTGCACTACAACCGTGTCAAAACCATAGCACGAAGCCTGAGATTCCCTCCAGGCATATACAATATTGTGGGTGCCAATAGGGGGAAGTGATGTAACAAAGAACCACTTGTTGTTGTATTGTATTACACCGGGTCCGGAGAATGAACCCCCGGCAGGAGTTCCGGTAAGCGGTACCCATATTGTGCTATCGCGGTTATATGCGGGATCGGGTCCCGACATGGAAACAACGGGAACTGGTTTCAAGGTAATAACGGCGCTTCCGGTTACCAATCCCTTGCAGTTCTTATCATATAATTCCACCAGTGTGTAAGTGCCTTTTTCTGATACGGCAATCAGATCGGGGCTTAACAAAACATTGTTCACTTCAACCGGGTTATTTGAATCCCTTCTGTAGGTAAACCGCCAGGGAGGAGTACCGGTAAGGGTAATATGCAAATCAGTAGTGGTGTTTTCACAGATGCTGTCGCTACCTGATATTACAGCAGTCGGAAGTTCATTGATCAGAACGCGGGCATAGCCCGATCCGGAAGTGTCGCCATTGCAATAGTTATCACTTACGGAGGCAATCCGGTAGGTACCCTCTTTCCTTACGAAAAAAGTATATGGATTCACCATGATATTGCTATAGGATGTTTCCCGAATGCCATTTCGCGAAATTTCAACTTCCCAGGGAGGGGTGCCTTTAAAGCTTATTTGCAATGGTATAGATGCATTGTCATCCTTACAAATGGTGGTATTTCCGGTGAGTACTCCGGTGACCCTTTCATGAACCAGAACAGTCCTGGAAACCTCGTTGCTCTTATCTGTGCCATCATCTGCAACAAAGCTAATCTTTCGGTTACCTGCTGTGGGTTCCTTGGAATTTGTATTGGCGTACCTGATACTTCTGAGAGCCTGTTGGTAGTTTGCTAAAAGGGAAATCCCTGAAAGCAATAAATTGCCCGATACAGGATCCCACGATCCCGTAATCCCGTTCTGATCATTAAAAACCAACAAATCCTCAAGGGGTACATATCCATCTGTTATGGCAATAAGTGCTCTGTTCAGTGTGTTATTATCAATGTCAGAAACCGCAATTGAATTTGTGATAACTGTTGATTCCTGATTGATACAATAATTCACGGGAGTGGTTTCAATATGATTCAACACAGGAGGGCTGTTTTTTGCCAGTACGGTGATATTCCTGGATACCGTATTGCTGGTTTCAAAATAGCTGCCCACACTAAATGAAACCGACCTTCTTCTTGTTGATGGATTGATAATATTCGTGTTCTCATAACGGATGCTGCGTAATGCATTCTGATAGTCCGATACGGTTGCCCTGCCTGATAGGCTGAGCGTTCCTGTCTTTGAATTCCAGGTACCACTGATTTTGCCCGTGTATCTCAAAATGTCCTCTGAGGCATTATAACCATCAACAATCCGAATGGTGGCCAGGTAAAGGTACCTGCTGTCAACATCAGTAACGGTAAGTGTTTGGGTAACCTGAACAGGCCCTGATCCTTTTGAGTAAATCAGGTCATCCTGCTCTATATTACCCAAAACAGGAGGCTCTTCAATGGCAAGTGGTGACCCTGCAGTTCTTTCATGTGCAAGCAATGAATGATGCGCTATCAACAGTAAAACAGCCGTTAAAATGGTGGCTGATCGCAAAAGGGAGTTGATTTTCATAACTGAAAGGTTTTGGTGAGAATCCGGGCAATGAAACTTGCAACATAAGCGGCAAGTTATCCGGCAGGTATTCCCGGATCCGGTTCTCCGGTCAAAAGGCCGGAGAACGGGATTTCAGCAGTTTGTAATAGCTGTCAGTTTTATCGGGATATGATTAATTTACTGATTCCTAATAGTTGATTTTTAACAGTCATTCGAATCATATAAATACCATCCGGCAGGTCCGCAACAGGTATTTCTGCCATGTTGCTTCCGGCTTCCAGTTGGTTGGAATAAACAAGGCTGCCTGTGTTATTGTATAAGTTAATCAAAGTACCAGATGTCAATTCGTTGTCAAACCTGACAAAAGCAGACTGACTTGCCGGATTGGGATACACGATGAAGTTCTTCTTCAGGGGCTTTTCAGGCCGGGGTTCAAAGATTCCTACTGCATTATCAATTGTGTCGAGTTTTGCCTGGTATACTTCATAGGTAGTTCCATCCTGCAAAAAAGCAACAAGTCGCAGCTGGAGTATATCGTATATATTCTGTAACGGCCATTCCAGGTATCTTTTTTCATGATCGCTTACACTCCACGATTTTGGAATTGAAATTCCCGCAGCTCCGGGCAACATGGCTTTTACTACATTTCTGAATACAGTATCGCCATTATTACCACTGATGCCGTGGATTTCTCTTTCAATAACAGCAACACGAAGAGACAATTCAGTCATTGGCATCGCGTTAACTGCCACAATATCCACTTCTACAATCAGGGTGTTGCCGTTCTTAATTCCCGAATTGATGCTGATATCGAAATTGGCATCGCGCAGCGATTCAATTATGGCAACATTCTTATTAAATGGCTTGGAACTTTCAATATAATCGAAACTGTGCTGGCTTGTTACACCGCCATTCAGCAGCGCATAAGGGACATCTGATACACCATAGTAAAACTCCCTGGTGGACGGGATAACCGGATTGTCTTCATAGAAAGGATCGCCTGGCGGGTTGGAGGTGTGATACTGTATGTTAATAACGCTCAATTCATTGTTTTCGGTGAAAGCGTCCAGCAGTGAGTCTGCCTCTATACAAGCTGCATCGGATGAGTTGGTGAAATGCTCAATAAGGGCAGTTCTCTTCCGCTCGCCTATCCAGAAATTATCAAAAGCAATTCCATTGTTATTTTGTGCAGAGCCGTCAGATCCATAGGCAATTCTGAATTGTACCTGCGGTTTGTCTTTAAGAATATCAAGCGAATGACGTACTTCCTTCCATTCGGTATCATTGCCCAGGTTGGTAACGGGGTGAACACACCAGCCAATCTTGTTGTCGCCGATAAGCCCCGGTATGTAGGTATAATTGTACCAGCTGATACCATCGTTCAAATCGCCCAGCGGGGTCCATGTTTTTCCGCTGTCGGCACTGAACTGAACATTCGCACCGTCCCGGTTGGAGTTAAACAGGCGCCAAACCCGCATTTTCAGCATGGGTTTTTCCGTTCCCCTGAAATCATAGCAAGGGGTCAAAACCCATGATTGCTCCCTGGGTGGCCGGGTACCCTGGGTAAGGGTGAACCAGCAATTGGCTCCCGAATAGGGGCCTGTAAAGCCCTTGCTGGGATCTCCCAACATCCAGCTGTTGGGTGAGTCAGACGAGCTGTCTTTAGTCCAGCCCGGAGCACCGGTTTCAAATTCCTCAAACTGGGTTTCTTCGGCAGGCACTAATGTGGGGCGCAATGCAAAAGTTTTGGTGGTACTGGTATAACATCCGTTTGAATTGTATAACTCCAGGCTAACGTTGTAGTTTCCGGGTTCAGCAAAAGCATACGAAATATCTCTGGCTGTATCGTTAACAAGATAGCCTGACCCTGTTTTGTTCAATATTTTCCAGAAGAAAAGTGTGTCGCTCAGGAATCCGAAATTCGAGACGGATGTATTGTTCAGGGTAACCGACTGTCCCAACTGGAAACATTCTGTCGCCCCTTTGAAATCGGCAACGGGACTCACACCAACATCAAAATTTGCTTGTTCTGGCTGGGGCAACCCGGCATCATAATAGGTATAAGTTATTGTGTAATTATTCGGGTTCAGCAAAGCAGGGTTGATGGTTGCTGTGTTGTCACCATGGTCGATTAGTCCAACTCCTCCGCTAATAGAAAATTCACCCGGTTCTCCTAAAATATTGGTTCCTGTAATGGTAAAAGGCTGATCGTTGGTGCAATACTTTGTGCGGTCATCCTCGAATTCAATGATGGAATTGGCTTCAAGAATTCTTACTACTGAAGTATCATAGCCCCAGCATGAGGATGAGTTTGCCCGGTAGGCATAAACAATGTTGTTGGTGCCAACGGGGGCCAATGGAGGAAAGAAGGAATATTTTCCGTCATTGAGGATTAATCCGGGTCCTGAAAACTGGCTGTTTCCAGGGGTGCCAGTTGGCGTACCGGTTAAAGGAATCAATCTGGAGTCCAGTTTGTCATAGGCCGGAGCCAATCCGGTAAGTTCAACATCAGGCGCAGCGGTTATAGTTATGATGGCGTTACCGGCGACGGTACCCTTGCAGTTCTTATCATATACCTCGAGCAGATTGTAGGTGCCGGCTTTATTAACCGATATGGTATTCGGGCTCGAAGTAATTCCGATTCTCTGTGTCGTGTCAACACCTACCAGCCGGAACTTGTAACTCCACGGAGCATGGCCGGTTAGCGCAACACTCAGGTTGCCCGAAGTGTGCTGGCAAATGGTTTGTGTGCCCGAAATGGTAGCTGTGGGGATTTCATGCGACCTGATGGTTCCTGTTCCTGAAACCTTACCGGTACATGATTGGTCAGTAACAGCAGCAAGCGTATAGATACCCGGACTGGTCACTTCGAGGTCGTAGGTGTAACTGGACAAATTTCCGATGGTAGTTGGTGTGGCCCCGTCTTTCAGGTAAGTAAAGCTCCAGTTGGGAGTGCTTGTCGGTGATAGCGCAATGGTGAGCGTTGCGGGTTCACCGGGACAGATGCTGTCGAGGCCTGAAATGGTTGCCGATGGCGAAGGCTTATAGGAAACCCAGGCTGATCCGGAGGTGGTATCGCCGGGGCAGTTATTTGCATCCCTGATTTCAATAATCCGGTACCGGGTGGCTGTAGTTCCTATAACGCGGGCATTAAATGGAAACGGATCATCTGTGATATTTGTAAAGGTGGTATCATATGAAGCAGAATTTCCCCTGCGAAGTTTAACGCTCCAGGGTGAAACACCGGCAACAAAGTTCATAGACAGGGATGCTTTACTCACTCCGTCATCGCAAATCTCATATCTTCCCCCCAGCAATGCCCTGGCCTTGGGATTGATCACCAACACTACCGGCTGGGATGCCGAAACATCAGCCAGATCGCTGCCTGCATCAGCCAGACTCAGCAGGGTGTAAGTGCCCGGAATTTTCACATTAATAATACGCGGCGAAGCAACAATGCCTGAAATGGTCGTGTCTTTGTTGGCGCTGCTGTTGGTTCTCCGAAGAATTGCAGTATAAGGTGATTGCCCGGCATTGATGGTCAGCGTAATGGGCATAATGGCTCCGTGGCATGCCGTGTCGCTTCCGGTAATGTTGGCACTGTAAGAACCAATCGGACCAATGATGTTGCTCCATACCGAGTCGCCCGGTGTGGAACCTGATTGTGCCACCGGATATACCCTGTACCAGATCCATTTGTTGGCATCGGCAGCCACCAGCCGGTATGTTGAGTCGGTTGTGCCACCCGGTGTGAGCAATGTTCCGGGAGCAGCAGGGGTTGGAGCTGATGTGTTGGAACGGTACCAGTAGAAGATGGAGTTGCCTCGCAGATTATTTTCTTTATCGGAATAAGTGAACCTGCCCCGGATAATTGCTCCGGGCTGGGTAAGCGGGGCATATATGGTAGCATTGGATGCAACCGGATTGGCATTGATGTACCTGAAATCACTTCTGGACGGAAGTCCTGCCAGAGTATTTTCATCAACAGGGGTTACTTCAAAACCGATGTATTTTCCGCCGTCGGCCTTTACTGCCCGGTAGGTGGCAGTTGTGGCACCGGCGATTACGGTTGCCGGAGAACCATTGGGATAATCGGAACGGTACCATTTGTATATATGAATTCCGGGATCATCTCCATCGGGATCTGTAAAAGTGAACGACCCGGTGTTCAAAGTGCCAATACGATCGTTGGCGGCTGTGATGATCACGTCGGTAGCCACCGGGGCATCATTAATTGCAGTTATGGTAACTGTTTTGGTAATGATGTTGCTCAGCTGATTTACGGTTTCTCCGTCAGTAACCCGGAATGAGATAACCCTGCTGGTTGTGGTGGGACCTTCACTGGTATTCACATACCTGACACTGCGCAGTGCTGTGCGGTAGTTGGCCAGTGTTGTGGTACCAGAAAGCGTGAGTATACCGGACGTGGAATTATAAACACCGGTAATGCCGTTTGCACTGGTAAAGGACAATACGTCTTCGGTTGTCTGGAATCCTGATGTAATAGAGATGGTAGCGCCGGTGAGCGATGTATTGTCGGGATCGGCTACGGTAATGGTATTGGTCAGCTGAACCGAAGGGCTGTTTTCAGTGTAATTCACCGGGGCGGTGGCGTCGTCGGCAAGCACCGGGGCATCGTTTACTGCAGTCAGGGACACTGTTTTTACTATGCTGTTGCTCGTGTTGGTACCATCGGTAACTGTGAAAGTAACCGATCTGTTGGCAATGGTAGGATTGTCGCTGGTGTTGTTATACCTGACAGTGCGCAGCGCTGCCTGGTAATTGGCCAAACTGGCTGATCCGGTGAGTGCAAGAACACCGGTAGCCGGGGTATAACTACCCGAAATGCCATTGGCTTCAGTGAACGATAAGAAATCTTCTCCCGACAGGAATCCTGTGGTTATGGAAATAGTAGCCCCGTTTAATGTGAGATTATCTGAATCGGTAACCGTGATGGTACTGGTGAGTGTAACAGGCGTTGCGTTTTCGGTATAATTTATTGTGGAAGAAGAAGTCTCAGCGAGTGTCGGAGGGTTGTTTTCCCCGGTCACGATGATGTTTCTGCTTACAAGTTCGCTGTTGAGTTCTCCATCATTCACCCTGAATGAAATGGTTCGCGTTACAGCACTGGGATTGGAGCTGGTATTGTTGTACCTGATGTTACGAAGTGCATTCTGGTAGTTGGCAAGTGTGCCACTGCCGGTCAGCGTGTATTCACCCGATCCGGGATTCCAGGCTCCTGTTAATCCATTGGTGTTTGAACACGACAATACGTCCTGCCCATCCGTGTAACCAGCAGAAATCCAAACGCGGGCTGATGCCAGGTTGGGGTTGTCGACATCGGAGGTTGTAATGGTATTGGTAATCTGAACCGCACCAGCGCCTTCGGCATATTCCAGATTGGATGATTCCATGTTGCTGAGCACGGGGACATCATTTACAGCGGTAACTGTAAATATAGCCGGGTCGCTGTCATATCCGCCAATCGGATCGGTAGCTTCGAATGTAATGGTTTCCGACCCGTTCCAGTCGGCATTGGGAATGGTTATGGTAGCTACGCTGCCTGAAATGGAAACGGTCAGCGACGAGTTACCGTAAGAATCCAGGTCCAACTCACTTATTGTATGGTCGGGATCTGTAACATAGCTGTCCAGGTTGATGGTGGTGAATGTGGATCCTTCTGCTACGGTTTGGTTTGGAATATCGGCTACCACAGGCGGATCGTTCTGTGCACTAACGTGAACGGTTTTACTGAGCGTATTGCTGAATTCAGTTCCGTCATATACCCTGGTTTCAATGGTGCGGTCGGTGGTAGTGGGGTCCTGGCTCGAATTGCCAAATGTAATGGTTTGCATCACGGTCTGGAACGCAGCCGGTGTAGCCGGTCCGTTCAGGGTAAGTATGCCGGTTGAAGAATTATACGAGCCGGTAATACCGGAACCAAGTGTAACGGAAAGCACATCTGCAGAGCTTTGAAGTCCGCCTGTAATTCCAACCGTGGCATATTGGAGTGTGAGGTTATCCGGGTCATTGACTACGAGGCCGGATAGAATCTGAATGGCGGGACCATCTTCGTTAAAAGTATACTCGGAAGCTGAGAATTCGCTGAGAACGGGGGCATCGTTAATAGAAGTAATGGTAATGGCAACAGTAGCAGGGTCACTTTGCGCAGTGCCGTCAGAGGCCTTGTATGTGAAGGAATCGCTTGTGTTTTCTTCGCCATTGTTTACGTATGTGAACGAGCCGTTAGTGTTTAGCGTGAATGAGGAATGGAAGGATGGATTGGTTTCCAACATGGCTAAGAGTGGGTCACCGTCTCCGTCGGTATCGTTGGTCAGTATCCCCGGTGCAGACACAGTGAGTGTGCCTCCTTCGGCAACGGTATAGCTGTCATCATTGGCAACAGGTGTTTCGGCGAGTGCAGTGACCTCGAAAGTGGCGCTTTCGGAATCGGAAAGATCTTCCGTATCGGTGACTGTAAAAGTGATGATTTCCGAACCGTTCCAGTGTTTGCTAGGTGGCGTGATAGTGGCAATATGTGAGTCTTCGTTGATGTTAACATCCAGCCTGTTTTGTCCTGTGGCTGTCCAGGCAAGCAGGTAATCCGCATCTTCAGCGTCATCAACCAACTGGTTCAGGTCGATATCAGCGAAATCATCTCCTTCCTGAATAACCTGTCCGGTTAATCCGGTAATTACCGGGGCATCATTAACCGGATGCACCTCAATGGTTACGTTGGCTACATTGCTTTCTGCAACCCCGTCATCGATAAGATAGGTAAAAGCGTCTGAGGTGGTTTCGCTTCCATCGTGCGTATAAGTGAATGCGCCGCTGGGTTCGAGGCTGAATGAGGTGCTATGTGCGGGACTGTTTTCCAACACAGCCAGCAGGCTGTTACCATCGCCACCGGTGTCATTGGAAAGTACGCCCGGAGCTGAAACGGCAAGTGTTGTGCCTTCAGCAATGTCATACGCATCGTTAACAGCAACAGGCGCTTCATATATAGCATTGATTACAAAGGTGGCTGCTTCGGAGGCAGTGGATAATTCCGGGTCGGAAACGGTAAAGGTAATGGTTTCGGTACCATTCCAATCAGACGATGTCGCACTAATGCTGGCAATATGTGAAGCCTCGTCAATGCGTACATCCAGATTATCTTGGCCTGTGACACTCCATGCCAACAGGTCATTGCTGGTTTCGGCATCGGATACAAAGTTGTTAAGCGGTAAATCGGCAAAAGCCTCTCCTTCGTTGATGGTTTGTCCGGTTAATCCTGTAATTACCGGGGCATCATTAACCGGATTCACCTCAATGGTTACGTTGGCTACATTGCTTTCAACAGCACCGTCATCAATAAGGTAGGTAAAACCGTCTGAGGTGGTTTCGCTTCCGTTGTGCGTATAAACAAACGATCCATCTCCGTTCAGGTTGAAGGTTGAGCCGTTAACGGGGCCTGTGACAGCTATGGCAGTCGTAGATTCGTCATCTGCATTGAAATCGTTTGAGAGCACTCCTGACGCGGGAGTGCTAAGCGTAGCGCCCTCGTCCACCACATAATGGTCGTCTATTGCAACGGGTTCAGGTTCTTTAACGGTAAAGACCGAGAGGTCACCGACTTCTGCTTGTCCGTCTGACACCGAAAAGGTAATGGCTTCATTGCCGATCCAGTTCTCCGGCACCTCCACGTATGCATAGTGCACCTCGTCTATATCAACTGACAATTCTTCATTGCCATCGTATTCCCAGGTAAGCTCACTTTTGCTATTGTCAACGTCAGTCACATAATCATCCAGCGGCACCGGGGCAAAGGTTTCTCCTTTTTCAATGGTGAAATTGGGGATGTCAGCCAGTACCGGTAAATCGTTAACGGGGGTAACCATAAAGGTTGCTTCATCGGAATCCGAAAAGGTGCCATCGCTAACAGTAAAGGTGATTAATTCGGACCCGTACCAGTTTTCATCGGGCACGATTACAACGGCAGTGCTTTCGGTCAGATGCACTTTAATTTCAGTGAACTCATCGGATACCTCCCAGTTAAGCATGTCATCGGGGGTATCTTCGTCAGAAACAAGATCATTCAGCATGATCTCTGCAAAGGCGGTACCTTCTTCAACAGTCTGATCAGGAATATCGGATATTTCAGGAGCAAATTGTCCGTTCATATATACGGGGAGGAGAAATAAACCAAATGCAGTCAGCAATACAGCTAGTTTATTTATTCTTGGGAAAGTTCTCATAACAAGTAGTTTAATTCGGTATGGCAACAAGGTTATTCAGGTTCGGTTGCGTGATTACTTTTATCTGATTCTCCAGGCAAGGAGGTTAATAAAGGCCTGCTTGGCATGGTAACGACAAAAATACAAAAATACAAGGTAAATCGAAGCAACTATTTGATGAAGTGCGCAAAAAAGGATTTTAATGCCTCAAATGAATGGGGCAATCGCATCGGGGTAAACACAACACTATTTCAGAAAGAAGCTTCAGGGCCTACTTTGATTAAGGCTACGGCGGTATTTCGATCTGAATGGTGGTTGGTTCCGAGAATGATAAAGCCACCGTTTGAAACAGGCCTGAATGACATTGCGGTAAGTTCACTGGCTATACCGAAGTCCGAGTGGGATTTCTGATTTCCTGAAGCGTCGGCAGCAATAAGACAAATAGCAGAATTTGAAGCTGTAGTTGCGGTAGTGCCTAAAACATAAATAGAATTACCTGCTTTAAAAACGCTGCACCCCACATTTTTCCCATTGTTGATGTAAGTTTTTCTCCAATCCACGCTGTGGGGGAAGGAGGTAAATGAAACTGCGTTAAGCGCTATGTCGGTTCCTGTGGCAGTTTTAACCGTAGATAGAACCAGGAAATGGTCGTCATCCAGAACCCGGATGCAGTTGCCTTCTTCATCGGTGTTTGATGACAGGTAATATTGATCATTCACAGCACCCTGATCGGTGGTTTTCAGAACAAAAACATTAGGAATGCCCGGATAGGAAGGATTGTTTTTTGACGTACCGGTAATGACAAAGCCATCGGATAAAATCTGAACGTACTGGCCTACGGCATCACGGGGTGCCAATTTCGAGAGAAGTTTCGGCTCCCAAGGCTCATTGCCGCTGTTATCGAGGGCTGCAAGCCAGATTCTCTTAATATTGTCGGATTCCTGTGCGTAGCCGGTAATGATGAATGAACCACCGTCGTCTATTTCGAAATGCCGGGCTTCAAGAATGCCTGTTGATGAAAAAACATGCGACCAGATTCTGTTTCCTTTCTGGTCGGTGCGGATTACGATGACATCCTGCTTGTCGGTAACCGGGTTCCGGGATGATCCCAAAATTGCAAAGCCGCCATCAGATGTGGTTTTCAGACAGAAGGCCCGGTCGTTATATATCTGATCGGCGACTACCCTGTAAAAGTACTTTGCAGAATCGATGGAATTTCCATATTCATCAGTACGGATAAGGCAAATCCTTGTTGTTTCGTCATCCAGCTTTGAGGTGCCGACAAAAGCATACCCGGTTGACGTTTCGGTAACGTCGGCAGCTGAGAATTCCGAGTAATTTTTATAAAATTTGACAAATTGTTCCGCCTGAATGTCAGATATTTCCTTCTCATCACAGGCAAAAACAATCAGGAGCAGTATCGTGGGTATGAAAAATTTCCCTTTCATGATTAACGCTGTTTTTTGGGCTTGTAAAACGAAAAATAGTAACCGGCTGTGAGTGAATAGGTATTCAGAGAGAAATCGTCATCACTATAATAGAATTTATCAACAAATTCTTTATTGTATGATGCTACAATGTTGTTGATTCCAAAACCAGCTCTTAACCCCACGGCAATAACCCCCCTGGGCACCTTGTACCTGATTCCGGCGCCGGCTAATCCGCTGTATAGCATGCTGGTTCTATAAGCACTAACGTCTGTTGATTCTCCCGATAACGATTGCATATTTTCATGGAACTTCCGTGAGGATTGTCCGGTAGTTCCTGTAATTTTGGCTGCGGAGGCACCCAGGCTTACGTAACAGTTTACCTTCTGAATATTGAATTCATAGGCAACATAAACCGGCATTTCAACCTTGAACAGTTTCTCGGTATAGGAAACCGAACTTAATCCATCGATCAGGGGCTGACGGATTTCGTCGGTGAATTTATACTGATTGGAAGTGAAGTTGAATTCAATGTTAAAAACCATGTTTTTGCGGATGTAGCGCCCTATACCTAAACCAACCTGAAATCCGGGTTTCATGGTGTTCTTAAGTTCTGCCTGGCTCAGGTCGAAAGTAGAAACAGGCTCGATGATTCGGGGGTCAGTAAGGTTGAATCCTGCCGTAATTCCGAAAGAGAAGACGGAAGTAGTCCGATAGGATTCGAAAAGATAAACAAATTCGATGGGGTCATTGGGCGAAACCTCATACTCGGGATACTTTTTCAGAAATTCGAGCATGGTCTTCTCTGCTTCAAACTGGTTGTCATCAAAAAGATAAGAAAGGATAATCAGCTTATAGGCTTCAACTTTCTGCACCCTTGTGAAACCTTCTTCCATGCATGGGGCAAGCATTTTAGGAATCTCATCGATCATTCCCTGATCATACAGTTTCCGTGCTTCCTGTATTTTTGTTGCGCAATCTTCCTGAGCAAAACTTTCGCCAACATTAATAAATAATTGAAAGCAAAGCACCAGTATGGTCAGCAAAAAAACTCGGGATTTGGTCATGTTTTTGAATAACATATAGGTTTACTATTTATTAGGGCAGGTTTTCTGGAGATTGACATCATAACCGACATACGTATCCCATTCACGTTGGGTGAGGTTTCGTGAAATATTGGTGCACATTTGTTCAGCCATAAAAGCAGCATGCGTTGGCCAGTAATGGATGTTCCCATTCTGGGTGGACGAAATCAGGTATTTACCATCGGGACTAAAGGCTATTGACAATACCCATGAATCATGCCTGTTTATTACAACCGGCCGGTTATTCATATTGTTTACATCCCATATTTTAACTGTTTTATCAGTGCTGCAGGTAGCCAGCTGGCGGTCATCGTTACTGAACTTAACATCCTGAATACGCACTGAATGAGCTGCAAAGCTGGTGGTCACACGGTTGGTGGTTGCATTCAGGATTCTCAGGAACCCATTTTTGTCGGCAAAAGCAATACGTCCGCCATTGGAACTGATGGAAACGGCATGGATGGAATTGCCGTCGGATTGGAACACTACGGTCTGTTCCTTGGTATCCAGGTTCCAGCGTATCAGCCGGCCGTCATCGGTTCCGCCAAAGAGAAATCTTCCTGATGGAGAAACGGCAAGGCACCTGACATAAGTGGTTGCCAGGGTAATGAATACACTATTGGTATTTTCGATAAGATTCCAAACCATGATGGTTTTGTCGGTACTTGCCGAATACAGGTATTTGCTGTCGGGGGTATAGTCAAGTGCGCCAACCCAGCCTTTATGTCCTTCAAGCAGTTCGGGAACAGTATTGGCGGTATTCAGGTTAAAAAGCTGAATACCTGAGGTTTGGGTGCCACATGCCAGCCAACGTCCGTTTGGACTGATAGAGAGGCTCCGGTTAAAGAATGAATTGCGGATAAGTGGTCTTCCTGTTTTGGTATTGCTGTTCAAATCGAAACGCAGGATCTTGCCGTCAAACCCGGAACTGTATAAAGTATTTGTACCGGGTACAAAAGCTAAAGACTGCACAGATCTTTCATGGCCTGACAGGCTGTTAAAAGCCGGGCCTTTAAAACCTGCCATGGCATCAAACAAGGCCATGTAAATATCAGGGTGATCGTTCTGGCCACCGTAATCCTTATTAAACTGAAAAGCCTGATAAGCCAGCAAACCTTTCAGGTTGTTGTCGTCAACCTGGGTGACTTTAACTGCCATGGTTTGTGCAATGGAGAGCATTTTTTTGGTAAGCTCCTGGGTTTTTTCCATTTCAGTGACACTCTGTTTTTCAATTGCCTTATCTGCAACTTTTTCTGCTTCTTCTTTTTGCTTCTGGTATGTTGCACTTCTTTTGGCTGCTTCTTCGGCTTGCTGGAATGCAATTATTTTTTCCTGTTCGGCAACCTTCGACTGGAAAAATGCAAGTTTGCCTGCACGTTCAGCCGAGTCCGCAATTATTTCAGCAAGCATTTGCTCAACCTCAGCCATACTGGCTCTTCCTTCGGCCAAAATCCGGAGGCTGTCGGCTTCCTTTTTCCTGTAGATTGCTTCTTCCGATGCGTCTTCAGCTTCCCTCGCTTTTTTAATTGCTTCACCCCGTTGCTGGAAACCCCAAACCGAGATAGTGAGAAAGGCTACAGCGGCAATAAGCATGCTGGAGGCAAACTTCCGGGTACGGTTCAGTTCCATACGCTGCAACCGCACTTTGTTTTGTTCTTCCTGCTGGTATTTCTTCTCGCTGGCATCAAGAAAAACCATTACCTTTTCAAAGGCAGGGTTGTATTTTTTGGCCCAAGCCAGGGTAGGTTGTTGTGTTTTTTTCCAGTTCAGTGCCAGCTGCAAATCAGGTGGCCTCCACAGCCCCGTTTTCCCGATCTGATATAATGAAGACGCTTCAGCCAGCCTCAGGTACATCTGTACGGATGAGAATTCCTCATCTACCCACGACCTGAGTTTGTCCCAGATGCGCATCAGGCTTTCATGGGAGATGTCGATTACCGTATCGCTGTCTATAAACACCTCTTCTCCCGGGGTGACGAAGGATCTGCCCTTTGCCCTGAACTTGTTCACAACATCGATAACCTTTTCATCGGGAACCTGGGCTATTTCCGCAATGTATTTAATGGTGGCAGGGTGGCGTGTTCCCTTGTTGTCAGCTCCCTTTTCAGTTAGGCAGCGAAACATGGCCTTACAAATCACCTTACCTTCATCTGTAAGCTCTTCAAATGCTTCATTGGCATGCATCGACAGGGCGTTGTCAATTCTTCCGGCAACTTCGTAATCGCGTATGCGCAAGGGAGCCGCAGGTTCATTATTCCGGGTCCAGAATTCCCAGGTTCGCATCATCACATGCTGCAGAACCGGGAGTTGGTCGCTTTTATCTTCAATGGCATTCAGCAAATGCTGCAACAACTGCGGATCAATCTCAGCTCCCCCAACAGCTAACGGGCCGTTAATGGCTTCGCGGAAATCATCACGTGTCATCTGGGGAATCAGAAAGTTACTTTTGTTGATCAGCTTGGTTAATTCCTGGAACTGCGAACACTCTCCGATAAAATCGGAACGCATGGTAAGCACTACATAAATGGGCTGATCTTTTTGCTTGATGGCATTTACCAGCATTTTAATGTAGGCTTCGGTTTCATTAACAACAGTAATGTCTTTCCGGCTTTCCTTATACCGAAACAATTCCTCAAACTGGTCGAGAATCAACAGAATGTTCTCATCCTTTGAAAGTTTGATTTGCCTTGCAGCATTAACAAGACCAAATGAACTTCGCCTTAATATGGTGTAAAGAATCTGCTTGTCAGTTGAAATTTCTTCATCTGTTTTATCACTTTTTTCACTGGCTGCAATGGCCTGGGCAAGATTTTCAACCGGACTGTTTCCGGGTCTTGTGGTAATGATTCTCCATTTTGAACCGGCATTGGTAATGAAACCACCATATAAAGCCGGTATCAATCCGCAATAAATCAGGGATGATTTACCACTTCCGGACGCACCGGTAACAGCTGCAAAACGGTTTTTGGCAAGGTATTCCAGCACAATCTCACACTGACCTTCACGTCCAAAAAACAGATGGCTTTCTTCAACACTGAAAGGCCTGAGTCCGGGGAAAGGATTTGCCAGTGTCAGCGTGCTGGTTCTTATATTTCGTATCGGATTCTCTGTCATTTCTTTCCCAAATGATCTAAAAAGTGATTAATCACATCGTGGTTTATTTCGTCATCCCAGTTAACGGGCACATTTTTAAGGAAAAGCAATGATTTATCTGCTGTTTTCCTGTTTGAAATGATCTCCACAGCCCTGAATGGCTTGCTTTTCCCAAAGCCCGGTGATTTTACCAGATCACGTATCTTGCTGTTCAGCCAGTCCATGGTGCTGTCGCCCTTGTATATCAATACGGCATCAGCAGCAAGCAGGTTTTCAATATGCCTGGAAAGCGGGAAGAATTCTTCCCCGGTTCCATTCTGCTCTAAAATGGAGAACCCTTTGGAACGCATTACGTCAATATATTCGGCCATTTTACCGGCTGAGGCTTTTTCAAAAATGATGTAAAGCTTGTTCTTTTCTGCTGCCGGTTTTCCCTGTGGATTGGTCAGCTCATTCAGCCTGGTATTGAGAATGGTCTTGAAAACTTCAAAGGGAGTTTCAATTATTTCAGTAAGATATTGTGCCTCATCTCTTTTTAACCTCTTCAGATAGAGTGCCTGACGCTGATCGGTAGGCTTAATATCATTGGGGATCCAAATGATCTGATTGGGTTTTTGTTTGTTCTCTTTACTATCCAGGAAATCCTTGACCGTTTTAATCTGGAAATCAATGAGTGAAAATTTGGAATTTTTAATGAATTCACCATACCAGGATCCGACAAGATGAATGGTCATAACAGATTGTTTGAGACACTGCTCAATGGCCTGTTTGGCCTTGTCAGCTTCTTCCGGAACGGGCAGAACAGGCAATACCCGGTATCCAAGATACTGCAGCTCGCGTTTCAGCATATCCCTGCTTTCGGTAAGGTCGAATGTGGTTTCGGCCAGGAAAACAGCAGGGCAGTCTTTCAATGGTTTTTTTTCTTGCGGGTCTTCTGAAAGATCAGCAAGAACATCTGTTATGTCGTAGGCAAGGTCAACCAGTTTGGACCAGAATTTTTCATCGGGGCCATTGACTCCGTCGAGATCGAATGTAACAGGCTTCTTGTTGAAACGATTTATCTCATAAAAGTTATAGCTCAACTCATTTTTCAGACATTCCGGTTGTTCTTCATTCAACATGGGCTGGGTGAAGACTTTAAAAATGCGGTGTTTTTTGCCGATCTCGCTTTTATCGCTGTTCAGCCAGTTGTGAAGATCTTCCAGCTCTTTTACATAAGACTTCGATTTGGCGTATTCCGGGGATAAAATCACAACAAACACGGCCGTGCTGGCAAACAGATTTCCGGCAGTTTCACCCAGTACGGATTGCCTTACGCGGAGATCGTCGTGCATCAGAAACCGGGGACTCTTATCAGACAGCCTGTTCATCAGCAGCGTAAGGTACTTGCTAAACTTCTGGGCCCATCCGGTGGTAATCAGATTGTCATTCCCCGAAGAAGGGGCGTATCCAATGAATATGTCGTTCTCAAAACCCATTTCAAATTGTTTAAGCTTCCTCAACTATTCTCAGAATGGCATCCCTGAATTCGATATAATCAAACATCAGGGAATTAAGAACTTCCTGTTCCAGACTGTAGAACTTAAGTTCAGTAGCTGCTTTCAAAGAATAGATGTTGTCTTCAACATAAATATCGCTGTAAATTATATCATTTTTCTCAAAGGTATAAACTTTACCCGAAGAATTATTTATATGTGCCGTGCCTTCAATAATGATCATGAACGCAAAATGTACATCTTCACGTTTAACCAGGAACTCCTCACCGGCATTCATATGGTGAACATCGAATGTTCGGGCAATTTCCTGGAGGACATCTTCGGTTATATGTTCAAACGGGTTACATTTATTTATAAATCTGATTCGGTCGAGCAGGAGGTAGGGAATTCCATCAACCCGTTGATTCAGAGCTGATTTAAGAAGATTAACCTGTTGCTGACCCAGGCGGGCATAAACCGAGTCAAGTTTGGCCGGCTCGGTTTGTTCGGTTACAAATGCCGCTGTTTCACTGATCATCTGGTTTGGATGGAAAATACCGGCAATAATTTCGGTACTCACGGTATTTTTTTTGAGTTTCATATAGCTTGAAATAGCGCAGGCTTTTACGTATAACGAAAGCTGGTTGAAGTCTCTGGTAATGATGTTGAGAATGATGTTTTCGGGTGTTTCCTTAACTGCAGGGAAGAAATATTGAAGCTGCTTATAGCGTTCGGTTATGGAAATATTTTCCACTACGGGAAAGAAAACCTGCTTGATTTCTTCATTTACAATCTGATCAAGGAGCTCAATGCCAAAGCTGATGTCAGTGTCGCTCCCTTCCAGGAGCATATTCTTTATATTGCTAATGGATGTGGGATTATAGGCAAGTGCCAGAAGGTGGTAGAGCGTGTCGTAGTTATCCCTTATTTCTTTACTTAAAGCATCGGTGAGCAAGGTAAACTGACTGTATTTACGGATGCTCCCGAAAACGGCAAAGTTCCACGACATCACACTGATTAAACGAACAATGTCATTTAAAATACGGTTGATATTGCCGGGAGTTGCTTGAAATTTTGCTTCACGCAGCGCAAGTAAAGCCTGTCTGGATATGATGCGGTTCTGATTTTCGACCTTCGATAGCAGGTAGTCAATGGAAGCAGGGCTTGCGATTTTGCCATAGATACGTACGACTCTTGACAGCAATGTATTGTCAGCCTCGGGTTGCAGAAAAATTTCCTCCATGAATTGTATGCAAGGCTCGCCAATCTTAACAAGGGCTTCAAAAGCGTACGGATAGAAAACAGGTGTGGCCAGGTAACCAATTAATACGTAACTGTGATTGGGATTGCCTAAGCGGGCCATCGCTTTTATGGAGGCAAGCTTGACATCCGGTTCTATATCTCTTACAAGATGAAGCAGAAAAATGCCCCAGTCCTGGTTATCGGAATTGCCAATAATTTCTGCAGCAAGTATCCGGTCGGTAACAGTGGGTGAATTGACCAGATTTTCAATGCCATTGCTTGAATTACCGGCATTAATTTTAATTTCGAAGCGATTGATCAGTTTGTCCAGATTGCCATGGTGCTGGGAATTAGAACCAATTTTTCTAATTTCCTTTAACCTGGGTAGCGCACTTAACAGGGCATTTTCATTTATTCTTTCAAGGAGGTATTTTTGCAGGTTACCGGAATCGGTTCCCAGTAATGAAATGAGATGTCGTTCATGGCTCAGGGGTTCAATCCGTTCAATGATTGAAAGGGTGTTTATTGATTTAACATGGTTTTTACTGTTAATCAAGGTATGCGACTTTTCATCCGTATTCAAAAGATCCATACTTAGGGCTCTTTTACTGGTCTTCAACCTTCGGATGGTTTCACGAAGTGCCTTCTGGTATGCCTTTACGAGAAGAACCGCGACGGGCAACCAGATTAACGAAAGCAAAATGACAAGTAAAATGATGAAGGGCCCCCTGTTCAGGTTCAGAAAAATCAGACCCGACAATAAGAAGCCTGCAATCAGCAGACCGAGCATTCTGAATGAACCTTCAAGCCTGGGCTTAATTGAATATATAAACCTGAGGTCAAGCGTTCGGAACAACACACGAAGGGATGGGAGCTCAATGGCCTCGAAAGCAGTTTCATAGCCGATTTTCAGCATGGCAACCATCAGGAATCCAAACGAAAAACGTGCAATTGCATTGGATTGTCCCACAAGCAAATCAACAACAAGAGTGGCAATGGAAGCCAGGATCAGCACGGAAGGAAGGAGTACCAGGCTGAAAGGCGAATCATAAGAGTACAGGATCTTTCTCAGCAGGAAGCGCTCAGTGCCATAAATGAACAGGAACATGGTGCCGGTAAAGAAACCGAAAAATTTAGCCAGCCCGATGGTGTTGGGATAATTGAACCGGGTTTCGCTCACAAAATAATAATGAACAACAAAACCAAGTACGGAAGATATGAGCACAAATGCTAATAACAGCAGGGTGTACCGGGTATAAAACATTTCATAAAACCTGGACCGCAGCGGTGATAGTCGTTTCGGTGGTTGCGGAAAGGCTCCTGCGTGGTGATGGTGGTAATTGATAATGAGCTGCAAAAGCGCAGCAAAACCAATTAATGCTGCACTTACCGCAGTAATAATCAGAATGTCCCAGTGAATGTAAAGTGCCCCGATGAGACCATAACTAAAAATCACAATACCTGCAATGAGTGCAGTCTGAAAAAACTGATAGAATCTTTTGTGTTGCTCGGGGGAAAAAACAGCTGCAGTGGAATGGCGGAATAAAATAAGTACCATGAATGTGAATGGCAGGTTGAGCGTAAAGGGCAGAAATAAGGGAATTCCAAACAGGTTTAAATCAGTGAACGTATCGTGAAAATAAAAAAGTGTAGCATTGGAAAGCAGCAGGAGAAAAAAGACCCAGAATGAAAAATGCCGGAAATTAACCCGGTTGTTAAAGAATGAATAAACCGAAAAAAGGATAATTCCAAATATGCCGGATATTACAAATGCCTGAGGAATTTTTACGGGTTCCCATGTCTGAAGAAAGAGGACATGCGAACCAATACCGAACAATGCAATAAATGCCCCAATAAAGAAAGCCTGAAGAGAGATGAGGGACAACATGGCTGTCTCCTGGCGATTGTTGACATGTATTCCTAAAAACGTATTTATCATACCTGATATAAAAGTTTGCTACAGTCCGGACCTCTTTTTAGGTTATCAGAATTGCAAAAATACTAAAATAATGTTTTGAATGATAACTTTTACGGGAGATGCAGAAAGCTTTTGTTGAAAACAGCGTTTTGTTGTGCCGGATACCATAACCTGCAAGAAATATCAAGATAATTTGTATTTTTGACAGGCATGCAATTTTAATGCATGCAAGTCATGTTGTTCTTTAACTTGTATTAATCAAATATTATGGCACTGGAAATAGCCGGAAAAATCATACAAATACTTCCCGAACAAACAGGTAACGGGAAAAACGGTCCCTGGACAAAACAGGATTTTGTTATTGAAACGCGGGAACAATATCCCCGTAAGGTTTGTTTTTCGGCATGGAACGATAAGGCTTCCCAGGTTAAGTCGCTCAACGACGGTTCCCTGGTGAATGTATCTTTCAATGCTGAATCCCGGGAGTTTAACGGCAGGTGGTATACCGATCTGAAGGTATGGAAAATAGAAACACAAACAGCACAGGCACAGCAACAACCGGCACCCGACCCCACAGAAATGTATGAACCCCTTTCTCCCGGAGAAAGTGCTCCGGAGCCGAATGATCTGCCGTTTTGATACAATGTGCAATTAGCAATTAACAATTATCAATAGAGGTCCAAGAGCCAAGGAAGGGGAAGTGGCAGTTGCCGCGGCAGCGGCAGCGGCAGTGGCAGTAGCAGTAGCAGTAGCAGGAGCCGTCAAATCCCAAATCCCTATTCCCACCGTACACACACCTGCCTGCCGGCAGGCAGGTCCAGTATCCATCCCTCTTCAAGGGTTTTCAACCGCTTGAAGGGGATACTTTTACTGACAGGCCGTATAGACTTCTTAACCCTCCAACTCTTAGTGATTTTTGCAGTTCTCATCGTTACTTCAGCTGCTTATCTGTAATCTCCTGGTTCTTGGATTAGCTTTTCTTTGGCAATTACTTAACCCAAAATAGGAATGTTGTTACAATAGATTAACCTTTAATTTATTGCCACGCAACATTAATGTAAGGCTTGTGCTTTTTCTTTGCATCGGATAAAATAACCTGATAAAATGAAAAAAGCAAGCAAGCCATTAGCCGTTTTGGGTTTATTCGTCATGACCTTGGTGGCCTTCATGAATCCGGTTAACGCAGGTGAAAACTCCTGTATTAACCTGAACGAGAATCCCAAGGGTAAGTTTGTATTTATTCTTACCGAAAACACTCCCTGGAAAGATATTTCCGATTATGCCAGGACGGATATGCAGTTGTTTGGAAAAGAAATAGCCCAGCAGATCTGCCTGATCGATCATACCTATGTGTTGTTTTCTGCAAGCAACGACAACAGGCCAACTATAATTAAACCGGTCATTTATAGCGCCATCAATAAAATGAAGCAGTATTACAAAGATGCTGTCAGAAAGCAAAAGATGGATCTTAACCAGGTAAATGAAGCGTTTAGCATTTTGTTGATCAAGGCATATGTATGTTATTACGAAGAAACAGTTGAAATAGAATCGCTGCTGAGCGAAGCAAAAACGCCTGAAGCTATTAAACAAGTCTTTGATTGCATAGAAATTAAAACCACTAATCA
>JAFGOR010000267.1 GCA_016926375.1 Bacteroidales bacterium
CTCACAGCTCACAGCTCACAGCTCGTAGCTCACTTCTCACAGCTCACAGCTCACAGCTCGTAGCTCACTTCTCACAGCTCACAGCTCGTAGCTTAATAAAACAAATATCAACCTAAACACTATTTCACAAATGAAATCTCAATTCAAAGGCTGGCACAGGGTATTGCTGATCATACTGCCCTACGTAATGATCATGGGACTTTTTCAGATGGTTGGCATGGTCGTTGCCGGATCAGACTTTACCGACAGGAATTTCAATTTTAGCCTGTGGCAGGATGTGATCATCCTATTCTTTACACTTGCCGGCACTGTGCTGGTTATCTGGTTTTTCAGAAAATTCATCGATAAGGAACCCTTTGCAGAGATCGGACTGTCTTTGAAAAATAGGGGAAAAGATATCGCCCTGGGCTTGTTATTCGGATTGATCATTATGACCCTGGGTTATGGAATATTGATTATGATGGGGGAAATCAAGTTCAGCAACATCAACTTTCAGCCAACAGAATTGGCACTCAGCGTGGTGCTTTTTATCCTGGTTTCGTTTAATGAAGAACTGTTTATGAGGGGATACGTGCTGAAAAACCTGATGTTATCCATGAATAAGTACATTGCACTGCTCATCTCATCACTTGCCTTTGGGGCAATGCACCTGTTGAACCCCCATTTCAGCCTGATTACTTTCTTTGTAATTACCTTATCAGGCATCATCCTCGGATTGGCATACATCTATACCAAAAACCTGTGGTTCCCGATAAGCCTGCATTTCAGCTGGAACTTTTTCCAGGGCACCATTTTTGGCTTTAATGTAAGCGGACAGGATGATTATTCGCTCATCGAACAGATCCGTACACAAGACAACCTGATTAACGGAGGCCCATTCGGATTCGAAGGCTCCCTGCTTTCAATCGGACTTCTTGTTATTTTCACGGCCATTACCTGGAAAGTATTTTATAAGAAAGAGGTTGTTCTTGCTTCCCGTGAGGTTTCTGATTTGACCAACATACAGTAATGAAAGATTAAAAGCGCAAATATTATTCAACCCCGCCTGGGAAAAACCGTATAATATAATAGAATACCAGCCCACCCATCACTGACAAAGCATGCTGACGTTTGAACCCAATTGGCATGAAGAGAAAATTGTGAAACCAAACTGAAAGATTATGAAAAAGCTGGAATTCAAATTTTACGGGATGCTGTTGCTGACAATTATTTTAGGACTTGCAACAGCAGGTTGTTCAAAATCGGATGGCGGATCAGATGACGATGGTCCGCAAATCGACCAACTCCAGGGCAAATTCGTTTTCGTTTCACGCGACGACGGTGATGCTGATATCTACACGGTAAATGCCGATGGTACAGGATTACTGGCACTGACTGACAACAACGTGGAAGATGTGCATCCGGCATGGTCGCCCGATGGAACAAAGATTGCCTTTTATACCTGGGGTTACAACGCTCCCAGCGAAGTTAAGGTAATGAACAGCGACGGGAGCAATAAGATTCAAATAACTCATGATGCAGTGGGGCATAATATTGAGGAGGACTGGCCCACCTGGTCGGCTGACGGAACCCTAATTGCATTTGAAACATACCGCGACGCAACAATCCAGGACAATGGCACCACCATGCTGAATGCTGATATCTATGTGGCTGCTGCTGATGGAAGCGGAGGTGATGTGGGAATAACCGACCACCTGTTTTACGAAGGGAATCCTTCCTGGTCACCCGATGGAAGTAAAATCGCCTTTGTACATGCTGAAATATATGAGGCAGGAGGCAATCTGTATTCTACCGGACATGATATTTATGTTATGAATACCAACGGCTCCGGATGGGAACAATTGACAACTGATGGTTACAACAACATGCATCCCAGGTGGTCGCCCGATGGCACCACAATAGTTTGTCAGAGCGATGAAGGAGTTTGTACGGTTGACCTGGACGGTAACAAGGAGGTACTGGTCAATTACGGCGGAAATCCCTCCTTTTCTCCTGACGGATCAATGATCATTTTCGATGGTGATGATGAAATCTATATCATGAATGCCGATGGCAGTAATGTAAAAAAGATCCCGCTGTCAATTGGAGCCAGGCAGGTCGCGTGGACAGAATAAATTATGCAGGATTCCGCTAAGGCCATATTGATCCTATAAGCATTACGGCATCATTATATTGAGTTATTTACTAAATTTAACAGCTGCAAAATTCGCAGCTGTTTTATTTTTAATAACTCCTTATGGCAATAGATTGGTTATCTGGCGTTAAAGACATCACAGGTCTGATTTCCACCCTGGGAAATCTGATTAAAAACAACCGTGCAACCGGCGACCTGTTGCTGAGAGAATTGCACATCAATATAAAAGCTTTTGAAACAGCTCAGAAATCGGAGCTTGTTCACTATGACAAGCTGCTTGATTTGATCAAAAACGATATGATCAAGAAAGCCCGGCAGGACCACTTTGCTTTTCAGACCATTAAGGCAGGAACTGTAAAAGAGAATCACGTTCAGGATGAAAGAAATAAAAGGTACATCGGAAAAGACTGTGCCTGGCTTTTTAAAAACATCGATGAGAAAATTGAAGACCTTCAGAATCAAAAAAAATACCATGGTTCGCTGAATCGTATCGAAAGCACGAACATCGCACTGCAATTCTCCAATTTGTTTTACAAAATGAAGTTGCTGACCGAGTTTATCAGCGAATGAAATCTGCAGATATCCTGTAATAGTTTATATTTCTGTTTCTGAATGCAGGGATCACAATGGTATCCGAAAGTGTATCATAATACCTGATCGGCTCAGGAAATAAGGCCTTCTTCTTCCATTTAAGAACCGATTTCTCGGAAATATTTCCAAACTCATCAACAGCCACAGCTTTAATATAAGATTTTCTGGGATTGCTGAAAGTCTTAGTTGGAACCTGCGAATCTAAATTCCGGTTATCATCATTGAAGAACAAAACGATTCCTGATTTATCTAAAGGGGCCATCAGTGCATAGGAACAGTAATTATTCACATATGGGTTCATATAGCCTGTTTCCCTGATAAAGCTCCTGTAATCTGACAACTCGAAACGGTCTGATTCTGCAGTATTATAATTAAAACTTTGCTTCTTCCTGATTAATCTTGTCCAGTACAATTGTCCGCTGCCATCATAACAAGTAACAATCAGGTGGTTATAGTTGTTATAATTCTGATTGAAGACCTGTTCGGCAATAATCATGATCTTTCCGTTATTTCTGAAAACCATATCGGAAATAACATAATCCATCAATTCATCATTATTGATTATCGGATCTTTCATCCCCACCAGATCAGTTATAATCGCATCATCAAACTTATCCAGCCTGACACCGGAGATGAGACCCGCCTGGTCATCAATCTTAAAAAAGAAAGTTCCGCGAACACCGGCTTTCAGTATTTCCGAATAAAGTCCGGTACACAACAATTCACCATCAGCGCTTCCGATGATTTTTATGCCCCTGATATACAAATCGGGTAAGGTCAGCGGATACTCCCTGAGTGTATTTCCCTCATTGGTATACCGGTATATGGCATACATGTTCTTTACCTCTTGCAACAGTGACAGAATCGACTCTCGTTTCAGCAAACTGAGAATGGACACATTGCCCACCTCATCTACAATGTATTTGTTATCCCTGGGTCCCTGACCATGATATTGAAAAGTGTCTTTTCTTTTCCATACCAAACTCAGACCTTCATCAAAAACATAGTATTCATTAAACTGAGTACCCGAAAGAGGCAGCTTAATTCTTGATGCGATCAGCAATTTGGTTTCATGTTTTGAAAGCACAATATGAAAATCAGCCCAGTTTCCCTTCACAAATTCAACGGTAGTCAGTTCAATCAGTTCGGTTAACGGGAGCAGGCTGCTTTTATCGAGTTTCTGATAATAAAGAACGGTTTCACTGAATTTGCGCTGGGTCACAAAAAGGTACAGTTCATTGTGAAAATGAACCAGGGCCTCCAGGTCATAAGTTTTCAGCCCCTTGAAAAGTTTTATTGATTCTTCGTTGATTTTATTGAGTTCTTTATCCAACTTTTCAATAAAATACAGAGAACCTACATATTTAATTACATAATAATAATCCCGGTCATGCCCAAAAATCTGATGCATGCCGATGATGCTGCTGAGTACTTCCTTTTCGCTGCTGGTAACCTGAATATCCTGGGCGCCTGCCGGGCTCATGATTGCGCAAATGAAAACAGCAATAACTACTGTTTTAAGGTTTGGAATTTTCATAACAGATAAAGCTTAATTATGTCCAAATCTAGTAAATAGTTGCTGAATATTTAAGGGATTATGACCGGGTAACCCGTAAACCTGCCTGGCTGACATTCATTTGCACAAATCTTGCTTTCTTGTTGGGGGGATTCTGGGTAAGAATCGCCTGGATTCGGGTAGCCGCATCTTTGTCCCTGGCAGCAATAAGCATATATCCTCCCCCACCTGCACCGGGCAGCTTAAATCCCAATGCCAGATCGCTGATGTGTTTAATTATTTGTTGAATTTCAGGTGTGTTTGTTCCACTGTCGAGTGCATTGTTCAGCTTCCACGATCTTGCTATCATGCTGGCTGTAAGGGTATAATCCGATCGTTGCAGGGCATCTGCCATATGGTAGGCATGCTGCTTGATCTCATCGAGGATGCGCAGGCGATGTCCCTCGTTCAGGAACATACCGCGGACAATGTCAGACAGGATGTTCTTGGCAACGCGGGTAATACCCGTAAAATACAGGAGCCAGTTATCCTTATACTCCATACTGTTGAACAATTCCTCCGGCAACCACCTGATGCCAACTTTCTCCTGAGTTCCCGGGTCGGTTTCAATAAGCTTGATGCCATGATAAATGCCCCCATACTGATCTTGCCAACCTCCGCCGGTTGTCAGCAATTGTTCCAGTATGAGCGTATTGTGGCATATTACCTGCTTGTCCCATTTCAGAGAGCAAAAGTCAGACAGCGATCCAAGCAAGGTGGCCGCCAGTATGGAACTGGTACCCAATCCCGAACCTTTGGGTATTGCTGCCAATAATGATATCTCAAAACCGCCGCCAAAATCATCCAGTTGCTCCTCCAATGAGCGGTAACGAACCACGCAGAAATCCGGGTGAAATCCGGCCATGTACAGGGCCGCTTTTGGAATGGAAAAAGCAGAGCCTACCTGGTTGTAAAACAACAGATCATCAAATGAGCTTACTATTTCGGAAACTCCGTTATCAATTGATCTGAGCATAATTCTTTTTTCAGGGCAATGCCTGATATATACCTGTATAGGTGGCTGGCTGTTCAAATCAACAGCCATATTCAGCACCGATCCGCCATGTTGCAGGCAGTAAGGAGGTGTATCAGACCAGCCTCCAGCCAGATCAAGCCGGGCAGGACTGCGCCCCCATACAATCTGATCGGCAAATACATTGAGCTTTGGCATTTGTTTTCGATGTGCCGGGCTGGTAATGGCCGACTGCAGCACATCAAATGCCAAATCTTCCTCGTGCACTCCGTCAAGGCCCTTGAGCCGCATCACCTCCGACCGGAACATGTGATCCCTGAAACGCAGCATGGGAGATTCGTTTTCCGGCAATGGTTCCGGCACATCCAGTGCGGCCTTTACAAATTCACCTGCAATATGCCTGAGATCCGCCTGATAGAAAATGCTGCGCTTGTAATTAACCGACAATTTCTGCAGGTTTTGCTGCCTGAAACGGTCACGCTGGCTGAAGAGCCTTTTCATATTGGCTTTTGCGCTGATGTCAGCCGCCGACAACCGCTTCGATGAAAGCCAACGTGCATGCTGATCAGGCAAACCATCACCTTTCAGTATCCACTGAATCATCGCTTCGGTTGCCTCAGGTATTTTCAAAACCGGGAACAGGGGAGCTGTCTGCACATCCATATCATGCGTCAATCCGGACTGGTCAAATAACATTCCCCTTTGTTCAAACCAATGTTTTACCGGTTTTCCCATCCACAACGTACCAGCATCGCCAACCTTTCCGCTAAAACCATCCTGCATGCCATAGGCCCTGATGCAATATTCCTGATCTCCAACAGGAACAACATCAAGGCAGATCCCTGCATCCAGACTTATTTCCCAGTCGTTCCCGGGGACGCCGGTAATTACATGGTGGTTCTGCAAGGTCCATGTTGACGGAATGTGGCTGTTTTCAATCCATATGTGGTGATGGATGCCGGTCCAGTAAATGTCGGCAAGCGCATTCTGAACAAATATCGACGGATGGGGCTTTACCCTGTTATGCACGATATTCCGCTGGTCCAGGATTCGGTTTTGAATGTTTTCAGTTGATGTAATGAGTTCAGGAGAGGTGCCATAATGATAAAACATAGCCTGGTTCATGGGTACAACTGCCGATGCAAGCTGCCCTATTTCCGGATCCGTAACGGACGGATGATTTCCCAGGCAAATACCAAAAGAGCTATAGAGATCATAAAAATCAGGAATTCCGTTCCTGAAATCCCTGCCCTCCCAGCCACATTTTCGCATCAGCAAATCAACAGCCTTGTCGCTCAATATCCAGATACCGACATCCATCAGGTAAAGATGGGATTCTGAAAGTTGTTCAATGGTTCCCAGATCGGCTTTCTGAAGCATAAAATCGAGTTGCTGCGGATTGTTACGCGGGGTAAAAAAAATACCGTGCCGTGAAGCCAGGTGCGGATCGGTCCAGATGCCAAAACATACCACATCCGCTTCCGGTAGAGTAAATGGGATCTCGGGCGATTGTATCAATACATCTCCGGCTGCAATCATCACATGCTGACCAGCGCATGAAGCTTCCATAATGCGCTCCAGAAGAGGCAATTGTAAATCAAGTAGCGTCTGATCGATCCGCTGTCCCCTGCCCCAGCGGAATACAGGTACCGGAGCCAGTATCTTTCCGGAAGGTGCATACGCCGGTAACCTGCGGCTTTGGCCTCCGGCATGTA
>JAFGOR010000268.1 GCA_016926375.1 Bacteroidales bacterium
AGAGAAAAATTCGGAAAATGCGCTGATTGCGTCCACCCTGAAATACGCCGAAGTGTTGGAGGGATCGGTCAGGCAAACCGGTGTTCATGCCTGCGGAATCATCATTGGCAAGGACAACCTGGAAGAATTCATCCCCATTTGCAGAAATAAGGATGCCGAGCTGAATGTGACCCAGTTTGAAGGATCACATATTGAATCGGTGGGCATGCTGAAAATGGACTTTCTGGGATTGAAAACCCTGTCCATCATCAAGGATACCCTTGACAACATCAAAAAATCGAGGAACATTGATGTTGACATTGATGGTCTTCCACTGGATGATGCGAAGACATACGAACTCTACAGCAAGGGCGAAACCACCGGTTTGTTCCAGTTTGAATCGGATGGCATGAAAAAATACCTGAAGGCATTAAAGCCCAACCGATTTGAAGATCTTATAGCGATGAACGCGCTATACCGACCCGGCCCCATGGAGTACATACCCAGTTATGTGAACCGGAAGCACGGTAAAGAGGAAATCGTTTATGACATACCTGAAATGGAAGCTTATCTGAAGGATACCTATGGCATCACGGTATACCAGGAGCAGGTAATGCTTTTGTCACAACTTCTTGCCGGATTCTCCAAGGGAATGGCCGATTCGCTCCGGAAAGCCATGGGGAAGAAGATCGTATCCATGATGAATGAGCTCAGGGTGAAGTTTGAGGAGGGTTGTGTAAAAAACGGCCATGATCCGAAAACTGTCGGCAAGATTTGGAAAGACTGGGAATCATTTGCCCACTATGCCTTCAACAAATCACACTCAACCTGTTATGCCTATATTTCCTATCAGACTGCTTACCTGAAGGCCCATTATCCTGCAGAATTCATGGCGGCTGTTTTAAGCCGCAACCTGAACGACCTGAAGAAAATAGGCTTCTTTATGGATGAGTGCAGGCGCATGGGCATTAAAGTGCTCGTTGCAGACATCAATGAAAGTTATGCCCGTTTTACGGTAAATGCCCAGGGCGATATTCGTTTTGGTCTTGCTGCCATCAAAGGAGTAGGTGAATCTGCAGTTGAGCATATTATTGAGATTCGGGAAAAAGGAGGTCCTTTCAACGATATTTTCGACGTGGTAGAACGAATTAATCTGACCACAGTGAATAAGCGCTGCCTGGAAGCATTGGCCATGGCAGGCGGTTTCGATAGTTTCAGTGAGATACAGCGGCATCAGTACATTGAAAATGATGAAACCGGTATGAGCTTCATTGAGCAACTGATCAGGTACGGGAACAAGTCGCAGCTCAATGTGAGCAACGTGCCTACTTTGTTCGGCAACATGAGCGACATTGAAGTGATCAAGCCCCGGCCGTCAAAGGTTACTGAATGGCCCCCCCTGGTTAAACTGAACAAGGAAAAGGAGGTGATTGGCATTTATCTTTCCTCTCATCCGCTCGACAATTTCAAGCTTGAAATAAAGCAGTTCTGCAATACAACATTGGCTGAAATGAGAGATCTGGAAGCATTGCGTGGCAAGGATGTTTCCCTGGCAGGGATGATCACCACCGTGAGGCATGCCACCACTAAAAATGGAAAACCTTACGGGGCATTTACATTGGAAGATTATACGGATACCTTCTCAATTACCCTGTTTAGTAAAGATTATGAGAACTATCGGAAATTCATGTACGATGGATACTCCTTGTTGTTAAAGGGATCGATAACGGAAAACACCTGGAAGTCGACTCCTGAACTGGAATTCAGGATAAAAAATATTTATATGCTGAGTTCAGTCAGGGAGGAACTTGTAAAAACCCTTCAGATAAAACTTCCCATAAATCTCATTGATGCGGAATTCATTGACGAGCTCTCAACCTTTACACAAAAAAACGGCGGAACAACAAATCTGAAAATTCTGGTTTATGATCCGGGTGAAAACATCGGGGTTGATTTCTTTTGCAGAACGCACCGTGTTGCTTTGGCGGATGAGTTGATTGATTTTTTGAACAAAAACGAAGAAATTGAATTCAAACTGTTATAAAAAGCTGCTTGTTGTTCATGCGCAGTTTTATAACTTTGCTATAAGTGAAAAAACAGATTGTTTAAAATTTTAAATATTATTGACATGGCTATTACATTGACTGATGCTAATTTTGACGAGATGGTGCTGAAAGCAGATAAACCCGTGATGGTGGATTTCTGGGCTGAATGGTGTGGTCCCTGCAGGGTTATTGGTCCATTGGTGAATGAAATTGCTGAAGATTACAAAGACAAAGTTATTGTTGGGAAGCTGGATGTGGATTCTAATCCGGCGGTTTCCTCCAAATATGGGATTCGGAATATTCCAACCGTTCTTTACTTTAAAAACGGACAGGTTGCTGACAAGCAGGTGGGAGCCGTTCCCAAGGGCAGCCTGGTGAGCAAGCTTGAAGCTTTGTTATAGGCTGACCAGTTACGCAACAACACATGTTGTTAAAATATATCAACAGCAACCGGCTTAGTTTAATTGTCGTAATTACCTTATTTCCAGTGCTATACTGGATGCCTTCATGGGTTTCTGTAAGTGGCGTTCAGATGATTCAGGATCCCGGGGTTCCGCTGGGCACGCTGATCGTTCATTTTAATTCCAATTACAGCTTGCTGGCATCGGTAATTGCGTTATTGCTTTTGCTTGGCAACGGCTACCTGCTGATTCAGCTGAATACGAACTACATCTTCATACCTGTTCGTACACAATTGCCGGCATTATTTTACCTGGTGCTGTGCACCGGTATTACACAATTGCATGAGCTGACACCTGCACTGGTATCCTCAACGTTTCTGATTCTGATGTTCTATCGGCTTTTCAGTGCCTATAAAACGGACGGCATTTCCATTAATTTTCTTGATTGTGGTTTGCTGATATCTGTTGCAAGCATCATTTATTTTCCCTCAGTTATCTTCTTCTTTTTTCTGCTTGCAGCAATCAGCCTGATCAGGCCATTTATCTGGCGTGAATGGGTCTTTGCACTTATCGGGCTGTTAATCCCTTATTTGTTTTTGCTTTCAGGGTATTATATATGGGATTTGTCGGTTCCTGATTTGATTTCAAAAATATCGGCATCATTCACCAGCCTGGATATTTCTTATAAGCTGAGTCAGATGGTAAACTGGGCATTTGTTCTTTTATTTATTATAGCAGGTAGCTACTTTATAGCCACCTACTTCGACAGCATGAAAATTCATGCCCGAAAATTCTACATGGTTTTCTGGGTTTTTTTTCTGTTCGGGCTCCTTGTTTTTCTGGTTCGCATCAACTCGGGTATAGGAATGGTTTATTTTATTTCCATACCCCTGGCATACCTGTTCTCATTTTATTTTATTAAGTGTAAAGCCAATTGGATCAATGAACTCGTGTTTGCTTTGTTGCTCATATTATGGATCTGGCAGAGAGTATAACAGAAAAGCCGGTATCCATTTAAAGACACCGGCTTTTCCGGAATAAAAACCAATTATTACAGTTTCTTTACATAAGACATAATCCCAACACCTTCTCCTGCTTTTCCTTCCTTGAAGGAGATAAAAACGTGATAAACGCCTGTTTTCTGACATTTAAAGTCGAAAAACGGGAAATCCTTTCCGGTTGCTGAAATGAATGTACTACCCAGCAGGGTGTTCATATCGAAAAGTTGCAGAACTGCTTCTCCGTCAGAATTTGGTGCTGAACAAATGGAGAAGCGGTAAACAACACTTTTGCTCAACAGCAGGGCGAACCGGGCTGTGGGGGGAGCTCCTCCGGGAGTGCCCTGATCGAGTTTAACAACAAAATCCTTCAGATACATTACGTCACCGGCATTAGCAGCACACTGCGCAGTAAGTTGTGAGACATCCTGTGCCTGTGTGAAAACCGAAGCGACAAATGTAAGAATGGCAAATATGATGATGAATTTCTTCATAATTAAAAGCTTATTAACCTGTTACGTACTTGCTCTGTGGTGTTGATGATATTGTTCAATACCTCAGGAGATATTTTAATGATGCTTTTATCACCCTGAACAATACTTAACATGCCGTCAACCTCAATCATTTGAGGTTCGCCCTTTTCTACAAATATCTCAACCGATTTAAAAAGTTCTTTTAAGAGTTGCAGCTCATCAAGGAGTTTGATGTATTGCTTGTCTTGCCTATATTTCTCAAGGATAAGCATAAGCTGTTCAAGTGTAAGTTTCTGTTCTCCGATACGATCTGCCAGGTCTTTATTCGGAGTGGCTTTATAAACCTGAGTGCCCAGATACAATCCTTCGATCCACACACCGGTGACCATCAGCGCACTGAGATTGGTGCGGTTGTTGGAGTGCAGGTATTTGTCCATCTGATTGAAACTGTGCACTGAGATGTACATCAGGGAGTCGAGGTTTTTGCTGTTGGTTGCCAATCTTTTCAGCGTTGTAAAATCAAAAAACTGACCCACCTTAATGGCATCGGAAAGAGTTTTAATGGCGGTCAGATAATCCACCACTGCTGAAGTTTTGTTGTACATATTCAGGTAGCCCAAATCTGCAGCATAAAACCCAAGATTCAGCGCTTGCTGAAAGCTGGTTGTCAGATTTCCTACCCGGTCAGTAGTTGAGATGTACTTGTTGGAATAGGGCACACCAAGATCTTTGATCATGGCAGCCATTTCTACCGGTGAGGATATATTTTGAACAATATCCTGCATCACCTCTTCCGAAATTTCGACACCTGCATTGAGCACAGAATCAGGTATCTCTAAACCGGCATCCTTACCTTGACCTCCCGATTTACAGGAAACGGCAACGAAAGCCAGTATGATCATTAAATAAACAAATACTTTGGGCATAATCCTAAGGATGTTTTTGTTAAACAAAAATAACGAATGCATGAAAGAATTATTAAATATTATTGATCAATTTGCATTTTTCTTTTTAAACCGGTCCGGCAAATTGACCAGCTTTTTGAGCCATTCATAATATAGTGCAACATACAGGAGCATGGTAAGCAGCCATACAAATATCATATTATACCAGAAGGTGTCATAAGTTTTTCCGAGGAAAGGCTTCACCGGAGCGTAAAAATGGGTACGAAGCGTCAGTAGGCTGCCGATGTATGGATCCTGGTAAATGGGATCGTAATGCTGCACCAGTTGATTGTCATATTCAAGGATCTTATTCTTTTCGTAAACCTTCCTGACAATATCCTGAACGCCTTCGTTGTGGTAATTATTTCTCAGTTTTTCATAGGCTTCAGGATCACGATCCATGAAGAAATTGAAGTAATTGTCCTTTTGTTTGCTGATCCGTTGGAATCTTTCTCCATAGGATTTATCTAGCCGGGAAAGGTATTCCTGCAGGTTTTCGGCTGTCTGGTTAGTAAATTTTCCGGGTTGCAGGTTTTCAATCTGGCCAAATGGCGTAACCTCTTTGTTGGCAGATGATTCCTTAATTACTTCATTGGCAATTACCCGGAGATCCTGCATTGACATGGAAACAGTTCCGGTATTGTATACTTCATTCTTAACACGTTCCAGTCGCTCCATCAGTTCAGGAAGCCAGTATACTTTCTTGTAATCACTCTGGCTTTCTTCCTTTTCCAGTTCATAAAGTTTGTTCTTCATGAATTTGTTATCCTTATACTGATGTACCATTAATGCCTCATAGGACCATTTTGTGACCATGAATTCAGCAATGACAGGAACTTTATCAACCCGGCTGACATGCCTGTTGAGTTTATCAAAGCTGAACATGGCACCGCTGAGAACCATCATGGGGATCATTACCAACGGGATCAATATGTAAATGGTTACAGCCGAGTTAAATGAAGCAGAAATGTTTAATCCCAGCATATTGGCAAACGAAGCGGTGGAAAAAAGGGCAAACCAATAAATAAGGCCCATATCCCGTATACCCAGGATTTGATTGGCCACTACAACAAAAAGAGCCGACTGGATAGCGGAAATGGCAAACAGGATGGTAATCTTGGAAATCAGATAACTTGACCGGCTCAGGTTCAGAAATCTTTCACGTTTCAGTATTTTCCTGTCGCGGAAGATTTCTTCGGCACTCACAGTTAAACCCAGGAACAAGGCAACAATAAGGGCCATGAAAATGAATATGGGAATGTTTTCATTAACCCTGAAGTTGTAATACTTTGATGTGGGATCCTCGATGTACCTGATAATGAATGCCAGTATGATGCCAAGAACAGGTGCCTCGAGCAGGCTCAATGTCACGTATTGCCGATTGCTGATTTTGGAGAGAAAATCCCTTACGGTATAAATACCAAGTTGTTTGAACCACCCGGGAATTCTTAGGTTTTTGGGAGGTGCCTCCTGGCCTGATTCAAGTTCCTTGTAGGGAATCAGTGTATTGTAATGATCTTTCCATTGCTGTGGTGTTACTTTGCGTGAATCGGTATAGTTACCGAATTCGTCCACAACCTTGGCTTCAATGATGTTAAAAATTAATTCGGGATTCACATTACCGCAGGTGGGACATTCACCGACATCGCTGTTTATCTGGGCATCAAGACGCTTGAAATACATGACCGCTTCAACCGGGTTGCCGTAATAAATCATATAGCCTCCGGTATCCAAAATGATCATTTTATCGAACATCTTGTAAATTTCCGATGAAGGCTGGTGAATGACCACGAAGATCAGCTTGCCTTTGAGGGCAAGTTCACGGAGCAGGTCCATCACGTTTTCTGAGTCGCGTGAAGACAAGCCTGAAGTGGGCTCATCTACAAAAAGGATGGATGGTTCACGGATCAGTTCAAGGGCTATATTCAGCCTTTTCCGCTGTCCGCCGCTGATGGTTTTATTTAGCGGAGAACCTACTTTCAGGTCTTTTCTGTCAAACAGTCCGAGGCTTTGGAGGGTTTTGGAAACCATTCCGTCTATTTCCTCCTCGGTTTTATCCTTGAAGCAGAGTTTAGCGTTGTAGTAAAGGTTCTCGTATACGGTAAGTTCCTCAATCAGCAAATCGTCCTGCGGAACAAGTCCGATTACACCTTCAAGTTTTTCACGTTCTTTGTGAAGGTTTATTCCGTTAATCATGACTTCTCCCTGCGAAGGAGCTTCTACCCCGCAAAGTACGTTCAGAAGCGTGGTTTTTCCGGCGCCGCTGGCGCCCATAATACCAATGAGGCGTCCGTGGGTTTCGGAGAAACTGATATCTTTAATCCCTAAGTTTCCATTAGGGAAGCGGTATTCCAAATCATGTGCAATATAGGAAATCTGGCTGGTGACCATGTCAGCCATGAAATGAGCCACCACATCACTGTGGTAAATAGGTGCTCCTTTCGGTAGTTTTACCGTGCTGCCATTGGCGAACAGGTAAATGCGGTCATTCCGGATGGGTAATCCGTTAAGGAAAAGGTCCTCATTACCTGTATATTTCAAAAAATACAGGTCCACACTGTTAATCTTCAGAACAATCACATTGCCCTGCAGATGCTTTGTTTTAATGCTTTTTGCCGCTTTCGGGCTGATTAATTTGTCGTTGATGATCAGAATATTGAGTTCATCAAGTTCGTCAGCCTCATTGCGGATTACAAATGATTCAATACTGGTAAATTCTTCCTTTTCAACCTTAAAAACCTCGGCAACCGTATTGATGATTTGCATACGCTGATCCGAAAATTTCCGGTCGGCATTGACAATTTCAAAAAGCCTCACCAAAACCACCACCTTTTGTTTCTGGGTAAGGGTTTTGTTGATCTTTTTGCACAATCCCAGAATTCTCACAGAATCCCTAACCGAGGTAAGTTTCCGGGTGCTTTTTTCTTCTTCACCATCCGAATTGTTCTCGCCTTCTTCCATTCCGCTATACTGCCTGAACAACTGGAAATATTCCTTAACTTTTTCATCGTTGAGCTGTTGTTGAAGAAAATTCTTGACGTATTCCACCTGGGTAGACTCAACGCCTTCATCTTGCTTTGCAATAATTGCAAAAAGCTGCATTAAAGCTTTCAGAATTTCTTCACTCATTCAGGGTCGGGTTTGGAATTTTAACCTTTTATCGGTAGAGCAATCTGTTAATAGGGAATCTGTTCAAAAGGCACATCTACGATATCGGCGTATTCCTCACCAGCCTCAGCCATATCCTCATCATCTTCAGGGAAATGCCATCTGATTACAACATCATTGCCTTTTTCGTGCATTTCCTCCAGTTTCATGAGAATATCAAGCAACAGCTTGGAAGATGCGGTATTGAAATAGGTCAGCTTGAAATTGAATACGGTCTTCTTATTCGGATTTTCAGCGTATTCATTCAACCAGTTCAGTACCGGCTCATAAAAAGAACTTACATCTTCAGGCAAAGAACGACCACTGATTTCCATGATTTCGTTCTCTGCATCAAGCATTATTTTGGGGGTGTCTTCAGTTCCTTGAATTTTGATTGTTTCCATATGTTACAAAGTTATTTTAATTATCACTTCTAGAAATAGTTGATGTTAGCAGGAAGAATGAAGTGTCATCTGATATGGGGAGAAAATGATATTCAAGCTCCTTGTTGGTTTTTCTTTTAATGTCAATGAAACCCAGGCCTGCACCTCCTTTTTCTGAAAGTCTTCCTTCTTTCATTTGCCTTTTGTACAATTCCTTGAGTTCATCCTTGTCCATGTGATTGATGTTCTCAAGCAATTCGGTAAGATACTCAATCTTGTCATTTTCAACGGCATTTCCGGTGGTCACACTGTATTCATCCTCACCTTTACTTACAAGAAAGATGCCACGTCCTGAAAAGAGATAATCATTTGAGGTGAAATCATCTGCATGTTTGCTGATATTCTGCAAGCATTCAACCATCACATGGAATACCTTACGCTGTACGGAATTCGGCTCATCTTCTTTAGACATGTTCGATTCAGTAAGAGATGTAAATGCCTTGGTGATCTGATGGGTTATTTCACCCTCATACACTAAAGTAATCTCATGGGCTTTCATTGATTTGTAGAATTCATAAACAAACTCCAGAAAGCCTTTCACATCTTTTTTATTATCCATTGTTCATTTAGTTTATATTACAATATTACTAAAATTCGATTCCAATCAATAGCACATCGTCTATTTGTTTTCCCTCTCCTCTCCAAACCTCAAAGTCTTCACCGAAAAGCGTACTGTACTTTTCTATCGGAAGATCTTTATGCTCCAGGATCATTTCACGTATCCGTTTGGGTGAGTATTTTTTTCCTTCGGGGCCTCCCAGCTGATCGGGAAGACCGTCGGAGAAAAAGAAAAACTTATCACCCCGTTTGTACCGGATTACGTAATTGGTAAAATTCTCCTCCTCCTTTTTACGATGAGGGATTCCGCCAATGGCCTTACGATCGCCTTTGAATTCGGTAAGTTCACCGTCGCGCAACATATAGAGCGGGCGGTGGGCACCGGCATACTGCAGTTCCTTTTCCAAATGGTTCACCTTGCAAAAGGCAATATCCATACCATCCCTGGCTTCTGCTTCCTCACTGTCCTGTTTGAGTGTTCTTCTTACGCCAAAGTGAAGCATATCACATACTTCAGAAGCAGTCATCTTCCTTTCGTGGTCAACAATATTGTTCAGCAGGAAATAACCTACAAATGAAAGCAAGGCGCCCGGAACGCCATGTCCGGTGCAATCTACAGCTGCTATATATATATCATTACCCCTGTTGAAGAACCATGGGAAGTCTCCACTGACCACATCCCTGGGCTTATACAGGATGAACGATTTCGGCAGGTGTTCCCTGACCGAGCGGATATCAGGCAAAATAGAGGTTTGTATGCGCTGAGCGTAATTGATGGAGTCTTCGATCTTGCGGTTCTTGTCCTGAATTTCAATTTCAATTTGCTTGGCTTCGGTAATGTCGTGTCCCACAAAAAGTATGGTTTCCAATTCATTCTCGTTGAATTCAGGAATGGCAGCAAAACTCATGATCCGGTCGGTCTGAACCCCTTCGATGGTTGCAGGAATGGTGATTTCAGCGAGGGTTTTATTGGGATAGGATTTAATGGTATCAATGGTCTCCTTGAAATACTTGTGCAGCGCTTCCGACATGGTAACTTCACCGAGGGATTTGTTGATGAGGTCCTTGGGTTCAATGTCCATGAAGCTGCTGACAATGGGATTGGCATAAAAGAACTGACCAATGGTACTCAAGCGGATGATCAGGTCGAGTGAGTTTTCAGACAGCGCCTGCATCTTGCTCTTAAGTCGTTCTTCACGTTCGGCACGCTTTCTTTCCGTGATATCTGATGAGTTCAGAATGATGCCTTCAATGGCAGGGTCCGTAAGTAAATTCCGGCCGGTAGCTTCCAAAAAGATCTTCTGGCCGTTCTTTTTCATATAGGTATACTGGATGGTAACCGGCTCGTCGGGCTTTGCAAGTAACTGCTTGAACATGTTGCGCATGCTTGTTTCACCTTTTCGTGTGAGGCGGTCTATATCCTTACCATGCATCATTTCTTCGGAAGTAAACCCAAGAATTTTAAACACAGAAGGACTCTCATATTTCATCACCATGTTTTCATCATAAATGGCGATTATTTCTGATGCATTTTCAAGCAATGAGTATTGTCTCTTTTGTGCATTTTCAACTTCCTGTATCTGTTGTTCCAGGTGTTCGTTCGATTTCTTAAGTTCCTCCTGGGTGGCCCTCATTTCTTCGGCATTCTGCCTGAGCTCTTCTTCATTCTCCTGCAGTTCGAGTGTCATTTGCTGGGATTCGACCAGCAATTTCTCAGTCCGCTCGTTTATCTTCAGGTTAAAAAATGTTCTTGCAATGATTTCTGCCAGTTCTTTCAGCAACCGGATGGTCAGGTTCGGAATGTGGCTTTCAACAGAGGCAAATTCCATAACTCCCTGAAGCTTTTCATCGGAGATCAGGGGTATCAGCAAAAGGCTCCTGGGTTTCTGGTCACCCAATATTCCTGAAGTCACCGTAATATAATCCTCCGGAATCTCGGTGCGATAAATGTAGTCCATTTCATAGGCACACTGGCCAATCAGTCCGTAACCCAGTTTAAATTCCGTATTGCTGAATTTTTTTCTGTTATAGGCATACGTTGCAAGTCCTGAAAGTACCTTACGGTCGTCGTTGTATATGTAAAAGGCACCCTGCACCAGTTTGGTATAGTTCACCAGATTCTGAATAACATGGGATGACAGTTCATCAATTTTGTTGTATTGCCGGAGTGTGTCGGAAATAATTTCTTTGCCTTCGGCAATCCAGCTCTGTTCCGATTCTTTTTTTGAACTCTGAAGCAGGTTATCGCGCATGAGCAACAGCGATTGTGCAAGAATGTCCTGATCGGGGCTGATGGTAAGCTGTGAACGATAATCTCCTTCTCCTATTTTCTTGGCAAAATCTGCCATGGCGTTCATTCGTGAGTCGCGCTCGTTCAGGCGAATTTCAAACTTGCTTTTATCCTGCAAACGACGCTTGTCAAGCAGGTATGCCCCGATAACCATAATCAGCGGCATCAGGTCGAGAATGTACA
>JAFGOR010000269.1 GCA_016926375.1 Bacteroidales bacterium
ACCAAATATCGGTAGAAATAGAAAATAACCCGTTTAGCTTTTAAAGTCCCGTAAGGACGTAATAAGACCAGACATTCAAAAGATATAGTAAATTTTACCCGGACAGTATTGATATATTATATTGTTTTGGATGCAATGCAGAATGACGCAACTAAAAAGTCGATTCTATCATCAGGATATTAAAAAACCAGGCTATGAAAATAAAGGCTTATTATCTGACCGTATGCGTTATACTGACTGTATGCTGTTCAAAAGATGATTTTAACCTGCATGATCCTGACGTCGACCAATTTGTTAGAATAGTAAAAGCGGGCAATTACTTTACAGAAATCGGATATGAGCTTCCTGACTTTACAATGAATCATATTGACAGGCTTTTGCATTATTCTCAAGATACTTCACAAATAGAACAATTTCCTACCAATCCCATATCATCTTTCTATACTACACCAAAGATTCTTAACGAATGTCTCTTTTGGACCATTGATGGCATTCGTTTTCAAAACAAATACCGGTCACTTGAACCCTGCTTGATAGACACTTCAGATTTGACAGAAAACTTTGGGTATTCGAGATTATCAGGGGATCAATTACTTGAAGTAGCAACCCTTTATGAAAATTGGTATGAGGAATATGAAAAAGAGCAATCTGTAGCGCTTAGACTCATAAATATTCTGGAAAATACAAATTACATCTGGAGGTAAAATGAACATTACCCCGTTCAGCGTAGTTTAGCTTCCAGACAGGCCCGGATATGATCATACATATATTTCTGATGCAGCAAAAGCCTTTCTCCCACGTCTTTTGATAAACTAAATCACATGAGAATATCATCTTTCTTTCAGAACATTCCTGAATGGGTTATTTTGCTGTGGCTCTCCTTAATCCCTTGCGGTTCAACCCTGGCACAACCCGGTTCGGATAATGGCAACATCAACCACACCTCCATTGCTTCATCAGAATTAATTGAAAAGTATGTTCAGGCGGTTAATTCACCTGATCGCAACGATATGTCGGGTTTTGTATCCCGGTATTACGATAGGAATTTTCTCAAGCAGGTTCCGTTTGACATACTTGTGTCTTTTAACAGGTCATATTATTATGAATCCGGAGGTATGGGTTACGATTTGGTAAGCATTCCGGTTACCGTGTCAGGAGCACTCAAAGCCGAACTTGTTAACCGGTTTACCGGTTCCAGGATAAGTATGACTGTTCCTTCAAGCGGGCCTCCTTCTAATGCAATTACCGGTATTGTTCAGATGCAGGTATTGGAAGAAAATTCGAAGGAAAAAAAGCAGGCTGAATTAAGCGACGATGAATTTGCCGGAAAAATTAAGGCCTTTTTAAACAAAATGGTTGAGGATGAAGAATTCTCAGGTGCCGTACTGGTTGCTCAGAATGACAAGATCCTTTTCAGGCAGGCCTTTGGTTATGCCAGCATGGCTTATGAATTTCCCAACAGAGCAGATACCCGGTTCAACCTGGCTTCGATTGGTAAGATGTTTACCGGACTGGCCATAGTACAACTAGTTGAAAAGGGAATGCTGTCATTTGATGATACCCTCAGCAAATTTGTTCCCCAAAGCTGGCTGAAACCGGAAATCAGCAGCAGGATACAAATCAAACACCTGCTCACCCATACCTCAGGTCTGGGTGATTATTTCAGGGACGCATACGGCCAATGCAATGTAAATGTTTTCCGGGAACTTGATGACTACAGGGTGCTGACTTCGGACGACACGCTGTTATCTGAACCGGGAAGTGCTTTCTCTTACAGCAATACAGGCATGCTGTTACTGGGTGTTGTGATTGAAAATGTTACTCACGAAAAATACTTTACGTACCTGCGAAAAAATATCTTTGAGCCGGCAGGCATGCTTAAATCCGGAGGCTTTGACAAGGACCGGCCGGTGAGTAACCTGGCAACGGGCTATTCTAAAAGTTATGAGAACGGTGAACCTGTATGGAGTAACAACCAGGTTACGCGTATTGTCAGAGGCAGTCCGTCGGGCAGAGTATATTCAACCGTTGATGACCTGTACAGTTTTAGTGAAGCACTCAAAAATAGCAGACTCCTCAGTGAAACCTATACCCGGATACTGATAGCCGGTCGGCCTGAACTGCATGCTTCATTTCACAGCTATGGCATGTTCGTATCCAAAGGAGCTGCCGGAACTGTTGCTTCGCATCAGGGAGACGGTACCGGTGTAAACGGCCAGTTTAAAATGTATCTTGATTCGGGCTACACGGTGATCGTTTTATCAAACTACAATCAGCCGTCGGCAAACACCGCGGCAAATACCATTCATCAGCTGATTTTGGCAAGGGAGGGCTTTTGATTGAAACTATTTTCAATCACAACCGACTAATATGAAGTAATGGCAACACTTCATATTCTAATCAATTTTCAGGTTTTACATAAAAATTCCACCAATGACTGATATCAACGTTGCAATCCGCAAACAACCCCTGTTTTACTTTTTCCTTCTTGCCTTCTTTATATCCTGGATTTTATATGATGTTTGTATTGCAGCTGCCTTTGATGATCGGGATGTTCCGCAATTGCAGGTTTTGGGTTAATATTGTGAATTCCTGTGCAGGAAAAAGGAACAGAACATTGGACGTATAATTTCAACTGAAATGGAATATTTAGATTTGAAAAACTGGAAGCGAAAAGAACATTATGAATTCTTCCACCGGATGGACTATCCGCAATACAATATTTGCATGGACATTGATGTTACCCATTTTCTGAAGTTTACCAGGAAAAAACAATTGTCGTTTTACTATTCAATGATATTTGCTGCTACCACGGTAATTAACCGGTTTGAAAACTTCAGATACCGGATACAGCATGATCAGGTAGTTTTGCACAACAAGGTACATCCTTCATTTACCGATATGAACCGGGATCCGGAAGATGATTTGTTCAAAATGGTAACGGTTGACCTGACAGACGATATTGATGATTTTGTAAAGGTTGCCGGGCAAACCAATAAAAATCAAAAAGACTTCCTGGTGCCGGAGAAATTAATCGGAAGAGATGATTTGATCTATATTACCTGCATCCCATGGATTTCTTTTACGCATATTTCTCATACCATTTCATTGAATAGAAATGACTCGGTCCCCCGTATTTCATGGGGAAAATACTATCAGCAAGGAAAGAAAATATTGCTGCCTTTTTCTGTACAGGTAAATCATGCATTTGTAGATGGATTTCATATTGGAAAGTATATTCAACATTTGCAGACCTTCCTGGATGAAATTGAACAGACCGGAATGTAACGGTTACCGGCTTCGGTCCAGTATTAAATTGATTTACAAACATCCGGATTGTGATTCCTGTTATGGTGAATTTGAACTTGTTGGTATAGCTTATAATTGTCGCAAGTTGTAACAGAACTGCTAAGTGCCCGGCATGTTATAACCCCCCGCAGAACTGAGTTTGCTTAAAGTGCAAACAAAATGAAATCGAGGTTGTTATATGAAAAACGTGATGATATGAGAAAAGTAAATATCGAAATCAAATGGGCAGTCATCTTTTCCGTGATGACGTTGCTCTGGATGCTTCTGGAAAAACTATCGGGTTTGCACGGTAAATACATTGATTATCATATGTATCTGACCAACCTGTTTGCCATTCCTGCAATTATCGTAATGGTGCTGGCGCTCAAAGACAAAAAGAAAAATTTTTATGGTGGAAATATGACCTACCTGCAGGGATTGATAACGGGTATCGTGTTGTCTGTTTTTATTGCCTTATTAAGCCCTTTAACTCAATGGCTCACATCCTATGTAATCACGCCTGAGTATTTTCCTAACGTAATCAGGCGTTCCGTGGAATTAGGTCATTACGCAACAACTGCCGAAGCACAGGCAAAATTCAACTATCAGAATTATGCCATACAAGGGGCTTTGGGCGCACTGATTATGGGGATTATAACCACGGCTGTTGCCATGATCTTTATCAGAACAAAAAAGAAATAACACGGATCAGTTTCAGGGAATCAGATTCGCCCGATAGCATGTAAATTATTCAAAGCCTGATCCATTAATCAGGCTTTGAATAATTTGCTTTTTCTACTGCAATTTAGCCGCTCCCAAAAACTCAGGTGTTCGGGTCATTTTGCATATGGCAGAATCCCGGGCTACATCAAATATCATAAATTCGGGTGTAGCTGTAGTGTAAGGTGTCCATATCCCCTCATCCTGCCCGTTGGGATTGCCAAACCGGGTGAAATTGGTCCAGCAGTCAACAATTTTAAGGCTCAACGAATCATCGGCTTTTGTAAAGGGCCTCCAACTATGCCTTAGCGAATGAAATACATACCAAAGGTCCGCAGAGTGGAATGCACCTGTTGAGTCGCCCGGAAGCTGACGCGAAAATAAATAGGCATAGGCTGGCTTGTCGCTTTTTTCTTCGCGAAGCAGGCAGAAATCGGCCACAGCCTGGCGCATATCAAACATATCGTTGGCGGTAAACCCGAAAATATAGGGTACGTCGGCAATTTCATCAGCACGGGCCAAATCGCTGAAAGTTCCGGTCAGAAAGTAATTGTCGATTACGGGTCCGAGCATTAAGCGTTTTTTTGTAGTATCGGCATACTCTTTTGACATTTGGGTAAGTTCATCAAAAGAAAGGGCGCGCATGGCTTCCAGGGTAGTTTTACCGAAAAAATCCATCATGGCTTTGTTGGCCATTTGAGCTGTATCCAGGGGCATACCGGGTCTTCTGTCGCCCAGTCCGCCACCGCTCATGCTGATTGCCTTGCTTATCAAACCTTTGGTTTGTGGTGAAGCGCACAGCGACTGTACACTGCCGGCGCCGGCACTCTGGCCAAAGATCATGATGTTATTGGGGTCGCCTCCAAATTGTGCAATATTCTTCTGAATCCATTTCAGTGCAGCAGCCTGGTCCATTAATCCGTAGTTACCCGAAATCCTGTTGGGACTTTCTTCAGATAACAGCGGGTGCGAAAGGAAGCCCAGCACACCCAAACGGTAAGTAACTGATACAAATACCACACCGCGGGATGCCCAGTCTTCACCTCCGTCCATTTCGGGTTCAAAACCAAAACCTTCGCGGTAGCCGCCACCATGGATCCACATGGCAACCGGAAGTTTCTTGTCGGTTTGGCCTGCTGCAGCCGTCCATACATTTAGGTACAGGCAGTCTTCACTGAAAGGAACCGATCCGCTTGCCCGCCATTCGCGACCATAAAAACTGTTGGGATCCCAGGTTACCTGCATGGCAGCGGCGCCGAAAGAGTCGGCTGTCATCACCCCTTCCCAGGGTATAACCGGTTGCGGCTCCTTCCAACGCAAATCACCTACAGGAGGTGCTGCAAAAGGAATGCCTTTGTAGGCAACAATTCCTTTTGTAGTGGTTTCAACGCCAACTACCTTGCCACCCTCAATGGTCAGCACCGGGTTTGAGTGATCACATGAACTCATTACCATCATAATGAGAGGTAAAATCAAAATGGATAGTTTTTTCATAGAATTTTGGGTTGTGTATGTATAAAAATGATTAATGCAATTATAAAAGTATTGAAAATAGCTGAATATTGCCATAAGACGTTAAAATACCAATTGTTTTTCTGAATGAGTTGATAAAAGCTGTTGATAAAAATAGTAATTTTAGTTTTCCGTAAAAAATAATACCATGTATGCTACAAAAGGAATCCTCAAGCTGTTTCTGGCCGCTCTGATCGGGATTGTTTCATCCGCAAATGCCAATGCACAGTATGTCGGCATTAACGATTCGATTGCCAAATATCGTATGGGAAAATTAATTGTTAAGGCCAACCCGGGCGACCAGGTGCAGGTAGAGCAGCTCCGTCACGAGTTCTGGTTTGGATGTGCCATTGCCAACAGCATGGCCGATGGTTCCATGAAAGAAAGTGATCTGGTTCAGTACAAGGAGAAATTCCTTCAGAATTTCAATTCGGCAGTCACCGAAAACGCAGTTAAGTGGCCCAGCATGGAACGGGAAAAAGGAAAGGTTAATTATGCCATAGTGGATGGCATTCTGAAATGGACAGAAGAAAATAACATCCCGCTGCGGGCTCATAACCTGTTTTGGGGAGTTCCAAAGTGGGTGCAGCCCTGGGTGAAGAATCTCAGTAATGACGAGCTCAGGCAAACACTGCAACACAGGGCTGAAACAGTAACTGCACACTATAAAGGACGGTTTGCCGAATACGATCTGAACAATGAAATGATTCATGGGAATATTTATGAGGACCGTTTGGGACCTGATATTACCAAAGACATGGCCACCTGGGCTCACAACGGAGACCCTGATGCAAAGCTGTATTTAAATGATTATGATGTTCTGACCGGGGTGATGCTGCCCCAATACATGGCCCACATCCGCAAGCTGCTGGCCCAGGGTGTTCCCATTGCCGGAATTGGAGCGCAGGGGCATTTGCATGCGGAAACATTCGACCGGAAAGCCCTGATGGATGCACTTGATTCCCTGGCAATATTCAAATTGCCCATTCGCATCACGGAATTCAATGTTCCCGGCCAGCGCTCAAAATATTATCTGGAACGAATGACCACCATGACAGCAGCTGAAGAAGAAGTCAAAGCCCGGGAGCTTGTGGATTATTACCGGATATGCTTTGCCCACCCGGCAGTGGAGGGTATCATCATGTGGGGTTTTTGGGCAGGAGCCAACTGGATTCCGGTTTCATCCATGTATAACCGCGACTGGTCGCTCACTCCCACTGCAAATGCATACAGGGATCTGATTTTTAAGGAGTGGTGGACCAACACCTCTGGTATTGCCGGTAGCGATGGCACATTCACAACTACGGGTTACTACGGTATATATAAGGTAACCGTAAATGGTGTTTCAAAAGAGGTTGAATTGGATAGTAATCGAGGTAAAGCGGAATTAATTTTCTGAAATGCTGTATCATGCCTCGATGAGCTTTTTTACCCATACTCTGACTTGTCAGCTCATTTAACTGAAGTAAACTGCATTACAAAGCTGGTTCCTTTACCTACTGTACTGCTCACCTGAATTGTGCCCTTATTCATTTTAACAAACTCATGCACCAGGCTTAGTCCCAGTCCAACGCCCTTTTCCTTATCGGTTCCGTAAGTGCTCTTGTTCTCTTTAAAATCAAATAGCCAGGGCAATTTGTCTTCAGGAATTCCCACTCCGTTGTCAGACACTGCAATTTCTGCCATGCCATCACCGGTGAGTCTTGTAGCAATGCTAACCATGCCGTTTGCCTTGGTAAACTTCAGTGCATTGCTTACCAGGTTGCGGATGATCATCATCATGCTGTTGCGGTCTCCGACAATACATAAATTATCGTGGAGCTTCAGGTTAATGCGGATATCCTTTAAAACTGCAATAGTAGAAAACAGCCTGACCACTTCGGTAACCAATTCTTTTGTGTCGATTTCCGTTTCGTTATATGGAAACCGTCCCTGCTGGCTCTGAGCCCAGTTCAGCAGGTTCTCGAGAAGTCCGGTTAAAGAAAAGACGGTCTGGTCAATATAGTCCGTAATTTCGTGTAACAACGCCTTGTTGTTGTGTTCCATACTATCCCGGATCATGTGAGAGATGCCGCCGATTGAACTGATAGGTCCCCTGAGGTCATGCGAAACAACTGAAAAAAATTTATCCTTGATGCGGTTGAGTTCCCTGAGCTCAGTACTTTGGTTTTCAAGCAAAGTTTTGCGTTCCCTGAGATCAGCAGCAAGTTTCCGCAGCCTTTCCAGATTCCGGTAATACATGATGATGAGCCATCCTGCCAGCATAAGAATGAGGCCAAGACTTCCAATTACTATCAGCTGAATGATCCGGTTTTTTTGCAGCACATCAACTTCAGCCTGTTTTTTAGCTACTTCGAACCCGGTTCGCAGATCAGCCATTTTCTGAATATTCTCAATATTTTTAATGCTGTCGTTTGTGCTGATATAAAGCGACAGGAAATGACAGGCGCTGTCGTATCTGCCTGAAACCCGGTACAATTGTGCAAGGCGGTAAGCAGCATCACGTTCCAGTTCGAGTATGCTGTTTGCTGAAGCTTTTTGAAAACCGGTCCGGGCGTAACTGAGTGCTTCCGGCATTTTTCCTTTTTGCTGAAGAACCGATGCATACTCAATCATGTATTCGGCCACTGCGTATTCATCTCCCTGAAGCTGGAGCATTTCGATTGCCTTCAGCAGGTGGTTTTCCGCCAGGTCATATTCCGATAACCGGGAATATACCATACCGGAATTTCCAAGCGTATAGCCATATTCTGTGAGGTATTCAAGTTGCTGATAAATCTCCCCGGTTTTTTTAAACAGCACCAGCGCGCTATCGTATTGCCCTGTAATGAAACAGGAATATCCCAGGTTGTGCATAGCCGAGGCCAGGTTAAGTGTATCGTTTTCACGGGTAAATAATTCAATTGCCCTTTTGAGGTAAAGCCGCTCGTTGCCATGGTTTCCCTGCATGCTGTAGGTTTGGGAGATATATGTGTATGCTGTAGCCAATCCGGTGCTACTACCAAATTTTTCATATTCACCCGCTGCATTTAAAAAACACTCCAGGGCAGCGGCAAGCCTGCCCGAATTCAGGTTTCCGATTCCTTTATAGGTGTATGCACGGGCCTGGCTTCTGCCCATTTTTGATGCAAGTTGCAACGCCTGTTCACTGTATTTAATTATGGTATCGGCATTAGATGAAATGGATGCCAGTTGACAAAGCGCATCGTATTTCCGGTTGTTATCTTCGGAATTATTTGCATGAACAATATGCAACAGACTATCTACCGCGCGATCCTGCCACGCGTAAAGCGGTTTTATTGCGGTAACAATTGCAATAAGGGAAAAAACCAGGCAACGACAGATCATTGGTGATCTTCAGGTGGTTTGATTTTGATATAAGGATCTATTCTCATTTTTTCGCCCTGAGATGAGATGTACTCAATATAATACGCTTCCTCACCCGTGGCTGTTTTTGCAAGTTGGAGCACCAATCCCCGGCAAAGCAATTTCTTTTTGGGCTCGGAAGCAAAAATATTGCCTTTGCCTGATTTCGACCGGATGGCAACAATCGTTTTGATTCCGCTGCAGCTATCGGGCCGCCAGATAATTTTTGTTCCGGATGGAACTTCGGTTACCAGGTTATCGATCGCGCCGCAACGGTTAGAATCAAACAAAGCCAATGCTTCCCTGCCATCGGCCTTTACCGAACGAAGATAAATATAAACGGTTGTCATGATTTGGGTTTAAGGGTTCAGAGCAATTCATTTTCAAATCAACTTAGCAACAACTAAGTTATGCAAAGAATTCATAATAGAAACGCAAATACAGGGGAAATCTTATGCTTTCCTGATTTCGTCTTTAATCCTTTGGATATGCCCTCTTCCCAATCCCTTTACTTCGCATCCCAATAGGAAATACTGCCTGATGTCATCATCGGAGAGTATGCCAAAGCAGTCAATAATAGCTGCAGGTTGGCCTATGCATTTCACCACCTCTTCGGGTGTGAGTTTCAGGTATTCCTGGTGTCTGACGGCAAAAATAACAGCTTCGGCTCCTTTCAGTGCTTTTTTCAAATCCTTTTCAACACGCAGGTCCTTCAGTTTCTCCTGGTTGCGAAAGAACCGGGCCTTACTCTGTCCCACGTCAGGGTAGGAATCCTGCTGTTCAAACTCCCACCAGTGATCCACATAAGAATCATGCACCCTGATTTCCGCTCCCATTTCCGTAAGTTTTCGGATCACTATTTCCGAGCCGCTGTAGCGGGTATCTCCCACATCTTCGCGATATGCAGCACCAAGAACCAAAACATCGGCAGAAGCCACCGGACGCCCCATATTCCTGAGTGCTTCCCGGGTTAACTGACCCACGTGCATACCGCGGGTATCGTTGATGTCGATGGCCATTGGGGTAATCTTGAAGATCTTATCGTCGAAACCCAAAATGTGTTTGTACGACCATACGCCCAGGCCTCCGTCTTTGGGCAGGCAATAACCACCCACACCCGGACCGGGGAAGATGATGTTGCTGTGCGTGGGCCGCACTTTAATGGCCTTGATTACCTTGATCAGGTCGACCCCATTCTGCTCAGCAAACAGGCTCCATTCATCCAGAAAAGCAAGTATGGTGGCACGATAACTGTTTTCAACAATTTTGGCTGTTTCCGATTCGATGGGTCTGTCCATCACAGTAAGCGGGAATTTTTTGGTGTTGAGTACCTCATTGAGGAACTTCACAACACGCTTTTTGGCTTCCTCGTTGATTCCGCTGCAAACCCGCCAGAAATCACGGATGCTGGCAACATAATCGCGTCCGGGCATTACTCTTTCATAACTGTGGGCCAGCAGGGGATCACTTTGAATTCCCCTTTGCCTGAATGCCTTTTTCATAATGGGATAAGCCACCTGCTCGGTAGTTCCGGGGGCTACTGTAGTTTCAATCAATACCAGCGCACCTGGCTGAATATGTTCGGCAATAACGCCGATTGAAGCTTCCAATGCAGCCATATCGGTTTGCCCGGTTCTGACATTTCCCAAATCCTTCTTAACATAGTCGCATTGCACATCTACCACCACCACATCGGCCAGTTTCAACACATCGTAGGTGTAGGTTGCCATCAATGTTTTCTTCACATTAACACAACGCTCAATCATGGGGTCAACTTCGGGATCTTCGGCTTTAACAGGAGATACACCCCGGTTGAGCAGCGGAATCTTCCAGTAGCTTCTCACACTGGGCCGCTGCATACCAATGACAAATTTTCCAGGTTTGCCTTTTTCATCTACTGTATCGGCAACGATGGCCGCCATCACAGCGCCAACAAATCCAAGGCCCATGACAACAACTATTTCACGGTTTTCAGCACGCTCTTTTTCAACACGCTTTTTAAGTTGATCGAATTCAAATTGATAATCTTCAGGCTTGGGTAAGGGAAATTTTTCTCCGCTTGGGCTGATGGAAACTTTCTCATTCATGATATTACAGCGTTTATTATTTCAGGTAAATTTTATTTACTAACTTTCAGATTCGCGAATAAATTTACAAATTTTGTAATGTAAAGCAAGTTTATATTCATTCATCATTAATTTTTAAACATATGATCATGAAAAACCTGTCTGTTTTCAAAGCCCTTCTTGTGTCACTATTCATTTGTTCATGCGGAAACACCCAGTTGCTGCAGGATCTTTCGAAAGCTGTGGGTACAACAACCGGTGGTTACACCGAAAGTGAGGCTGCCCAGGGCATCCGGGAAGCTTTAATCAAAGGGACCAATGAGGGAGTCAGCATGGTGTCGGTAGTTGACGGGTATTTTAAAAATACAGAAATCAAAATTCCTTTTCCACCGGAGGCTGCCAACATTGAAAGTAAATTGAGGGCCGTTGGTCTTGGTAACCAGGTTGACAAGGCAATTCTCTCCATTAACCGCGCTGCTGAAGATGCTGCGAAAGAAGCCAAGCCCATTTTCGTTTCTGCCATCACCGGGATGACCATTATGGATGCTATAAACATTGTTAAAGGCCAGGATAATGCGGCTACGCAATATTTGCAAAAAACTACCTCACTGCAGCTCAACGACAAGTTCAAGCCTGTGATCCAAAATTCGCTGGATAAGGTAGATGCCACCAAATACTGGAGTGAACTCATCACTACCTATAATAAGATACCGCTGGTTGAAAAGATGAATCCCGACCTGGCAGCCTATGTAACCCAAAAGGCCATTGATGGTTTGTTTGTGATGATTGCCAAAGAAGAGCTGAAGATCAGAAAAGATCCTGTTGCGCGCACCACCGAAATACTCAGAAAGGTTTTCGGCAGCTATTGAGGTAATTCAAACTTAGTGGAGTCAAAAAAAAAGGTCGCCAAAATGGCGACCCCAACTGAATGCTGGTATATTGAATTTACAATTATGCCAATTTAACGTTTACCGCGTTCAATCCTTTACGACCCTGCTGAAGTTCAAATGTAACTTCATCATCTTCATTGACTTTGTCTATCAGTCCGCTGACGTGCACAAAATGCTCTTCATTGGTGTCGTTGTCTTTAATAAATCCGAATCCTTTTGATTCATTGAAAAATTTTACTTTTCCTTCTTTCATAATGGTAATAAATAATAAATAAAAAAAATGTGTGGCAAATGTACATAAAATAATTTACATATGATCAAATGTAACCAGATTGTTATGATAAAATAAAGATGAATAAAGCAACATCCTGCAAATAAAATCAGTATAACAGTCAGTCGACCTGAAAAAACCAGCCCCGGAAAAATTGCCCATATGAGAACTGCCACCATAGTATTACTGGTAATACTGGTCACACTTACCGGTTCATCATGCAAACAGGTGAAGGAATACTTCAGGGATCCCGACACCGAAAACCTTACAGAGACCATTCAAACAGCTGTGACCACAGGATATGCGGCTTCGATTGCCATTGCTTCGGCTTCAGGCAGGTCTTTTCCGAATGTCACAACAATCCGCAGCAATCCAGGTTATCCGTGCACCACGCTGACTCAGGTTGATCTTCAGGGTGATCCTGAAATCCCAACAGCAAATGAAAAAGCCTCAGGAATCACCATTGCCGCTTTATGGGCCGACGAAACCTGTGGCATACTCACCCTGTTGTTTACTGATTACCAGTCAGAAACATCCACCTTTGACCTGCTGGCCATTAAAACGATACCGGTTATCCGTGATGATGAAGGCCTGCTCCGGATTGCCCTGGCCAGCCAGGACATCTGTATGAATCCCGACCAGGAATCGATTCTACAGATCAACCTGAGCACCCTGGAGATTGAGAGTGAGTATATGCGACTTGATCATCCTGGTCCCGATGACGTGTATATTGCCATTGAACAGGACGCCTATCTGATTACGGTAGATGGACACGAAACCCCGGGAGATGCACTGGACGATGACTATACGATTACCGGTGGCGGTCAGCTGATAGCACTTGATAACCAGGATGCCGAAATTATTCAGCAGGGATTATTGGACATAAGAATTGCCCCATCTTGCCATCAAAACCCGGTTGCCGGGATGGCACTTATCAGGGCTGTAGGTATTAAGAACAGCAAACTGCCGGAACTGGGTACAGCACTTCTTGAGTTTTCAAACAAATGTACCGGAACTGCCTGGGTAATGCTGGCTATCGGAATGTATGCAGGTGCCAACAGCAAAGCTATTTCCATACAACCGTAATACTTCGGGCTGATACCATACCTCTTATTACAGAAATTTTGCACTTCAAAAAAATGATGGTGTAAACGCCAATTGTGTTATCTTTAAAACGCACAATAACCACCCCTTATGAAGATCGGGCAATCCCTGTGGCGCACCAAATCATTATCCGGTATACTGGAGGAATCCCGGCATGAAAATACCTCCGGAAACGCGCTGAAGCGCTCATTAAGTGTAAGGGATCTTACTGCATTTGGAATTGCTGCTATTGTTGGTGCCGGAATATTTTCAACCATTGGGAATGCGGCAGTTAATGGTGGTCCTGCCATCAGCGTGTTGTTTGTTTTCACAGCCATTGCCTGCGGTTTCTCGGCGCTGTGTTACGCTGAATTTGCCTCTATGGTACCTGTTGCCGGCAGTGCATACACCTATGCCTATTTTTCGCTGGGCGAATTGATAGCCTGGATTATCGGCTGGGATCTTCTGCTTGAGTATGCTATTGGCAACATCGCCTGTGCCATCTCCTGGTCGGATTATTTTACCGAATTCATCAGGGGATTCGGGTGGAAATTCCCGGAATACCTTACCATGGACTATTTCAGTGCCATGCGGGCCCATAAAGTGGTTTCAGAAGCGATGGCAGCAGGTGCCGACTTTTCTATGATCCCTGAAACCACACGCGCAGCTCATGAAGCCTGGATTCAGGCTCCCGGAATAGGAGGCGTCAGAATAATAGCAGATCTCCCCGCACTATTTATTGTTGTGGTGATAACTGCAATTGTATTTGTGGGTATCAGGGAATCGCGCACAATCAATAACCTGATGGTAGGGTTGAAACTACTCGTGATCTTTGGCGTGATTGTAGCCGGTTCATTTTACGTGCATCCGGGTAACTGGAGTCCGTTTGCACCCGAAGGCATTGCAGGTGTACTGAAAGGGGTATCTGCCGTATTTTTCGCATTTATTGGTTTCGATGCCATATCCACCACGGCCGAGGAATGCAAAAACCCATCACGCGACCTGCCCAGGGCCATATTTTATTCACTGGCCATTTGCACGGTGCTGTATGTGCTTATTGCACTGGTTTTAACCGGCATGGTTGATTATGGTGAACTGGGCGTAGGAGACCCCCTGGCCTTTGTATTTAAGAAAGTAGGGCTTGACTGGATGAGTGGCATTGTTGCTTTTACTGCACTTATTGCCATGGCCAGCGTGCTGCTTATTTTTCAGTTGGGACAGCCGCGGATATGGATGAGCATGAGCCGGGATGGATTGCTGCCCAAAGCCTTTTCCAGAATTCATCCACGATTTAAAACACCCTCTTTTGCCACCATAGTAACAGGTATCGTGGTAGCTGTTCCGGCGCTCTTTATGAACCTGACCGAGGTGACTGACCTTACCAGTATTGGAACCCTCTTTGCTTTCGTTGTGGTTTGCGGTGGGGTCTTGGTGCTTCAGCAGAAAAAAACCAGGGTGGAAGGACGCTTTCAGGTACCCTATATTAATGGTAAATACCTGGTGCCCCTGTTGATGCTTGTGACGGTTTACCTGAATATCAGATACAACCACAACTACTGGCGTGATTTTTTAAGTATGACTGAGGACAAGAAATGGATGGTGGCTTTTGCAGAGCGTCTGCCCATGTGGTTGTTTATACTAACCAGTATGGTTATTACATGGCTGAGTTACAAAAGAAAACTATCACTTATACCGGTAATGGGTTTGCTCAGTTGTTTGTTTCTGATGACCAAGCTTGGTCATACAAACTGGATGCGGTTTTTGGTTTGGCTTGGAATTGGGCTGCTCTTCTACTTTACCTTCAGCAGAAAGAACAGTAAACTAAATAAGGCAGGAGTTAAAATTCACGGTACTCCGGAGCTGTAATCACGAGGTAACCCAAAATGAACAGGGAAACTGCCGGAACCAGAACAAGTAATAAAGTAGCCATGGTAAAAACTGTTAGGTTAATTGTAACTTGACATCAAATATACGCAT
>JAFGOR010000270.1 GCA_016926375.1 Bacteroidales bacterium
AAAATATCAATGCTCTCCAGGTTATGACGGATACCTATTTCATAGTCGTTGATGTCATGTGCCGGCGTGATCTTCAAACATCCGGTTCCAAATTCCATATCCACATAACTGTCCTGAATAACAGGAACAACCCGGTTAACAAGCGGAACAATCACCTTCTTGCCAACCAGCTGCGTGTAACGCGGATCCTCCGGGTTCACGCAAACCGCAGTATCACCCAGAATGGTTTCGGGCCGGGTTGTGGCAATGATCACAAATCCCTTTTCTCCCTCAATGGGATATTTTACATGGTATAATTTCGATTTGACCTCACGGTAGATGACTTCCTCGTCCGACACGGCGGTTTTGGCCTGAGGATCCCAGTTTACCATGCGCACGCCCCGATATATCAATCCTTTGTTATACAAGTCAATAAAAACCCGGATTACACTTTCCGACATGTCATCATCCATGGTGAATTTGGTTCGATTCCAGTCGCATGATGCGCCCAGCTTTTTCAATTGCTCCAGGATGATATCACCGTGCTTGTGCCGCCATTCCCAGGCGTGCTCCAGAAACTGTTCACGGGTCAGCTTCTTTTTATCGATACCCTCGCTTTTCAGCTTGGCCACCACACGGGCTTCCGTTGCTATGGAAGCATGGTCGGTACCCGGCACCCAGCAGGCATTCAGTCCTTTCATTCGGGCGCGCCTGATCAGGATATCCTGTATGGTGTTATTCAGCATATGCCCCATATGCAGCACACCGGTCACGTTGGGCGGCGGAATTACTATGGTATAGGGCTTACGGTTATCAGGAACCGATTTGAAAAAGCCCTTATCCATCCAATAGCGATACCACTTATCTTCAACCTGTGCCGGATTGTACTTGCTCGGAATTTCCATCTGAATAACTTAGATTAATTGTAAAGAATTTTCAGCGACAAAAATAGAATTTTTCAACGATTAACAGGTACGGTATAACGAATTAGACAGGCAGCGGATTTTGAAATTGTTCATATTTTATCAAATAATTGAACCGCATTAGTGTAAATCTATTAATTTTGCATGCAATTTATTTCATGTTGTCATGAGGAAAATGATCGCATTTTATGGTATTGCTGCCTTTTTTGCAGTTGTCAGCTGTTCGCAAACTCCCCAACCGGCAGCGGCTCAAAACACGGGTGCGGCCATTGAATTCGAAACCACCGAACATGATTTCGGCACCATCCCTTTTAAAGGCGACGGAACTTTTGAGTTTGTTTTCAAAAATACAGGAAAAGATCCGCTGCTGCTGACCAATGTGCGCTCATCCTGTGGCTGCACTGTGCCGGAATGGCCTAAGGAGCCCATTAATAAAGGAAAACAGGGCGTAATTAAGGTACGCTACAATACCCGCATATCAGGTAGTTTTGCCAAGTCCATCTCGGTATACACCAACACGGGCGAAGGTCCGGTTGTTTTGGTTATCAGAGGCAAGGTAGAAGCGCCTCCGGCAGCGTCGGAAGACGCCACAGATAAATAATTCCACACTTGCATTCAATCACATTTTCTTATTTTAAACAAGCCTGTATCTGCAGGAAAGATTCACTTTAAACAATTATCAGCTATGCCCGAAATTTCGAAACGTGGAATGTTAATGCCCAATTCGCCCATCCGCAAACTGGTTCCCCTTGCTGAAGCAGCTCAAAACAGAGGATGTAAAGTATATCGTTTAAACATCGGACAACCCGACCTGCTCACCGCACCCAAAGCGATGGAAGCCATTCGCAACATCAGCGCCAACGTGATTGAATATGGACACAGTGCAGGAAATGAATCACTGCGCCGGAAATTTGCATCATTCTATGAAAAAATAGGCGTCAGTTTGAACTATGAGGATATTCTGATCACAACCGGAGGCTCCGAAGCCATTACACTCACCCTGCTTACCTGCCTGAATGCAGGAGATGAGATCATCGTACCCGAACCCTTCTATGCCAATTACTTCAGTTTCGCCACAGCAGCCGACGTCAAGGTGGTTCCGGTAACCTCAAACATTGAGAATGGTTTTGCCCTGCCCCCCATCAGTGAATTCGAACAAAAGATCACACCACGAACCAAGGCCATCATCATTTGCAACCCGAATAACCCCACAGGGTACCTGTATTCGTGGAAAGAACTGGAACAAATCAGGGACCTGGTAGTCAAATACAACCTGTTCTTTATTTGCGATGAAGTATATCGCGAACTCTGCTATGACGACAATGAAATCAGATCGTCCATGCTGCTTGAAGGGATCGACAAACACCTTATCCTCATTGATTCGGTATCAAAAAGATACAGCGCTACCGGTTTGCGCGTGGGAGTAATGGCTTCGCGCAACCATGATCTGTTGCAGACGGCCCTCAAATTCTGCCAGGCCAGGTTATGCCCGCCAAACATCGGACAGCTGGCTGCCGAGGCAGCACTCGACTCTCCCCCGGAATATTGTGAATATATATACAATTCATTTCTTGAACGCCGCAATTTTCTGGTAAAAGCGCTGAACGAAATTCCAGGAATCTACTGTCCCACACCCAAAGGCGCATTCTATACTATGGTCAGACTTCCTGTTGACGATGCTGAAAAGTTTGCCATGTGGATGCTGCAGGAATTTGAGTACAACAAACAAACCGTGATGCTGGCCCCCGGGTCGGGCTTTTACACCACACCGGGCTCGGGAAAACAGGAGGTGCGCATCGCTTATGTACTGAACATCGAAGATCTCGGAAACGCCATGGACTGTTTGAAACGCGGACTGGCACAGTACCCGGGGAGGGTTTGATACTGGATGCTGGATGCTGGATGCTAGATTCTGGATGCATGAGTGTTGGGTGTTGGGCATTGGGATTTGACTGCTATTGCCGCTGCTATTGTTACATGCTTATTTTATTCTCCTATACCATAATGCCGCTCCTACGGAGCTTTTTAGGAGGGTATATTACTGTGTATTCTACCATAATTTCGCTCCTACGGAGCTTTCATGCAGATTCCCCTTCAAGCGGTTGGAAACCCTTGAAGGGTGTTGGATAACTGCCACT
>JAFGOR010000271.1 GCA_016926375.1 Bacteroidales bacterium
GAGCCTTAAATCATCAATGAACTCAACTTCACCGGTAACCCGGAGCGTGGTAGCTACCATACCTTCGCGGTGATAAAAGCAGGCTTCGGTTTTCGGGTTTCTCAGCAATTGCCTGTACATGGTTTTGATGCTTCCGGTTTGAAAGTAAAACCCGGTTTCATCAGCGAACCAGAAGCCCAGTGCCCTCACACGGGGTTGGTCACTTTCTGTTGTGGCCAGAAAGCACACTTTGTTTTCATTTGCAAAATCTATACAATCCTGTATCGTTTTCATGGTTTATTATGTGAATGTTTACACCTTCGATCCGAACATCTTATTCTGCCGGGTCATTTTTACAAAATAGTTCAGCCGCTTGGTGAACTCTTCTTTGCTTACCCGTGCATGGTCGATATAAGCAATTCTTACTTGCCGGTAATTGTCTGGAAAAGCATTGAAGTTTGTCCATACAACAGCATCCTTTTTAAGAACAGTCATAATGTCCTTTGGCATTTTAAAGGGCTTGTGTTCTTTGATGGTTCCGTTATCAACTACCAGGTGGTGATCAATACTTTTTAACCCGGCTTCCGTCATTTTACCGAGTTCGATCATTTTTCTCACACGCACCCTGTTGAGTTCCGAAAGCTGACTCTTTGCCCTGCGGGGACTGAAGCGCTGGGCAGCATGATGGTCGTCCACCTTTTTTACAATACTGTCAATCCATCCAAAGCAAAGGGCTTCTTCAACTGCTTCGTCGTAGGGTATTCGTGGTTTACCCGACTTTTTATTGGCATATACCAGCCAGATATCATTGGCTTGATTAAAATTCTTTTCCAGCCAGGAGCGCCATTCCTCCCGGGTTAATATATGAAGCGTTTCACCTATTTCCATATCAAGACCTTATTACCATTTTTCTTTGGCCAGGTCGGGCCAGATGTATTGCTGATAAATCTGTTTTACGGCTTCCATCTGATCAGCAGTCAGGTTAGGAATTGCTGCACCCTTCATATTGGAGACAACCTGGTCGGGCCGTGAAGCACCCGGAATCACGCAACTTACTTCGGGATGCATCAAAATCCATTTCAGCGCAACAGAAGCCAGATCAGTTCCCTGCGGAAGGACTTTCTTCAATTCGTCTACTGCCTTCAATCCCTTTATGTAATCAATGCCAGAAAACGTTTCTCCTTTATCAAAGGCCTCACCGTTGCGGTTAAAAGTGCGGTGGTCTTCTTTACCAAATGAGGTGGATGTGGAGAACTTACCTGTAAGCAATCCGCTGGCCAGAGGTACCCGGGCAATGATGCCTACATGCTGTTCAGCAGCCGCCGCAAAGAATTTTTCAGCAGGCCGTTGCCGGAACATGTTGAAAATAATCTGAACGGTGGTCACATTATCATATGCTATAGCTTTCAGAGCCTCTTCCACCCTTTCCACACTCACACCCATGTTGCGGATTTTGCCTTCGCGTTTTAATTCGTCAAACAATCCGAATATTTCGGGACGGTAATAGGTTTCGGTGGGCGGGCAGTGCAACTGGATGAGATCGATGGTTTCGAGTTTCATGTTGCGCAGGCTGTCTTCGACAAACTGACGCAAAGCTGCCGGCTGATAAGAACTGTCGATATGCGGATTGAGCCTGCGTCCGCACTTGGTAGCCACATAAATTCTTTCACTTCTCGACCGCACGAATTCGCCCACTGCTTTTTCACTTTCACCGTCGCCGTATACATCGGCCGTATCAATGAAATTGACACCCTGATCCACAGCGGTTGCCAATATTTCAGCGGCATTCCGATGACTGAACGGATCGCCCCAGCGTCCGCCAACCTGCCAGGTGCCCAGGCTGATTTCGGATATTTCAAATCCGGTTTTCCCAAGTAGTCGCTTCTTCATGTAATATTTATTTGTTAAAAGCAAAAATAAGCATTTATAAGCTGTCTGTAATATAGTAATTTTGCAGTTCGATAAAATCGATAATCAGACCTGCATTAGGGCAGGTTTTCAAATTTCCAGATTATGAGTCCACTCCCAAAGACCCTTATTGCCACAAACCTGCCTGCCGGTAGGCAGGGGCACAAAGACACGAAGAACTCAATTATTATGATGCTATAAATGAATGCAATAAAAAATTTAGTGCCTTAGTGCCTTCGTGGCATAATTTAACACTAAAATTTAGAGCCGAATCATTTATCAAAACCGCCTGCCCTCGGGCAGGTTTTCAGATTATGAGTCAACTACTGATTTTGATTTTTTGACACTAAGACACTAAGTCACGAAGAACTTAATTACTATGATACTGCAAATGAATGCAAAAATAATCTTGGTGTCTTCATGGCTTCGTGCCTTCGTGGCTTCGTGGCATAAATAACATAAACTTTCAGACCGGGCCCAATTTTCAAATCTTCAAATTGCCAAATTTTCAAATTTTCAAATCAACAGATCAACAGATCAACAAATCAATGAATATAACTATCCTCCACCAAAAAATTAAAGAAGCCTACTCCACCGCAAACCTGAACCGGATAACAGTTACACTGATCGGCTTGTACAAGGAACAGCAATTGGGCACCCTGAAACAGATTGCTGAAATGATCAGTGAATCGGTAGATATTGTTATTGATCAGGAGGGGCGGTTTTTCTCCAGGCTCATGATGCTCTATCACCCCGATCGGGGCGACTTTCACCGGAGTGAAATCGACCGGCTCGCAGCCCGGGAGGATCACGATGGGCTGTTGGGGTATTCGCATATCCTGATGCTGGGAAGAATTGAAGAAATTGCTGCCAGTTTAAGCAATTATGAAGACATTGACTACTCGCCGGTTTATGAATGGGATGTGAACCTGGAGGGTTTTACCGTAATCAACAGCCGGGAGCCGGAAAACATGTCAAGGCAAAAAGAAACGACAAGGCGCAAAGCGCATTGCTCGTTCTATGATGCGGTTAAAATAAGAATGTACGGAAAGACTTCCGTTGATTTTCCTACTTATTACCTCGAGGATACCGATGAATTCGAGCTTTCGCAATCGGGAATCAACGACCTGGATGGTGTTCAGTATTGCATTCATGCATTAACTATTGATCTATCTGACAACTCAATAAGCGATTTGTCTCCGCTCTGGGGATTAACGCAATTGGAGGAATTAAATCTTGCGGATAACCGTATTGAAGAACTGGAAACACTGGTTAACCTGCGCAATCTTAAAAACCTGAACCTTTCGAACAACCCGGTTAAAGATATCTCTTCCCTTTTCACAATGAGCAAATTGGAATATGTAAACCTCACCAATACCAAAGTATCCGGTTCACAGATCCGGGAGTTGGAGGAAACCGGGGTTGCGGTAGTCTCATAACAGGAGTTGGGAGGATACTGGATTTGTCTGCATGAGCACAATTAGTTATGCTATGGCTGCGGACTGACTTAACAATTTACCTTGCTAGGCTGTTTTGTTTTTCATACCAAGACTGATAAAGGGATTGAAAAAACAACATTGTATCAATGGCAGATTTTTATTAATTTGCATTGCCCGATTTACTGATAATTCACCTGACAGATACAGGTATTTACTTTTTTATAAATTAACAAAAAGTGGCAGAATTCATTGGTAATGAATTTACGTATTTATTGCCAGGGGAGTTGATTGTGTCCGTTGAGCCCCTTAAAATAAGTACCGTTCTGGGTTCATGTGTTGCCGTTTGCATGTATGATCGCGACAGGAACGTGGCAGGCATGAATCATTATATGTTGCCCTTCAACAAAAGCAATGACCCAAACCAATTCAAGTTTGGGGATACTTCACTAAGTTATATGCTCAGTCAGATGATGAAACTGGGGGCTCAGAAGAACAAAATCATTTCCAGGGTGTATGGCGGCGGATCCATGTTCACCAATACCGGTCCAAGTTTCAATATCGGAAAACAAAATATTGATATCGCACTTAAATTTTTAAAAGAAAACGAGATTATTATTAATGCCATAGAAACCGGAGGAAAAACCGGAAGAAAGGTCATTTTCGATACATCAGCAGGCGTTATCAGCAGTTACCTGTTGAATGAGATGAAAAGATGATTACCCTGATTAAAATAATAAATTAACTGCCCCTTTTATGAAATAAGAGTTCCTGAAAATTTCAAATCATTTTCTATCTTTAGGAAACTATTCCTACCCATGAAATCTGTTTACCGGCGCATTATTACACCCGAAAGTAATGTTCCTTCTTCAGGTGTGCTGACCCGTCAGTGTGTTCATCTTTACCAGGAACTGGTAGAGTTTATTAACGAACCCTGTTTTCTTTTTTTCAACAGCCCCGATGCCACCCTGATAGTCAATCTTCAGATGGCCAGGCTTCTTGGATACGCTGCGTTGACAGAGTTTTATAAAAAAGAATTACAATTTGAGCACCTGGTTGAAAATAAAGAGTTGTCAAAGATTGTTCAGGCTGCCGACGAGGTTTCAAAAAAGAAGGTAGTTAAACTGATAAAAAGTAAGATACTGCGGCGTGACGGAACTTACGTAAACTGCATGGTTTATCTGAAACCCATGTTTGATAAGGATAAAAACATGGTTTATGGTTATCTTGGAACTATTCAAATCAGTGAAAAAAGAGCATTTTCCGTTGACAAATCATTAATTCATCTGTTCAATGAAGACGGGTTTTCCGATGAAGTCATTGTGGTAATGGATTTTAAAGGCAATATTCTGGCTGCCAACAAGAAGTTTTATGCCATCGATTTTTTTCTGGACTTCTCCGCAAAAAACATTAACCTGTTCAACAGTATTGATAAACTTTATCAGCCAAAGCTGGCCAGAAGAATCAAACAACTCAGAGAAGGCATTATTGCCCCGATAACTGAATACAAACTGGTGAATCGTTCCGGAAGAACTGCCCATATCGAGATTTACAGCAAAACAATCATGTATAAAAGCCGAAGGGCAATTGTTTCCCTGGTGAGAGATATCACACTCCGTAAAGAAACGGAAAAGGAATTGCTGTACACCGTAATAAAAACCGAAGAAAAAGAACGGCAACGTTTTGCTCAGGATTTGCACGATGAACTGGGCCCTTTTCTTTCCGGATTAAAACTTTATCTCAATGAAATACAGGAGAATATTGACGATACAGCAAAAAGGAAAGTGCTGATTGCTTACTTAAGCGAGATGATTGATGAATCGGTTAACAAGGTAAGAGCACTGGCCAGCAACCTCACTCCCCAGAATATGATTGATATAGGACTAACCGCATCAGTAAAAAAGACGATTGACCGGTTGAACCTCACCGGACGAATCAACATTGTTCTGGAAACTGAAGGTCAGGAAACCGGTCTTGATCATGCTTTTATCATAACGCTTTATCGCATAATACTTGAACTGATTAACAAGACTATCAAACATTCACAATCCAGAGAAATACGTATCTGTATCAAGTATGCAAAAAAGGATGTTCAGTTATTCTATTCCGATGACGGTATTGGCTTTGATCTGGATCAGCAATTAAAAGTAGGAAAAGGTATTGGATTGAAATCCATTTTGAGCAGAATTGAAATGTATGAAGGTAAATTTGCTTTTAAGAAGCTCCCTGAAAAAGGCTTTGAATTGAGCATTGATTTTCCGGCCAGAGCATAATAAACTTGAAATTTGTCAATCTTATGATAAAACCTGTAACCCGAATTGCCGTTGTTGAAGACCACAGTTTTTATCGGAATGGACTTTGTATGGCTATAAGAAGATTAAAATTTACCGAACTGGCTTTTGAAGCAGCCAATGGCCTTGAATTTTTTGAAAAACAACGCGCTAATCCGGCAGATATTGCACTGATTGATGTGATGATGCCGGTTATGGACGGTTATGAAACAGTAAAAGCAGCAAAAAATGAATTCCCGCTGCTGAAGTTCATTATTCTGACCATGATGGATGAAGATGAAACAATCACAAAATTCATTCAGGCAGGCGTTCAGGGTTACCTTTTGAAAAACATTGATAACAAGGGCTTGGAAACGGCCCTGAAAGCAGTGATTCATGGCAGGCAATATTTCTCCGATGAACTCATGCCCTTTTTTACCCGAACTCTGAAACAGGAAAAGGAACGACCTGTTAACCAGGTAAAGCTTACGCGAAGAGAAATAGAAATACTCCAGCTGATATTCGAAGGCCTCTCAACCCAGGAGATTGCTGACAAACTATTCGTTAGCGCAAGAACTGTTTCCAATCACAGGTTCAATCTGAACAACAAAACCGGGGCAAAGAACACTGCCAGCCTGATATCATATGCTTTAAAAAATAATCTTGTGCGTTAAAAGAAAGGTTAAAAACAAAAATGAGTATTTTTACTTAATGCGATTTTTTCTTCTCACCGTAAACTATTTTGTGTGTTTCAGAGACTCACAAAAACCTAACCCAAAATAACTTTTCCAACATACCTCTCAGCGTTTTTTCCACGCAGGAAAGGAAGTTCAACACCTGTCTGATATAAGTCTTTTTACCCAAAAGGCTTATGCCTGCCTGTATGAATATTCATCAAGGCAAAAGATTTTAATTTACAACTATTTATTCATTATAGAAGAATGAAAAACCTCAACAACCTGAAAATCGGAACAAGGTTAAACCTTGTTTTTGACCTGGCTTTCATTGTAATTATATCATTGCTTGGTATATATACTATTAATTCGCAGCGAAAACAAATATTTAACGATACGGATATCCGTATGAATGAGCAGGTAAACGACCTTGTCGCTCTTATCAACGAGCAGTTGATACAAAGTCAGAAGAACACGGAACATGCACTGGCAAATTTCGATTATGTCACCAGCGGAGCAGGCGGGTTTACTGCGGTAAATACTTTCAATACCATTAATGCAATAAACCAGGAAACCAACGAAAAAAATGAAATCCAACTGAAAAGGATTACCCATAAAGGTGAACCAATATACAACAGTACACAGTTTGTAGACGCCACCGGAAAACTGAACGGTGTTGTTGCCAGCATCCTTCAAAAAATTCCGCAGGGATACGTCAGAATTTCAACCAATATTAAGCAAGCTGATGGCTCAAGAGCTATCAACACATACATCCCTAATAATTCACCTGTTGCACAGGCATTGGATAAGGGTGAAGAATTCTATGGAAGAGCTGTTATTTTAGGAGAATGGTATCTGACTGCCTATAAACCTTTGAAGCTCGCGGATGGTTCGGTAATTGTATTGTTTACCGGTACGCCTGAAAAGGATTTGGCTTCGCTGAAGGAGATTTTCAACAACAAAAAATATTTCGAAACAGGATATCCTTATGTTGTAGATAATTCGGGTCTGCTGATCATTCATCCAAACAACGAGGGTACCAGCATTGCGGAAGAAGGCTTTTTCAATGAGATGAAAACTGACACAGACGGAAATGGCAAAATCGAGTATACTTACCAAGGAGATCTTAAGTATCAATATTTTAAGCATATTGAGAAAATCGACTCGTATGTTGCCGTAACCATTTTTCAGAAAGAATTCCTTAAGGTAGTAAGAGGTATAACGTATGCTTTGCTAATAGCTGTAACATTAGGTATTGTCATCTTCATCATTATCAATTCGCTAATCAGCAGATCAATTACCTCATCGTTAAAGAAGGGCGTTGAATTTGCCAAAAGAATTGCTCAGGGTGATCTTTCCGTTGACTTAAGCATTAACCAACAGGATGAAATTGGCGAACTGGCCGGTGCGCTTTCATCCATGCTTGTTAAACTCAGGGAAATAGTGATGAATATCCGCAATGGTGCCGAAAGCATTGCTGCGGCAAGTGCCCAGATCAGCAATGGTTCGCAACAATTATCACAAGGTGCCACTGAACAGGCATCTTCAACAGAAGAAATATCTTCTTCAATGGAAGAAATGGTAAGTAATATTCAGCAGAACACCGATAACGCCAGGCAAACCGAAAATATTTCAGGGAAAGCTTCCGAAAGCATGCTTGAAATGAGCACAATTGGGAGAGAGAGCTTCGACTCCATCAGAACCATCGCCGAAAAAATTACCATTGTCAATGATATTGCTTTCCAGACAAATCTTCTTGCTTTGAATGCAGCCGTTGAAGCTGCCCGTGCCGGAGAACACGGACGAGGCTTTGCAGTAGTTGCGGCTGAGGTACGGAAGCTGGCCGAACGGAGCAAACTGGCTGCCGATGAAATTCAGAACCTTTCCAGGAATAGCCTGAATATTACTGAAAAGACCCGGGAATCACTTGACGCTTTAGTGCCGGAAATCCAAAAAACCTCACAACTGGTACAGGAAATATCAGCGGCCAGTATTGAACAAAATTCAGGAGCCGATCAAATCAACGGTGCTATCCAGCAGTTAAATATCATTACACAACAAAATGCTGCCGCATCGGAAGAAATGGCCACCAGTTCCGAAGAATTATCTGCCCAGGCACAAAACCTGAAAGAGGCTGTTGAATATTTCAGAGTTTAATAGCGAAAGTGGATAATGTATTAAAATTGAGTATTTCTACTTATTAACCTGCTTCATGATTTCCGTAAAAAAAGTAATTACAAGTGCAAAATCTATTAAATTATTAAACAATAAATTATGAAACGAATAAATGATCTCAAAATCGGTACCCGGCTGAATATAGTATTCAACGCCGCATTTGTTTTGATCATTGCATTGTTGGGTGCATATACCATTACCACCCAGCGAAAACAGATCACTGAAGATACGGATACCCGCATGTTTGAGCAGGTTAATGACCTGGCAACCATTATTGAAGAAAGGATTGCCGAAAGCCAGGTCAATACCAACAAGGCATTAAAAATTGGAGATTATTTATCATTCGACAAAGGGAAATTGACATTAAACGGTCAGACAATAACCACACAGGTTCAGAACCAGGAAACGAAAGAAACACAGAGTTTACAGCTTAAAGGAGTAAGTTTTAACGGAATCGCTCTGTACAATAATACAAGCATTGTGGATGAGATTTCAACATTAACAGGTGCGGTGGTTACTATCCTGCAGAAAATACCCCAGGGATATGTTCGCATATCAACATCCGTGAAACAAGCTGATGGAACCCGGGTAATCAATACTTACGTACCAAACAGTTCACCCGTAGCAGCGGCTCTTGACCGTGGTGAGGAATACCAGGATCGCGCTCAGGTTGTAAATGAATGGTATCTTACTGCCTATAAACCCTATATATTGAGCGATGGAAGTAAGATTATTCTGGCTACCGGAACAAAGGAAAAGGATATGGGTACGCTTCGTGAGATTTTCCTGGGTAAGAAATATTTCGAAACCGGGTATCCCTACATGGTTGATAATAAGGGTACCTTTATTATCCACCCGAAAAATGAAGGTCAGAGTGCTCAGAATGATGACTTTTTCAAAAAGATGCTTGCCGATCCTGAGGGATACGGAAAACTGGAATATGTTTATGAAGGAAAGGTAAAGGTGCAGTATTACAAGCTTATACCCGCAATAGAATCTTATGTTTCAGTGACTTTGTACAAAGAAGAGTTTATGAAAGTAATACGCGGTATTACCTATGCCATTTTAATCGCAGTTTTGATAGGTTCATTTATCTTCATATTTATAACATCACTATTAAGCAGATCAATAACCACAGCCCTACAGAAAGGTGTAGAATTCGCCAAGAAAATAGCGCAGGGCGACCTTTCTGTTGATCTGAAAATCGACCAACAGGACGAAATCGGTGAACTGGCCGGAGCACTGTCAACAATGCTCGGCAAACTCAGGGACATTGTGATGAATATTCGTGGTGGCGCCGAAAGCATTGCTGCCGCCAGCGCCCAAATTAGCAATGGTTCACAACAATTGTCACAGGGCGCTACGGAACAGGCATCTTCAACCGAAGAAATATCTTCATCCATGGAAGAAATGGTAAGCAACATCCAGCAAAATACTGAAAACGCCAGACAGACTGAAGGTATATCAGGCAAGGCAACTGAAAGCATGGTTGATATGAACAAAATAGGGCGTGAAAGTCTTGATTCCATTAAAATAATCGCTGAGAAAATTACCATTGTAAACGACATAGCTTTCCAAACCAACCTGCTGGCCCTGAACGCTGCTGTTGAAGCGGCCCGTGCAGGCGAACACGGACGGGGCTTTGCAGTTGTTGCTGCAGAAGTAAGGAAACTGGCAGAACGGAGCAAACTGGCTGCCGATGAAATCCAGAATCTTTCCAGAAACAGCCTGAAAATAACTGAAAAGACCAGGGAATCACTTGATTCACTGGTACCTGAAATTCAAAAAACATCACAACTGGTTCAAGAGATTGCTGCAGCAAGTATTGAGCAGAATTCAGGCGCCGATCAGATTAACAGTGCCATACAACAGTTGAATATAGTTGTACAGCAAAATGCAGCCGCATCCGAAGAAATGGCTACCAGCGCTGAAGAACTTTCATCGCAGGCCGAAAGCCTCAAAGATGCTGTGGCTTTTTTCAGAACCGGAGAAGATGCACATTACTCAGCTAACAAAAAACACGAAAAAACTGGTAAACCGGTTGCTGATACCAAAAGGCCCGAACCTGTTGCCGATAAAGTAAAAAAAGTCATCCAAAGTGAACAACCGATCGCAATTAAAAAGCCGGCTGCATCAGATGCTGATTTTGAACGGTTTTAGCATGTAATATGATTTCAAACACGCCAAAATATCTTAAAAAATGAAAAAGCGCATTGTTGTTGTGGAAGATTTCAATACTTCAAGACAAATTATCAAAAAAACTCTTGAAGCCATGGGGTACCAGGTGGAAGAAGCCATTGATGGCAGAGAAGCCACCCGTTTTTTCGATGGCAGTAATATTGATCTGGTTATATCCGATTATAACATGCCCAATATGGACGGCGGAGCATTGGTAGAATACATCAGGGCTAAGGAAAAGTACAAGTACATACCCATATTCATGCTTTCCACCGAAACCAGTATTGATAAACAAAATCGTGCCAGGGAAGCCAAAATTACAGCCTGGATAAAAAAACCCTTTGAGGTGACTGAGTTTAAAAAATTGGTTGAAAAAGTATTAGCCTGATGGATGATATAGTAAAAGGTTTCATTGAAGAGGTAAAGGAATTACTGCTTCAACTTGAGGATGACCTGATCACCCTTGAAAACAACCCAGGCAATCCTGAGATTGTGAACAACATATTCAGGGTAATGCATACCCTGAAAGGTTCGGCAGGTATGGTTGGCTATAAAAACATTCAGGATCTGACTCACGAATTTGAAAACACATATGAACAAATTCGTGAGGGAAAGTTGCAGGTCAACAGTGATATTATCGACATCACACTGAAAGCCAAGGATCTGATTCTGGTTATGTTGGCCGGCGAGGCTGATGATTCTGCGGCAGAAAGACTGATTCAACTGCTTGCAGACAAAGCCGCAGTAACAGGGAAATCCAACATCAAGAGAGTTTCCGGAACTTCTACCCAATTGAGAGTTTCCAATCACCTGTATGTGATTCTGTTCTCTCCTGATAAGGGGATTTTTGAACGCGGACTCAATCCGGATAAAACCGTGGATGAATTGAAAGCGTCAGGTGAAACCCATGTAATCCTGCATGAAAAAAAGAAATCATGGGAGAAACAGAAAGCTGAAAAGATATGCGCTACCGTATGGGAAGTTTATCTTAAGACTTCACTGGCAATGACCGAAGTTGAGGATATCTTTCTGTTTTACGACAAGGATGAATACAGCATCTTTGAAATGTCGCGCGAACAGTTGCAGATAGATCCATTTCTTTCGGAAAAACTGGAATCTTTATACAAACATAAAATTGCCCCGGAACAACAACTTCGTGACTGCATTGACCAGTTGCCCGATGATGAACCGGTACAGAACCTCCCCGCAGAGCAGCCCGATGCATCTCTTGCCGAGTTGAAAAGCACGGATACGTCGAGAATTGAGACGGACAGCAAGGTTAATGTTTCATCGCAAAAACTCGATGAGCTCATGAACCTGGTAAGCGAACTGGTTACCATTACCGGAACAGTGGAAGTACATGCGGAAAAACACAATGATCTCAAGTTAAACAATGCACTCGAGAACATTGCCAAGCTCACTAAGAAATTTCGTGATAATGCGCTTGATCTCCGCCTTGTTCCCATTGGCACACTGCTGGGTAAATTCAAGAGGCAGATACGTGATCTATCCAGAGACCTCGGCAAAAAAGTCAATATGCTGATTGAAGGTCAGGATATTGAAATAGACAAAACTATTCTTAAGTCAATCGAAAGTCCGTTACAGCACATCATTCGCAACAGCATCGACCATGGGTTGGAGCCCAAAGAAGAACGGCTGGCCAAAGGCAAAACACCTGAAGGTCTGCTTAAAATTACGGCATTTTATTCAGGAGCCAGTGTAATTCTCAGTGTGCAGGACGATGGTAGGGGCATAAACATGGAACGAGTGAAAGAATGTGCCATTAAAAAAGGTTACATGGAAAAAGGACAGGATGTTAATAAAGAACAACTCCTCACCTTCATCATGGAACCGGGATTTACTACCAGCGAAAACATCAGCATGGTATCGGGACGTGGTGTCGGAATGGATGTGGTACGTAAAGAGCTCAACAGTGTGGGTGGCAGTATTGAAATATTCACCGAAGAAAATCTGGGCACTACCATTACCATGAAACTGCCCACCACCCTCACCATTATCGATACCTTAATGGTAAACGTGGACGAAACGCAGATTCTGATTCCCGTCATGGATATCGAGTATTGTTTCAAGGAGACAAATGAAAACCTGTTCAAAAAAGACAACCGGTATATCCAGTATAAGAATAGTCCCATTCCACTGGTTTCGCTTCGTGAACAGTTTAAATATGCGCCTTCAGAACAAAACGAGTTGATGGTAATTGTGATCAACAAGTTTGATAGGCGGTATGCCATTACAGCCGATCAGATTATCGGCGAACACCAGGCTGTTATTAAACCGCTTGGCGACTTGTTTGTCAACCAACCCTACTTCTCGGGTGGAAGCATCATGATCGACGGTAAGCTGGCCTTCATACTCGACACAAATTTCCTGTTCAATCATATTACAAAAATTTAGCATACCATGGCAACATTAGATATTGATAAAAAAACCAGTTACATCAATCTGCGGATTGGTTCGGAGAGCTTTGCTATCAGCGTGTATAAGGTTCTCGAGATTATTCAGTTCGAGCAACTTACCAAAATACCCAATGCCTCTGAATTTGTACCGGGCGTGTTAAACTTCAGGAGATCCATTGTACCCGTAATTGATATGCATAAACGTTTTAACGTTGAGGATACCGGGTCGGCCGACAAGATGGTAGTGGTGGTGGATGTGGTCAGCAAGGATAAAAACGTGCTGATGGGGTTGTTGGTCGACCAGGTTACCGACGTAATTGAATTCGAATACAAAAACATAAAAGCAGTTCCCGATTTGGGTATCAAATACAACCCCGAATTCCTCGAAGGTTTTATTGAAATTGAAGAGAAATTCATCATGGTGCTGAATATCGACAGGGTACTTAATGTAAAGGAATTAGCAGAAGTAAGTCATCTGGTAAATGAATAAACTGAATAAGTATTGCAGGAAAGCCTGCTTTTCAACTGCGTGCTGGATTATGCTCCTTTTAATAAGCCAGGTGCATATGTTCGCCCAGACGGAAGAAGCAGCACTACCCCGGGTTAAGGTCTCGGGTTTGGTAAAAACTGATTTCTTCTTCGACACCCGCGAGACCGTCTCTGCCAGGGAAGGCCATTTTTTACTCTTTCCCGCACCCCGGTTAAACGACCCCGACGGAAAGGATATCAACGACAAAGCCAGTTTTAATATCCTTCCCATACAGTCAAACCTGTCGGTTGGCGTATCAGGTCCAGTTTTACTTGGAGCCAGCACTTCAGGTGTAATTGAGGGAGACTTCTTCGGACAGTCAAATGGTGATGTCAACATGTTCCGGCTACGACATGCCTATGTGAAAATGCAATGGGAAAAGGCAGAATTGCTGGTGGGTCAATACTGGCATCCCCTGTTTGTTACCTCCTGCTATCCCGCAACAATTTCGTTCAATACGGGATCTCCTATTCAACCATTCTCCAGGGCTCCGCAGGTAAAAATCTCTTATGTTCCCGGCAAATTTAAGCTTTCTGGTGTGTTGCTTTCTCAACGCGACTATACTAGTGTGGGCCCTGAAGGAAACAATTCGAAATACCTTCGCGATGCTGTCATACCCGAGATACAGCTTAATGCCGAACTTACCCTGAAAAAGCAACACGAATGGATCATAGGTGCCGGTGCCGGTTACAAAACCCTGATACCCCAAACCAAAACGGGCAAAGGTTATGTAACCTCCGAAAGCGTTCATGGATTATCGGTGAATTCCTATCTGAAACTTACTGGTAAAAATGTCACACTAAAAGCTTATGCCACTTACCTCGAAAATGGCAGCGAAGTGCTTACGATCAGCGGCTACGCCGTAAAAGACAGTACTGACCAGGACAGGGGGTATGTGGATTATGTTCCGGTAAGGACTGTTTCATACTGGGGTGAACTCCACGGCAACAATACCAGGTGGCAACCAGGCATCTTTGCCGGTTATACCGAAAACCTGGGCACCGGAAACAAAACCAGGGGGCCTTATTACCTGATGGCCAACATGCCGGTGAAAAGTCTTTTCAGAATATCTCCCAGAATAGTATTCAAGCCGGGAATTCTTTCTTTTGCTGCTGAAGTTGAATACACTTCAGCACTATTCGGAAGTCCCGATAGTGAAGGTGAGATTTCAGACACCTACAGGATAAACAATACAAGATTACTAGTATCGGTATTATATAAGTTTTGATGATCATGACGCTTGATTCCCATACCATTCAACTCGAAGACAAGGAATTTGTAAGGCTCAGCAGTTATATCATGAGCCAGTTTGGCATCAAGCTGCCACCAAACAAGAAAACACTGCTGCAGTGCCGGTTACAGAAACGGTTAAAAACGCTTCAACACAGCAGTTTCAGCGAATATGTCGATTATGTGTTTTCAACCAGAGGTCAACAAGAAGAAGTGTGGAACATGATTGATGCAGTGAGCACCAATAAAACCGACTTTTTCAGGGAGCCTTTGCATTTCGAGTACCTGTTAAGCAAGGGCATTGAAGATTGCCTGAAAAATTCGGGTAAAAACAAGCTGTCGGTTTGGAGCGCAGGATGTTCCAGCGGCGAAGAGCCCTACACGCTGGCCATGGTGATGAAGGAAGCTTCCTTAAATAACCGGCATTTCGAATTCAATATACTGGCCACCGATATTTCCGAAAGCGTACTGCAGCATGCATTAGTGGGCATCTACAATGTAGAAAAAACACTTATTATCCCGGGCGAATACAAAAAGAAATACCTGCTCAAAGGCAAAAATGCTTACGAAAACAAGGTACGTATCAGTTCAGAACTGCGCAACAAGGTAGAATTCAGAAAGTACAACCTCTTGAGCACAGATTACAGTGCCCTGGGAAAATTCGACTTTATTTTCTGCCGTAATGTAATGATCTATTTTGAACGCGAAGTGCAGTACCGGCTGTTAAAGCAGTTTTGCAAAAGCTTGAACCCGGGAGGTTTGCTCTTCATCGGACATTCCGAGTCCATTACAGGTTTCAGCCTGCCGCTAAAGCATGTTCGCCCTACCATATTTACAAAAATCGGTTAAATATGTCGCTTTACTAAACTATTATTTCTTTTCCGTTAGGAACAACAAGGTATGAAGAAAATAAAAGTCATGGTTATTGACGATTCTGCCTTTGTACGGCAAACGCTGTCAGGCATCCTGAATCATGACCCTGAAATTGAGGTGATTTCCACGGCTGCAGATCCTATTTTTGCTGCAAGTAAAATTCCCAAAGAGCGCCCTGATGTGATCACACTCGACCTGGAAATGCCCAGGATGAACGGGCTTACCTTTCTGAAGAAGCTGATGGCAACTATGCCTATTCCGGTAGTTGTAATTTCCAGCCTTACCGAAAAGGGCGGTGAAATGGCACTTAAAGCAATTGAATACGGTGCAATTGATGTAATCACCAAACCCAAGCTGATTACCAAGGAATTTTTTGATGAATCCAGGATTCTATTGTGCGATGCGATAAAGGCAGCTTCACAGGCCAATATGAAACGGATTGGCGGTGTCGCACCAACGCCAGCCATGATAAACAGGTCGCAACCTGTCATAATGCCTAAACTTACTGCCGATGAAATACTGGAATTATCTCCCCAGGGAGTTTCAATTAAACACACTACAGATAAAATTATTGTACTGGGGGCTTCCACAGGCGGCACCCAGGCAATTGAAGCCTTTCTCATGGCCATGCCTCCCGACTGTCCGGGAATCGTAATTGTTCAGCACATGCCCGAATTGTTCACCAAGTCGTTTGCCGACCGGCTCGACAAACTTTGTCGCATTTCAGTAAAAGAAGGTGTTCATGGCGAAATTATCACCATTGGCAAAGCCATAATCGCACCAGGCAACCGGCACATGCTCATAGCCCGCACCGGGGCGAAATACTCTGTTGTTATCAACGACGGTCCATTGGTTAACCGGCACCGCCCCTCGGTGGATGTACTTTTCCGATCTGCAGCCAATTGCGCCGGAGCCAATGCAGTGGGAATCATCATGACCGGCATGGGCGATGACGGCGCCCGGGGCCTGCTCGAAATGAAAAATGCCGGCGCTTATACCATTGCCGAAGACGAAAGCACTTGTGTGGTTTTTGGCATGCCCAAAGCGGCAATTAACCTGAAGGCAGCCTCCACTGTACTTCCGCTTGGTGATTTGGCAAGGCATGCGTATCAGCGGTTAATAAACGGGTAGTTTATAATGGTTGATTTCAAGTTTGCCCCTGTAAAAATGTTACCTGATTTGAAAGCATTATCCCGGTTACTTATGCCTGTTGAAGCAATGTTTTTGGCAACTGAAACCTAAAATGGATAAGCGTTTATCTTTTACAATTTACAGACCTTAATTCTATTATATATCGGTGAATTTTAAGCTGGTTCCACAGCTGTCTAAGATTATTTGTTTCCAAAGGTTTGGAAATTTGATGCATTTATATGTTTCCCCGGATTAACCCTGTGGAAGAAATCAGTTTAAAGGTTTCCTGGGTATTGGATGAGAATGCATTAGACTACAATAAATAACAAAATTACCACATCCTTTGCAAACCAGTGAGGTGATAATATCCAACGTACCTGTACCCTATTGTAAGCCCAGTTAAGGCTCGTTATAATGAAAAATGAAATAAAGCATTGAATCCTTTTTGCCACTAGTATTTCTTAAAAAGGGGGTATACATCCATAAAATCACCCCACAGGTATATTTAATTTGCTATAAAGGAGTTCGGGTTCTAACTTACGATTTGAAGTTGCGGAAACCAGGATTTTAAAACTGCCAAAAACCTATGAAAACCTGTTTTAAAAGATCAGCAAAAAGGTCAATAATCATACTGGCCTTAACGATAGCTAGTTTAACAACGGTTCTGTGTCAGAACCTGACACTTACCGGTACCATAAGAGATAATGCAAACAACGATCCCGTGATCGGGGCTTATGTAATTGTACGAAACAGTGCTGATACAGCTGATGTTAAAGGAACAGTTACCGATGTCAACGGCAGATTTTCCATTCCAGGTCTGCTTGCCGGATCGTATCAGTTCATTGTTAAAAGTATCAATTACCAGAATCAATTGAAAGAAATAAAATTGTCCAGGTCAACAGCAGATTTGGGCATAATCTATCTCGAAGTTGAAAGCCGCAGCTTTAAAGAGGTTGTTGTGACAGGTCATGGGACTGTTGTTCAGAAGGGTGATACAACTACCATGCTGGCTGATGCATTTAAGGTCAATGTTGATGCTACTGCGGAGGACCTGGTAAAGAAAATGCCCGGCATAACAGTTGACAACGGTACAATCAAGGCACGGGGAGAAGAGGTAAAGCAGGTACTGGTGGATGGTAAAACATTTTTTGGCGATGATCCGACAGTGGCTTTGAAAAATCTGCCGGCCGATGTAATAGACAGGGTTCAGGTATATAACAAATTAAGTGATCAGGCAGAACTCACAGGTTTTGACGACGGCCAATCGACCCGGACAATCAACCTGATTACCAGGAAAGAAAGCAAGATCAGTTCC
>JAFGOR010000041.1 GCA_016926375.1 Bacteroidales bacterium
AAGTAAAACCCGAAGAAGTTGAGTATTATAAAGCTTACAATAAAGCTTTATCACTTTGGAAAACACCGTTTCGTGAACTGAATATCAAAACAAGCTTTGGAAATGCCCATGTAATAGTAAGTGGCCCTAAAAATGCTGAACCTGTGGTTTTGTTGCACGGGATGAATGCCAGTTCTACTATGTGGTATCCTAATATAAAAGCACTTTCTCAAAAACACAGGGTGTATGCAATAGATTACTTGCTCGAGCCGGGTAAATCTAAGGTAAATGGAGAAGTTAAGGACATGGGTGAGATTGTGAAGTGGTATAATGAAATATTTGATCAGCTTAAAATTGATGAATTTAGTATAATTGGTGCTTCCAGAGGAGGATGGCTGGCAATATATCTGGCACTTCATCAAACATCACAAATTAAAAATATTGTACTTTTAAGTCCTGCCCAAACTTTTATGTGGATACCTCCGGGATCAGAAATACTGTCGGGGTTGAACTACACAATTAGGCCAAAGCGAAAACATTTGCGACGTCTTTTGGAATCGATGTCATTCAATGTAGATAAAATAGAACAGGCATTTATTGACCAATATTTCCTGGCGACGCAAGAATCAGTAAAAATAAAGTTTATTTTAAAAATGATGCCCTATACTGATGATGAACTAAAAAGCCTGACCATGCCGGTTCTGTTATTAATCGGAAACCAAGACATTATTAATAAAGAAAAAAGTATTGAACAAGCCAAAAAGTTACTGCCGGATTGTGAAACAGGCATTATTAATAATGCAGGCCATTTTTTATCTATTGATCAATTTGAAATTGTTAATACAAGAATTCTTGAGTTTTTGGATGCAAATAGTGCAATCACGTCAGCCCAATAGCATATCAACACATCAGAAAGTATCTGTCTTTTCTTATTCCACCTGTTTGAAAGGGTTAGATGGATCCCAGGGAGAATGGGAAAACTGATTGTACCCGAAACGTATTGTCTAATACATTTATTTGTTCATAATGAGACCGAAAAATTCTAGCTTTACCTCTCTAAAAATTATAGCAATGCCCGGTTTACAAATAAGAATTTTAGTCGGCCTCATAGCCCTTTCTCAACTGACTATCGCAGGTGATCACAATCAATATCTTCAAGGATATTATGAAGCCCGATTCACCGTGACTATTCCGGTGATTGACGGGAATGGAAATGATACCTGTTGGAATAAAGCTGATTGGGCACCAATTGACCAGGTATGGATTGGAAATGCTGTTTCTGAGACTGATTACTCCGGCAGGTTTAAAGTTCTTTGGGCCAGCGATCGGATTTACTTGTTAATTCAGATAGTTGACGATTCTTTGCATATACAGCCAACAGGAATTGCTGATGTTTGCAGTAACATTTACAATTATGATTGTACGGAAATTTTTATTGATGAAAATCATTCCCGGGATGCGAATTATACGGGTACTTATAAGGCAATTGCATATCATATGGACACAACTCATGTTTGTTATTATATCGGTGGTGCGCCAGGTTGGGTGAGGTTAGACGATCATTTGAAATATAAGATGCAAAGAGTTGCTCCTCATACATTTGAATATGAATATGAGTTGAAAGTTTTTGATGATACCTATGTTGACGGTAGTGTTAATACCCCTGTTCAGCTCACTAACGAAAAGCTTTTGGGCTGGTCAGTGGCATATAACGACAATGATCTCGGATCAACACGCCAAAATATGTTTGGTTCGAAATTGATTGAAGAAGCTGACAAAAACATCAGTTATTATAATGCTTCAGCTTTTGGTGAACTCAAACTTGTTGGTAACTATGTTACCTCAGTGATTTCGCAGGAACTGTGGGTGCCATCAGATTTATCCGTCAGAAGCGATGAAGGGAAACTTCAGGTTACTTATTCAAGTGATCATATTAAAGCTGCAGTAGTCATTCAGCTGTTTGATGTTTTTGGGCGACAGTTGTTTAGTGTAACTGAAAATAAATCAGAAAGTAAACTCGAAAAGGACTTCAATGTTTCGCATTTGTCAAAGGGTATATATATTGTCAGGGTTACTGAAGGAGCCATCAGTAACAATGAAAAGATCTATTTATGGTGACAATCGGGGTGCATATATGTGCTGAATTGCAAAAAATAAATCCTTCCATGGCACTCGGGGTCATTGAATGCAGGGTGCAAAACAGTGTCCACAGCGGGGAACTCTGGGCCGAAATACAGAAGATAACACAGAAGGTAAGGGACAGTCTGACTTTTGAATCTATTAAAGATCAGCCACAGATTGCAGCCACGCGCGGCATGTATTCATTATGCGGGAAAGATCCCAGTCGCTACCGTCCCAGTGCTGAAGCACTGATGCGCCGGATAGTAAAGGGGCAGGAATTATACCGGATCAGCACACTTGTAGATCTGATTAATCTTGTTTCACTCAAGTCGGGTTATTCCATCGGGGGATTTGATGCCTCGCTGATTGAACAACCTGTAGTGGCAGGCTTGGGCAAAACGGGTGAGATTTTCAATGCCATTGGCAGGGGAGTTCTCAATATTGAAAATTTACCGGTGCTGCGTGACGCAAAAGGCCCTATTGGCACGCCTACAAGCGACGAGGAAAGGACCAGTATCAGGAGCGGAACCGGCCATTTGCTGATGGTTTTTAATGCCTACAATGGATCCGGAGATTTGTCTCCGGCAATGGATTATGCCGTGGGTTTGCTGAATAAACATGCCGACGCCATTGTTCTTAACCGGGAAATCATTACACTCTGAATCATTGCGGGCTGTTATTTTTAAGGCGGTATCCTATGCCATGGATATTTTCGATCTTCAGGTTGGGATCGGCATCCAGCATTTTTCTGAGCCGTGATACAAATACATCCAGGCTTCGGCTGTAAACACTGTTAACATCGTACCAGATACTTTTCAGAATATCCTCTTTTTTAACAATTTGGTTCACCTGGGAAACAAATAACGCCAGTAATTCGGATTCGCGCTGTGTCAGGTGTATTTCCTTACCGTCAATAGTAAGGAGTTGATTGTTTCTGTCGAAAACATACTGGCCCAATGTTATGCATTTATTAATGGTTTTATCAGAATTGATTCTGCTTCGTTTTATGAAAATGTTGATCCTGAGTATGAGTTCTTCAATACTGAAAGGTTTCACCATGTAGTCATCAGCTCCCAGCTTCAATCCTTCAATTTTATCTTCTTTCAGGCTTCTGGCTGTGAGAAATATAATGGGGACTTCCGCATCAGTCTTTCGGATTTCCCTGGCCAATGAGAAACCATCAAGCCGGGGTAACATGATGTCGAAAAGACAAATGGATATATCATTGCTGTTGAATTTAGAAAGGGCATCGTTTCCATTGGTGCAATGCAATACGTGAAAACCGTGCATTTCAAGACTGTCTTTGGTGATATAGCTTAGGGTTTCATCATCTTCCACATACAATATGGTTCTTTTATTGTTCATATCATTTCATGGGTATTTGAATGGTAATTTGGGTGCCCGCGTCAGGTTCGCTTATAAGTTTGATTTGCCATCCATGACTCTTACACACATTCCGGACATAGTATAACCCCAATCCGAAACCTTTTACATTATGAATATTTCCTGTGGGCACCCGGTAAAACTTTTGAAAAACCCGTTTTAATTCCTTTTTCGGTATTCCTATGCCATTGTCTTTAATGCACAGGTTCAGGTGTTTATGTTCTGATTCAAGCCTGATTTCAACAGCGGGCTGCCGGGTGCAATATTTCAGGGCATTGTCGATCAGACTGGCTATTGCGTTGGTTACATGCAGCTCATCCATTTCCACATGCAAA
>JAFGOR010000272.1 GCA_016926375.1 Bacteroidales bacterium
CTGCCTATTAAAAGTGTACACTATACTCCGGATTGGATTGTACACTATATCCCGGATTGGATTGTACACTATACTCCGGAATACTCAGTAAGTGTAACCCGGATTTTGAAATCATTTCCGTCTTCATCAATGAAGTTTCCCACGGATAATCCTGCCATGGCCATTCGTATGGTTTTTTGTATTTCATATACCGGAACCCCCAGCATACCCGCCTTGTCGTTATTGATGTTCACCTTGAGTTCCAACGCTGTCTCATCCATGGAATGCCGAACATACGTTGTTCCGTCAATGGTTTTGAGCATATTTTCACCCACAGCTGCAAGATGTCTCAGCGTATCCAGGTTGGGACCGAAAAATGAAATTTCAATGGGAGCATCTTCCGGCGGACCATTCTTAAATTCTTTGATGGTAATTTCGGCTCCCGGAAAACAAGCCAATGATTTTTCCAACTCCTTGAGGAATGCAGGCGTTGCTTTTTGGCTGTAATGATGCAACTGAACAAAAAGCTGTGCAAAACCAGGATTCTCACTTTCCTGAACCGTGTTGTAATAAATCATCGGATTTCCCTTTCCCACATTGGTACAGTAACTGTTGATCTCCTCGTGTGAGTCCAGCATTTTCTCAACTTTCCTGGTAACACTGTCGGTATGCTCCAAACTGGTACCGGGCGACATGTCGATATTAATCAGGAACTGCGGTTTCTCTGCCTTTGGAAACAGGCTGAATCCCACAACCGGCAGAAGCATAAGGCTTCCGGCCACAGCCACGGTGGCTATGAGCATGGTAGATTTGGGGTATTTCAATCCCAGTAACAAAAGCCGTTGATACGGTCCGTTATTGACCTTGTTCAGCATCCGGAGGAAAAGATTCTCGCGCTCAAAATCACGCTCTTTGAGAAACCTGGATGCAATGAATGGTGTTAATGTAAATGATACCAGCAATGAGGCCAACAGGGTAAATATCACAGCTGCCGGTATGCTTTTCATAAACTCACCGGACTCTCCCGGCAACATGATGATGGGTACAAAAGCCACAATCATGGTTGCCGTGCACCCGATAACGGCCCAGCTGATCTGGCTGGTAGCTTTCAGGGTAGCCTCATGCCGGTTGTAACCCATACGCATGTGCCGTGCAATGTTTTCAACCACAACAATGGAATCGTCTACCAGCAATCCAAGCGAAATGATCAAACCTACAATCGACAACTGGTTGATCGAAAATCCCGTCAGATGCATGGTTGTTAGCCCTATGAGCAATGAGGTGGGAATGGCAATCATCACAATGATGGAAGCCCTTGTACCCAGCGGCAAAAGTGTAATTAAAATAAGCAGAATGGCTATCCCAAAATCCTCGTAGAGCCGGTTAAGGCGGTTGTCAACTGTTACCGACTGATCAAATGTTTTCACCAGCGTCATGGTTTGAGGTAAGGTTTTTGCAAACCGGTCAACATCTTCATTCACCGACTTCACTACATGGAAAATATTGGTGCCTTCTTTCTGATTGGCAGATACAAAAACAGCCCTTTTTCCATTGTACCGGCCAATGTGCTGCTGATCGGCGTAGTCATAAGTAACTTTTGCCAGATCACGCAAATACACAACATTCCCATTTGCCGCATTCACAATGGTATTGCCAACATCAGCAATCGTTTCATAATTGCCGGTAGTTTTGATGTTGAGTTTGCGATTTCTCATTTCCAGCTCACCCCCCGGTATGTTGACATTACTACCCTGTATGGCAGCTATGACATGGTTTACCGGAATTTTCTTCTGTGCCAGTTTTTGCAAATCAACTTCAATTAAAATTTCCTGATCAGGATAGGCCTCTGTTTTCACCTTTTTAATGGCATTCGTTTTTTCCAGCGTCCTTTTCAGCCGTTCAGCCTGCTTTTCCAAATCGGCAAACGAAGCATGCTCTGATATCAGTGCGTATTGTAAAATATTAACATTGGTGGTCGACCAGCGGTACACATCCAGGCTATATAAATCGGCCGGTAAGGTTGGCCTTGTATTGTTGATTTGCCGGAGCACTTCGTCGTATTTTCGGTCCTGATCAACACCCAGGTCAAATTCCACGTTCACAATGGCAACCCCATCGTTCATTGATGCGAATGAGCGTTTAATATCATCAATCTCATTCAGCGCCTCTTCCAGCGGCTCCACAACAAGCTGCTCCATGTCTTCGGAACTGGCACCCGGATATACAGCTACTGCATAGAAAAAAGCACCGCTCAGGGGCGGATCCTCACTGCGGGGCATGTTGATGAAGGCATTAACACCCAACAGGGCAATCATTAGGAAAACAGCTAAGGTAATCTGGTAATTTTTTAAGGTAAGTCGGGTTAGCATATATTACAGGTATAACATCATTAATATTAAAAAAGAAAATATTCAGATATAAACAGGCCGCCAGGATCAGTTCATAAAGAAAACCTATGAAGTTGTCTCGTGTAGATTTCCCCGACGGCCTGATATGATTATTCGACCAAACTGACTTTCGAACCGTTTTCGAGGTAAGCCGCGCCTTCGGTAATCACCAACCCCATCTTGTTAACAGGCTCCCGCACGGCTACACAATGGTTATCAAGATAAGCAATGGTAACCGGTACTTTTTTTGCAGTAGTATCAGCGTGTTCCAACACATAAACGTATCCCTGTAAACCGCCTGCTTCTAACAAGGCTTCCGGAGGCACCAGCGTCACCATCTGGTTATTCTGTGCCTGAATGTTTACCACAGCAACAAGCCCGTTGATCATTCGTTCGTTTCCCGGATCAATGGTGAGTTCAACTTCAAAAGTTCCTGTATAGGGATCAGCTGTTTCAGTGAGTTGCGAAACATGTGCTTCAAATTTCTTCCCGGGATAAGCATCAAAAACGGCTACAGCCCTGTCTCCCTTTCTCACTTTTACAATGTCCTTATCTGCCAGTGCGGCCTTGATTACCCATTCTTCACTGCCCAACTCACTGAAAACAACTACGGGAGTTCCGGCACCTACCATTTCATGCTCTTCTGCCAGGGTAGCAATGACAATTCCATCCGAAGGCGCATTAATCCTTGAATACTGTTTGTTGAATTCTGAAATATCCACATTACGGCGCGCCACCTCATAGGCCAAAGTGGCATCCTGCAATTGTTCCAACGTAGCCACTGTATCGTGGTAGAGATTTTTAACCCGCAACATATCGCGTTCAGCCTTTTCGAAAGCAAGCTGTGCCTGATCGACCTGCGAGGCAATCTCAGTCATTTCAAGCGATGCCAGCAACTGACCTTTTTTAACCCGGGTTCCTGCTTCCACAGAAAGGGATGAGATAATACCGCCGGTTTTAAACGACATTCTGATCAGTCGCTTGGATGACAAAATGCCGGAACAATGTATGGGAACCGAAGCTTCAGTTTCAACTAATTTTTCCGCCTTAACACATACCACTTCTTCACTATATGTAGAAGCCGGTTCATGAGTACATTGTATGAGTAACAATACAATGCCTGCGATCAATATGCTTGAAATTGTTTTCATCTGTTTCATGTTAATTGGTTACAAGGATTGCTTTTTATTGATTTGCAGAATTCAGGTTATAACCGGCATTGGCCCGCTCCAGCTCGGCTAACCTGATGAGGGTTTCAAAATGTGAAATGGTGTGAGCAATTTGTGAACCGGTTAACTGGTTGCGGGCATCAAGCAGATCGAGCAGTGATTTCTGCCCAACAGCATATTGCCGGCTGACTACCTTGTAATACTCCTTGGAACTGAGTAGTGAACGCCGGTTGGCCTCTTCTGCCTTTAATGATGTTTCATAATTGTCATGAGCTACCTGGCTCTGTAATTCAATCTGCAATTCAGCTTCATCAAGCCTGCTTTGGATTGATTCCGATTCAATTTTGGCCAGAGCTGCTCTCTGCCGGTTCTGGAATCCGCTGAATATAGGCCAGGATAGGTTTAAAGCATTCATCACATATTGCTGATCGCGGTCGAATGTGTAAGCATATCCCTGGAAACCCAAATCGGTAACGTTGCTGATGGTGGGTACCAGGTATGACTTTTTCATTTTATAATAATACAGGGTAGACTGTAGCGCACTGTTTAACTGCATAAGCTCTTCGCAATTAGTTGCAATACCGGATGTAGAAAATGCCATTGCTTCCTTCTCCTTCAGTACAAAAGTATCTGCCGTCACATGTTGCCGAAGCGGCTGATTGATCAGAAAGTTGAAATAAGATGCTGCTGTTTTCCGGTCATTTTCTGCTTTGGTAAGTTGTGCCTTTACCTGGCTCAATTCGGCCTCAATACGGTAAAGCTTTTCGGGACCGGCCATCTCATTTTCAACCAGCTTTTTGTTAACCCGGTGCGCTTCCTGAACCAATTCCACGGCGCTGTTGTAGGCATCCACAATTTGAGATGCCTGCAAATACCTGTAATAGGCAGTTTTGATTTCCTTTACCAGTTCGCGTTTGTATACGTTCAATTCAGCCTGTGCCATGCCGATCTGTTCCTTTTTGATCTTTCGGTTGTAATATATTTCAGCATTTACCAGCGGCATGATTACCCTTACCTTGGTATCGTGATAGTTGTTGGGCAGAAATTCGATCTGCTCATTTTCAATCTGCGGAAAACCTCCTGCCTGCCCCATACTCTCCAGAATGCTGTTCAGCGAAGAGTATACCCCGTTCAGCATATCTCCCACAGGCATTTCAATGGATCTTCCTCCGGCAGCCAGTAAATACTGGGTTTCAAAACCTACGGATGGATAAAACAGTCCGTTTGCCTCCCTGAGCGCCCTGAGGCTTTTTTCAAGGTTCAGCTCCTGCTGTTTCAAGGCATGGTTGTTTTCCAACCCCATCCGGATATACCCGTCGAGAACACTTCCGGTTTGTGACATGATTTTCGGGTTGAAGCAAAACAATAGAATAAGAATTGCAGTGGAGGCAATATGGCTTTTACATACATTTCGCATAATACAAACGTTTCGATTCAGATAATAGGTTTATTACTGAAACAAAACTACGCTGCATGCACGGCCAATAAAACAAGAAACCGGTGAAACGGATATTTTCACCGGTGAAGCGGATAGTTGGGGAGCCGGATGTCAGCAGCCCGGATATTTTATGGCCCGGCTATCTCACAGAGAGCTGAAGGGTATGTTCAATCAGCTCAATACCGCCAAAGTTGCCGTGCCCGGGAATCACAATAACTGCATCAGGAAACCTGGCTTTTACCTTACGGATGGTTGCAGGATAGGCTTTCACATCACCATCAGCTGTATTTCCCAGGTTGCCTGAACTCATGGCTTTGATCATGCATCCGGAGAACAATACTTTTTCATACGGAATCCAGACAACAATATTATCCAGGGAATGAGCCGCACCAAAATAATAGCACCGGATATCCCGGTCGCCCAGTTTCAGATTCAGCGAATCGGTGAACCCGTTTCGAGGTTCAGGCAAATGATGTGATCGGGCAATGTCAATGGTCATTTGGTTGGCGTATGAAGGAATACCCTGACTGTGAAGGAATGCCAATCCGGCCATACAGTCGACATGCCAGTGATTGGGAACAAATCCAACAATTTTCAACTTCATCGAATCGGTCAACCAGGTGACCAGTGCCCTTGTTGAAGCTTCTGAAGCCGGCGAATCAAAAAGGAATGCCTCACCGTTATTAACATAGATCAGGCCGTTGGAACTCACCTGTCCGAACCCGGATATATCATCCTGAGAAACATGGACATAAGCATTTACCGAGATGCGCTGAAGGTAGATGTTGTCACAGACCCTGATTTTTGGATCATTGTGCTGTGAAAAAGCAGAGCAATTGATCCAAAAAAAGAACAGCAGTAGGTATGAAGTTTTCATTGCCAGTTATCAGATATGATGTGTTATTTGGGACTTGAAGGTTTTTTGAGCAGTTGCTAATATAAGGTGAATCATTAAATAATCACATCAGAATAATATTGAGATCTATGTTTGGATCAGGTTTTGCCAAAGCTCTTTGAAGGTAAAACCCGCTACCACATCGACACTCCCCAGGGATAATCCTTCCGGGTTACACAAAAAGAGCCCTCCGGTTGATGGGCAAGGTCTACTTCGAAAATCAGCTTATCCATATTCACTGCATAGGGCTCAACCACCTTCACCTGGTATTTCCGGGCATCCACGCCGGTAATTTCAATATCCATATCAAAAAGACAGTTGCAATCGCACAGAGCACTCTTTTCCGACTCTTTGATCACGATTGTATCACTGATCATTGAAAACGAACAATATAACTCTTCGGGACAACAATTAAAACCGGTGTTGACGTGCTTCATATTTAATTGCCGCTTCTCTGCATCATATTGATAATGTATGCATGATAGCGTATCGGCAATGATTGCTTCATCTGTTGCGGATTTAGTAAAACTCTTGCAATCTGAATACTCCAACAACTTACCTGAAAGTGTAGTTTCAGCCTGTTTTTCCTTTTCGCATTGATAAATCAACATCCCTGCCATCAACGCCAAAACGAGGTAACTTAATTTTGTTTTCATGTGGCTTGGTTTTATTATCAGATGCATAAACACCGAAAATGGTTGCTCAAAAATTGACTTTTCGGGCCACCGCAATCATTTCCTCTCCAATATTCAAAAATGACAGCACATTGAATACAATACGCGGCACCAGCTGAACTTAGTTTTAATAATTACTTGTTGTTAAAAAATTCAGTAACTTCTATTTTGGTTTCGGGAAGCCCGCCTATATCGCAAAAATTCCCACTTGTAAAAGCTTCTACTATTCTATAATTAAAGCAAATAGTATCGCCTTTTTCATATTTTTCTATCGGCAGGTTTCCAACCAATACACAATTTTCATAGCTTAAAACCGGTATTGAAAAAATATCATTCCATTCTTCTCCAATTATATGATCAGTTCCAAGAAATTGAACGACCGAACCTCCACATGTGACTTCAACTAATTTTCCAGTACAATATTCAAATTCATTTTCTTTATCACAGCTTAAAACCATGATTGCAAATGACCCATACAGGAACATAAGTATTTTGATGTATTTCATGATTATTAAGTTAAGGTTGATAAAAAATGCTGTATTAATGGATGAAAATATCTAAAACCAGTAGCGAACTTTATTTACAATATTCCCCAGGTTCGGCTCAGGCTGTGCCTATAGCCGTCAAGCTAAGAAATTATTCTATAAAACAAGGCACTTACTTTATTAATTTGAGATGAGTTTTGAAAATGCGTTATCCACCGCTGGCCTTGCTCTGCCGAAGCGGCTACGCGAAGGCGCAGCGGGGGCTGGGGGTAGATTATCGCATGCTACTAATACTCAATATTAATAAAATTTTAGATATTAAGTTAACAAGAAAACAAAATGAATTCATGTAAGTCCACCCCCTGGCCTCCGCCAGCGGCATAGCCGTCAAGCTAATATCTGTAATGCATTGATATTCTATTACTGGAATATTCTAGTGAAGGAATATCTTTGTAA
>JAFGOR010000273.1 GCA_016926375.1 Bacteroidales bacterium
ACTGCATATAGGCTATGTTACCAATGGCGTTCATTACCCAACATGGACTGCCAAAAGCTGGAAAAAACTGTACCGGGAATCATTCGGGGAAGGATTTGAAAATAACCTGGCCGATACAGACTACTGGCAGAAAATTCATGATGTTCCGGATGCCAGTGTTTGGGAAACCAAGCAAAAACTAAGAGCAAGGCTTGTCAATACCATCAAAGACAGATATAAGGAAAGCTGGGTTAAACGTCATGAAGACCCCAGGCGAATTGTGGCCATCAACAGGCAACTGTCGGAAAAAGCACTTACCATATGCTTTGCCCGCCGGTTTGCCACTTATAAAAGGGCCCACCTGCTTTTCCGGAATCCCGAACGGCTGGCACAACTGATGAACATGCCCGATATGCCGGTTCAGATTATCTTTGCAGGGAAAGCACATCCACATGACAAAGCCGGACAGGACCTGATCAAGATGATCATTGACATATCCAAACGGCCCGAGTTCCTTGGGAAAATTATCTTCCTTCAGAACTACGACATCACACTGGCCAGAATTCTTGTGCAGGGATCTGATATTTGGCTGAACACCCCTACCCGGCCACTCGAAGCATCAGGAACGAGTGGTGAAAAAGCTGTGCTTAACGGAACGCTTCATTTTAGTGTTCTCGACGGCTGGTGGGTTGAAGGATACCAACCCGAAGCTGGCTGGGCACTTACCAATGAAATCACATATGATGATCCGGGCCTCCAGGATGACCTTGATGCTGAAATCATTTATTCACTTTTGGAACAGGAGGTGCTTCCGGCTTTTTATAACCGCAACAAAGCAGGAATACCCGAAAACTGGGTGCGTATGATGAAAAACTCTATTGCTTCTATAGCACCTCATTTTGTTACAACCAGGATGCTCAGAGATTACCATGAGCGTTTTTACCAGAAGCTTTTTGAAAGAACACAGCTTATGGCCAAGGATGACTTTGCAAGAGTGAAACGGCTTGCTTCATGGAAAAAGCGGATGAAACGCGCCTGGAGCAATATCAGTGTGCTGGAAATTAGTATGTTTGAAAATGAAAGTGAGTACTTTGAAATGGATCATACCTATGAAGGAAACATTGTACTTGACCTGAATGAATTATCAGCATCTGATGTGGGAGTGGAACTTGTAATTACTGAAAACGGAGAGAGAATAATCTCCGCTCATGAGTTCAAACTTGACAATGCCAAGGTTGATAAAGTACAGTACTCGGTAAAAGTAAAGATATCCCAGCCCGGTACTTTCAGCTATGGGATAAGGATATTTCCAAAAAATGAGAATCTGCCGCACAAGCAGGATACAGACCTGGTCAGATGGATATGTTAAAATTTCAGTTATTGCTCTCATACATAAATTACATATGACGACCCGGGCCTGGAAAATTAAGGAAAACGGACAAACTGAGAACATCCGGAAAATGGCAGAGGAATTGGGCGTCAACCCGGTTATTGCCACGCTGCTAGTACAACGTGACATAACCACCTTTGAACAGGCCAAAGCTTTTTTCCGGCCTGATTTATCCATGCTCTATGATCCATTCCTGATGAATGATATGGAAAAGGCTGTTCATCGACTTCAAACAGCCATTCGGGGAGGTGAGAAGATTCTGATATACGGCGATTATGATGTGGATGGCACCACATCGGTTTCCATGATGTATTCGTTTATCAGCAACATGCATCAAAAGGTGGATTATTATATCCCCGACAGGTATGCCGAAGGATATGGCATATCTTTTAAAGCCATTGATTATGCCATTGAACATGAGATAACCCTGATTATCGCCCTTGATTGTGGTATTAAAGCCAACGATAAGGTTGATTATGCAAACGAACATCAGATTGATTTGATCATATGCGACCACCACACTCCCGGCGATACATTGCCTGCAGCCCTGGCAATTCTGAATCCGGAAAGGCTCGATTCTGAATATCCCTATAAAGACCTTTCAGGCTGTGGTGTTGGTTTTAAATTTCTTCAGGCATTTGCACTGAGAAATGACATCGCCTTTGAAAAAGTACTTGAGTATATTGACCTGGTTGCGGTAAGCATCGCTTCTGATATTGTGCCGCTGGTTGACGAAAACAGAATCCTGGCCCATTATGGGCTGAAAAAACTCAACAGCAATCCCTCGGTGGGTTTGAAAGCTATTATTACCGTTGCCGGGCTCGATGGCAAAGAGATCACCATTGACGATATTGTGTTCAAAATTGGTCCCAGGATTAATGCTGCCGGCCGAATCGAATCGGGTAAACAGGCCGTGGAATTGCTAATCTCAAAAAAACACCCGGAAGCTGCCCTGCTGTGCGAAAAGATCAATTCACACAACCAAACCAGAAGAAATATTGATAAGATCATCACGGAAGAGGCACTCCGGGAGATAGCCGGAGCCAGCAAGTACAAGTATTCCACTGTGCTTTATAATCCGGGCTGGCACAAGGGCGTTGTGGGCATAGTAGCCTCCCGGTTGATCGAAAATTACTACCGGCCAACGGTTATACTTACAGAGTCAAACGGTTATGCAACCGGCTCCGCACGTTCCATACCGGGCTTCGACCTGTATAAAGCCATTACGGAATGTTCCGATCTGCTCGAAAGTTATGGCGGACACATGTATGCAGCGGGAATTACACTGAAAACAGAAAACGTGCAACGGTTCCGCGACCGCTTTGAAGAAGTGGTTCACAATACCATATTACCGGAATTGCTCATTCCTCAGGTTGAAATTGATGCAGAACTGAATTTCAAGGATATCACTCCAAAATTCTTCAGGGTGCTGAAGCAATTTGAACCATTCGGACCGGAGAATACCAATCCGGTCTTTTTCGCAGAAAATGTATCGGACAACGGGTATGCCCGACTGGTAGGAACAGATGAGGTACATATTCAACTCCGGCTTATTCAGGAAGAACAGCCTTTCAATGATTACAGGGCCATAGCTTTTAACCAGGCTTCTTACCTGAACCGGATCAAAAAAGGAGCTTCGTTCGATATTGCCTATACGCTTTTTGAAAACAACTTCAGGGGAACTTCCTCCATACAGCTCAACATCAAAGATATAAAAATTGAAGACTGATCATGTATCATTTTTTAATCACACCCTGCTATGCACATCGGATATGACGCCAGACAAGCCTTTTTTAACAAAAGCGGTCTGGGCAGCTATAGCCGGAACCTGATCCAGGGCCTTTCTGAAAAATTTCCCGAAAACGAGTACATGCTGTATACCACCAGCATGAATTTTGAATTGTTTGAGCCTGCTGCCGACTGCATTCAGGTTAAAGGCCCTGAACATTTCATGCACAGGATTTTCAAATCATACTGGAGAACCGTGTCGCTTTCGCAACAATTGCTGAAAGATGACATTGAAATTTTCCATGGCTTAACCCATGAGTTACCTTATCAGTTTCCCAAAAAACAAATCCGATCTGTGGTAACCATCCATGATCTTATTTTTCTCAGGCTTCCGCATATGTACCGTTTAATCGACAGGTATATCTACGAAAAGAGATACCGGTATTCATGCGAAACAGCAGACCGGGTTGTGGCAGTCAGCCGGCAAACTGCCGATGATATAGTGGAATTCTTCAACATATCTCCGGATAAAATTGATGTGGTTTACCAGGGCTGTAATCCGATGTTCAACACCGAAGTGCCGCTGATTGAGAAAGAGATTCTCCGCATGAAGTACATGCTTCCCAAATCGTTTATCCTTTACGTGGGAACCATTGAAGAAAGAAAGAACCTGCTTACCCTGATTAAAGCCATGCATTATGGCAAAATTGATATTCCCCTGGTTGTCATTGGCAAACCCACACCCTACCTCAATAAAATAATTGAATTCATTGAAAGACACAGCCTGATCAATATTATTTTCTGCGACATCGTTCAGAACCAGGATCTGCCCGGATTGTACCAACTCGCCGACCTGTTTGTATATCCTTCCATTTTTGAAGGCTTTGGCATCCCCATACTGGAAGCTTTGTACTCAAGAGTGCCCGTAATTACCTCAAGGTCCAGTTCCATGACCGAGGTGGGCGGTGATCATACCCTTTATATCGACCCGAATAATGTGGAGGAAATGGCTGCTGCCATAAAAAAAGTGCTTTACAATCGCGACCTCCAGGAGCAGATGATTTCAGAAGGATACCGGTATGCCAGAAATTTCGACCCGGACAAGGTAGCAGCCAATATGATTCAGGTTTATCAAAAAGTACTGAAAAATGACCGCTGACATTAAAGCTGCTATAGAAACCCTGACAAAGGGCGGAATCATCCTTTACCCTACCGATACCATATGGGGACTTGGCTGCGATGCCACCCGGGACGATGCCGTAAACAAAATATATCAGCTGAAAAAGCGCATGGATAACCAGCCCATGCTGGTATTGCTTGATGAAGCCGGGAAACTTGACAGATATGTAACTGATGTTCCCGAAATAGCATGGGACATATTGGAAGTTACCGACAAGCCACTTACCATCATTTATCCCGGTGCAAGAAACCTTGCAGAAAGCCTGGTTGCACCTGACGGATCTGTGGGAATACGCATTGTGCAGGATGAATTCTGCAGCAAACTAATTCACCTGTTTGGCAAACCCATTGTTTCCACCTCGGCAAATATCAGTGGAAAGTTGTGGCCCGATACATTTAAAAATGTTGATGAAAGCCTGGTCAATGGGGTGGATTACGTAGTCAGGTGGCGGCAGGATGACCATCTGAAGGGAAAACCTTCGGGAATCATCAAACTGGGCGTTAACGGGGAGGTCAGGATAATCCGGGAGTAGTATTTACCCAAGTCATTTGACAATCGCTTTAAAATTTTTACTTTTGCCCTTTCCTGAGATAAATACACAGTTGACAACTCCCGCTAAAATACTTATAGTAAGGCTTAGTTCTATTGGTGACATCATATTGACCACCCCACTGTTAAGATCATTAAAAACTGCCTTTCCGAATGCCCGGGTTACCTTTGTCATTAAAAAACAATTTGAAGAATTACTGGTTTCCTGCCCCTATATTGACGAGCTGGTTACTTATGACAAAAAGGAAGGCTTCACCGGATTGAAAAAATTAAAGACCTACCTGGGCAATCAGCATTTCGACCTCTACCTCGACATTCATAAGAACTGGCGCTCACGGTACCTGCGACTTGGCCTTCATGCCAAAAGCACCCGGGGATACCATAAGCTCATCTTTCAGAGAACCCTGCTGATCTGGTTTAAAATCAACCTTTACGGAAAAGTGAAGCCGGTTTACGAAAGATATTTTGATTCTGTAAAGGACCTGGGTCTGAAATACGACGGGTTGGGGACTGAAATTCATTATGGTGAAAACATTGCAAAGAAAGTCAGGATAATCCTTACCGGCAAGGGGTACGATTTTATCAAACCGCTGGTTGTCATCTGCCCCAGCGCAAATCATTACAACAAGCGATGGAAATCATCAGGCTTTGTTGAAACAGCACAGTACCTGGTTCGTGAAAAGTCGGCTTTTATAGTTGTTCATGGCGGAACTGAAGACGTGAAATTGTGTGCTGAAATTTCCAATTCAATTGGTCATCAGGCATGCAGCCTGGCAGGCAGCTTAAGCCTGGCTGAATCCGCATCGCTCCTCCAATTCAGTACGCTCGTTATTGCAAACGATACCGGGCTGCTGCACATGGCCCAATCACAGAAAAAGCCGGTAATTGGCATTTACGGACCAACAACACGTGAACTCGGTTATTTCCCGATTGAAAAAGAAAGCACTGTGATTGAAACGTCTGTCAGTTGTCGCCCTTGCACACACAACGGGCTGGAATCGTGTCCTAAAAAACATTTCAGGTGCATGAATGATATTTCCCCGGAAATGGTCATTCAGGCTGCTTTGTCGTATTTACCTTAAACAACTTGAATATGTCGCTGATATGGATGCTCTTATATAATCTTCTGGTAGTTCCTGTGATTTATTCCGGGTTTTATATCGGATCACTGTTCAACAGCAAAATCAGGGAGGGGTTGAAAGCCCGGAAAAACCAATTTGTATGGCTTGGTTCTGAAATCATCAAAGCAAACGATCGAAAACGCATCCTGTTCCATTGCACTTCAGCCGGTGAATGGCTTCAGGCATTGCCCATCATTGAGAAATTGAAATCAGTGAATCCCGGTCTTTTCATCATGGTATCCTTCTTTTCTCCTTCGGGTTATAAGTTTGCCAGAAATCCATCCACAGTGGATCTGAAATTTTACCTGCCGCTCGATTCAAGAATTGCGGCATTCCGCTTGTTGAGGATGCTCAAACCCGACCTGTGGATTATTTCGAAATTTGATATCTGGCCAAACCATGTTATGGCAGCTTCAGCCCTCAACATACCTATGGTAATCACCTCAGCCACCTTGTCGGCCGATTCCGGAAGAGACAAGGGAATCTCCAAAGGGTTCAACAGGCTCGTATACAACAAAATTGCCCACCTGTTCCCGATATCTGAAGAAGACAAAAGGCGGTTCAAAGCCATGGTTCCCGATGAATCCAAATATACCATTGCCGGAGATACACGGTACGACCATGTATACAACAGGGGCATCATGGCCAGTGACGCCGGAGATGTGCCCGTTTTCGATGAGAAAAAAGGACTCACAATTATTGCCGGAAGCACGTGGCCGGCTGATGAAAAACATTTGTTGCCGGCGTTGGCCATGCTTTGCAGCGACCATCCCGATTTGCATGTAATTGTGGTGCCTCACGAATTGCATGAAAGCCACCTGCGCGATATTGAAACAGTATTTGAAAGTTATGACATCAAAACGGTCCGTTTTACAGCCTTTTCCGGGGCGGGCAGCACCCCGGAAAGAGTTGTTATTTTAAATGCCATTGGTTTGCTTGCCCGTTTGTATAAACAAACAGATATCGCCTATATTGGCGGTAGTTTCGGAAAAGGCATCCACAATGTCATGGAACCTGCCATGTTTGGTCAGCCTGTGTTGTTCGGGCCCAACCATGTTAACTCCTATGAAGCCGGTGAATTGCTAAAGATTGGTGCAGCATTCAGGGTTAATAGTCAACAGGAGGTTTATGACAAAATGAACCTGCTCATCAACGACCAGTTGCTGCGCAAAACCATGGGCGAAAAGGCAAAGAATCTTATATACGATAATATAGGCGCAACAGACATCATTATTAACACACTAAAAAAACATTATGGTATTATTTCCTAAATACATTCAGATTGAGACTTCGCTGGTTTGTAACAGCCACTGCGTATTTTGTCCGCACGACGAAATGAAACGCAGCCCCAACTACATGGAAGAATGGGTGTGGAAAAAAATAATCGATGAATCCCGGGGAAAGGGAGTGATTTACCGGCCTTTTATGATCAATGAGCCCTTTGTGGACCTCCGGATCCCCGAAATAATCCGTTACATAAAACAAGATCCGACTGCAAAAGTTGAATTCAACTCAAACGGTAATTTTCATCCGAAATTTGATGTGGCAGCTGCTCTCGAAGCCGGGATCGACTGGATGCGTTTCAGTATCGACGGATTTACCGAAGAAACTTTCAAAAAAAGCGGACGTGGCGGAAAATTCGATACCATCGTAAAAAACGTAATGCACTTCATTGAAGAGCGTAACCGCCAGGGCAGCACATGCCATGTGGAAGTAAGAATGATCGACCTGGACTACACCAAAAACGAGCAAATCGACTTTGTCAACTTCTGGAAACAGCATGCCAATGAAGCAACCATCACCCAATTGTACGATTGGCCCTGGAGCGGCCAGACCACCTGTTTCAACGCCCCTTGCCCGAAAATAAAACAGGAAATGTTTTTCATGAGTGACGGACAGGCTGTGCTTTGCTGTTGGGATGCATTTGCCCGGGGCATCGTTGGCGATGTTAAAAAACAAACTGTTGAGGAAATCTGGCTTGGAAATCCGAATCAGCAATACCGCGAAATGCTGAACCGGGGTGAACGCGACAAGATCCACCTCTGTTCAAAATGCGATGCTTATAAAAGCTACGATTTCAGCAAGTGGACCGGATATTGATTGAGAGGTTTAACCATTAAAAACCCAACCCATGAAAACCAATCTTTTTCTGATTTTGCTGTTGTCATTGGCAATCCTGACAGGCTGCAAGGACGACGAAGACAAAGACCCCGTACCCGAAAACAATTACATTGGTACGCTACAAATGGACTATTCCAGGACTTTTCCGGAATTCTCGGAAAGTGTCATCATGACCGTAACACTGGATAAATCAGGGAATGTGTTCATTTCGGAACCCGATCAGCTGACCTATGACAGCGGGGAAGACATCATTGCGGTTGACGGTGATCAAATCAAGCAACAGGAAGCAGGTACAATTACAATTACATCATTAAGCGGGTCCTATATTGAAACTGACGGTGACGGATTCCTGTCTGTAAATGCTTCCACCCTGATTGACGGAACGCAAATAACCTGGGGATGGGATGAAGAACTGGGTTGGATATTAGCCGGAAATGTGCCTTTTTCTGTTGAAGATCCTGTTGAGAGTCCTATGGATTTCAATATTGACGATGCCGTTATCGGAACCAACGGTTCGCAAATTGGAGCTACCGTGCAGGTTCCACCTTTCGGCTCTGTTACTTATAAATGGGCACTCTCACTGATCCCAATGAATGGCAAGTAAATTCCTGACATCAGCTCAATGACTAACCCATTTTCAATTACTTCAACCACTTCAAAAACCGGTTTATGAAATCAGCAGTAACATTCTTGTCGCTATTTCTTATTGCAGTTACTTGCATGCAATGCAAACCAAAAGAGACTGCAACACCCGAAGCCAATCGGCTCTCGGCCGAAGAAATCAGTGAAGGCTGGGAATTGCTTTTTGACGGGGTGAGTTTCAACGGCTGGCGTAACTTTAATAGTGACACCTTGGTGGGTTGGGTTATCGACAGCGGCAATTTGCTGGCCCTTGGTCAGGGCGGCGATCATGCCAACGACATCATCACCATCCGCGAATTTGAAAACTTTGAGCTGTCACTCGAATGGAAAACTTCGGTAGGTGGTAACAGCGGCATTTTTTTCAATGCTGTTGAAGACTCTGCCATAAAGGCCATTTACGAGATAGCACCGGAATACCAGATAATCGATGAAGTAACCTGGGATGGCGATTCACTCACAGAAGGACAGAAAGCAGCAGGTTGCTACGATATGTATTATGCGGCCACTGCAAAAAAGCTGATGCCGGTGGGCCAGTATAATGTATCTAAAATAAGTGTTAACAAAGGTCGGGTACAACATTGGCTCAACGGCGACAAAGTAGCTGAATACCAGATGTGGACTGCCGAATGGGACAGCTTGAAATCGGTTCGCAAGTGGAAGGATTACCCGCTATATGGCACTGCCCGCAAGGGTCATATCGGGTTGCAGGATCATGGCCGGAAAACCTGGTTCAGGAATATCAAAATACGGAGTTTGTAAATAACAAACTCAGGATGACCAACCGGTCACCCTGTTCGGCCCCGGTTCGGCTCAGGCTCCCGCAGGTATGCGGGACAGGTTGTGCCCATAGCCGTCAAGCTAAGGATGTATATTGTTGAATTTCTTTCATTTGTATAAGGTGACATCAATATCATAGTTGCTAACGCTGAACACAGCGATATCCCCTGCCTACCCTGCCTACCGGCAGGCAGGCCCGCCAGCGGCATAGCCATCAAGCTAATATCTGTAATGCATTGATATTCTATTACTGGAATATTCTAGTGAAGGAATATCTTTGTAATAGAGAGATTCTATAGCA
>JAFGOR010000274.1 GCA_016926375.1 Bacteroidales bacterium
ATTTGATAATTTGATAATTTGATAATTTGATAATTTGATAATTTGATAATTTGATAATTTGATAATTTGAAAATATGCTAATTCAAGTCTTCAGGTCTTTACAGTCTTCAAGGCCTTCAAAGTCTTTTGGTCATTTGAATCCCTTTTGTCCTTTTTATGTTAAAGGCCTAAACCTGAGTTACGAACACCGAACAAGGAACACCGAATGACGGATGCCGAACAATCCGCACCCTAAAGCCTAAAGCCTATTTATCATACTGGCCAGAAAACCTGCACCAAATCCGTTGTCGATATTCACCACGCTGGTTCCACTGGCACAGCTGGTAAGCATACCCAGGAGGGCAGAGAGTCCTCCGAAATTGGCGCCATAACCAACACTGGTTGGGACTGCAATTACCGGTTTGTCCACCATACCGCCAACCACACTTGGCAGAGCGCCTTCCATGCCCGCAACCACTATGTTAACCCTGGCCTGCCGGATCAGGTCGATCTTGTTATACAGCCGGTGTATGCCGGCTACTCCAACATCTACGATTCGTTCAACCCGATTGCCGAAAATTTCGGCAGTAACGGCTGCTTCTTCGGCAACCGGCAGATCTGAAGTGCCTGCAGTTATTACAGCAATGAAGGTAGGTGGCGGTGGAATCTGTTTCTTACGGATGGAAATAGTTCGGGCAGTTTCATTGTAAAGGGCATCGGGACAAAATTCCCTGACTTTTTCATACATCTCGCCGGTAACCCGGGTGGCCAGTATGTTGTTATCCTGTGTGAGCATATAGCGGATGATTCCAGCCACCTGATCGGGCGTTTTGCCCTGCCCGAATATCACTTCGGGATATCCGGTACGCAATTCCCTGTTGTTGTCAATGGTAGCATAGCCCAGTTCCTTGGATGCAAGTTCGCGCAATTGCTTAAGTGCTTCGGAAACGTCGAGTTTTCCAGCCTTAACTTCAGTAAGGAGTTTACTTAAAGATTCGTTGTTCATGTTGGGGCTTGTTTTTTATTTCTGTCAAAGCTGCCGCTTCGAAATCCCTCCATATCGATGGTGACGAATTCATATCCGAGTTTATGGAGCTTCGAAACTACCCGGGCAGCTGTTTCAGGTTGAAGCAGTTCAGTCAGTCTTTCTTTTTCGATTTCAATACGGGCTATATTGCTGTGGTTGCGTACCCGGGAGGCAGCAAAACCAATGGATGCAAGAAAACGTTCGGCTTTTTCAATTCTCCGGAGTTCATCATTTTTAACCGTGTACTCGTATGGAAGCCGGGTCAGCAGGCAGGCATATGAAGGCTTATCGGCAGTAGGAAGCCCAAGTTCAGCCGAAAAATGGCGAACCTCGGCTTTGGTAATTCCATTTTCCAATAAGGGACTGCTGATGCCCAGTTCTTTCAGGGCAGCCAACCCCGGCCGGTATATGCCTGTATCGTCATAATTGGTGCCATCGAGCAGGCTGGTATAGCCATCTTTTTGTGCTTCCTCCTTAAGAACGGCAAAGATGTGTTTCTTGCACAAATAGCATCTGTTTTCGGGGTTGTTGGCTATAGCTGGGAGAATACCGGCCTGAATAATGCGGTGATTGATGCTTCTCTCGCGGCAAAAGGCAATGGCTTCTTCTACTTCCCAATCGGGTATGTAGGGCGTTTTTACAGTAAATGCAATTACTTTTTTGCCCAGGATTTTCTGTGCTGTGGCTAAAAGAAAGGTGCTGTCAACACCTCCTGAAAAGGCGATGGCTGCGTTTTCCATACGGCCCAGCCACTGAAGCAGCATGTCGTATTTCTCAGGATTGATCATGTGTTTCACTTTTTTTGGAAAGCGCTTTTTCCACTTCGTGGTATACCTTGCTGATAGGTATTTGGTGTTGCCGTGCTATTTTGATGCAATCGTCGTATTCGGGCTTCGACTTGATGCATACTCCCTGATAAAAAGCAGATTTCACCCTCACTTCCCCGAACCGGGTACTTATCTGTTCGATTTTCCGGTCGAGCATGGTTTTACCAATTACATACCTGCGGACACCAATGGTAGAGGTTTCCCTGAAAAGCACTTCATTTACACGCGGTTCATCCTCGGGTGTACAAAGAATGGAAAGTTTTACTGCAGGCCTGGATTTCTTCATAATAATCGGTGTGATGAACACATCCCTGGCACCTGCCGAAAACAATGAATCGATGATGTAGTCATACAACTCCGGGTTCATATCATCGATATTGCATTCAATAATAAAGGAAGGGATGGTTGTTGGTTCATTTTCGCCATCAGTTTCACAAATGTGAACGCGCAACACGTTGGGCAAAACTCCGTCTTTGAACCCGATTCCGTAACCTGTTTTCAGTATCCTGAAATGGGCCTTGTCGGTAAATTCATTTGCAAGTGCAGCCAGAATAGCAGCGCCAGTAGGTGTTGTGGCTTCATAATCCACAGTTCCTTTACGTACAGGCATCTTCTTTACTATCTCTGTGGTAGCTGGTGCAGGCACAGGATACATTCCGTGGGCACATTGTACCATGCCTCCGCCCAGTTCAACCGTGGAGCACAGGATCTTATCGGGTGTAAGATAATCCATGCAAATGGCTGCACCCACTATGTCAACAATGGAATCGATGGCGCCCACTTCGTGAAAATGAACATCATCAATGGTTTTATCGTGTACTTTGGCTTCAGCTTCGGCAACTTTTTCAAAGATGGCCAGGCTCATTTCCTTTACATTGCTTTTGAGTTCTGAAGTCTCAATCATCCTGCGAATATCCTTGTAAGAATTGTGGTGATGGTGGTGCGTGTGATCACTTTCGTGATGATGATGGCCGTGATGATGCTGTTTTTGGTGTTCACTATCAATAAGCACTTCCAGCCTGGTACCCGAAATGCCTTTCCGCATATCTTTTCCGGCTTTGATTTCGTAGCCGTGCACGGGAAGCTTTTCCAGCTCCGTTTTCAGGTAATCCAATTCAACCCCCAGATCGATCAGGGCCCCCAGGTTCATATCACCGGAAATCCCGGCAAAACAGTCGTAATAAAGAATTTTCATGCAAATCGGTTAAATAGCTGGTGAAATTATTAATAATTTTATTCTTAAGTAGAAACTCACATATATTCATTCGTTAAGAAGCTGTTAATCATTTGTAAATACTGCGTATGAGAAAGTTAAATTCATGTTAATTCCGGAGTAATGTAGTCTTGTAGTATTGGGATATTGCTGTAAGTCACATAAAATAAATTACATATAGCTATTTAGATTGAGTTCAAATACTCAGGAATTCGCTGTAAATATGTAACAAATTAGATATTTTTGGCATGGATTTTACTGTTAAAGGGTCATAATAGAAATAATCATTAAGAGTATGAAAAGAAGAGATTTTATCAGAAGATCAGTAGGATTTGGGGTTCTTTCAGGAGCTGCGCTTTCC
>JAFGOR010000275.1 GCA_016926375.1 Bacteroidales bacterium
CGCCCTGTCATTCATGCCTACCACTTCCAGGCTCAGTGCCCTGCAGTTGTTGTACTCCGAACGAATCAGATATTTTATAAACTCCGTCCCGATCCGCTGACTCCGGAATGCCTCCTTAATAAATAATTCATCAATGTACAACACATTGCCGCCAAACTCATTGCTCCAGTAGTTGATCAGGATTGAATACCCCACAACCTCAGATTTACTGCAAAACAAGATGATTTCTCCATGACCGGGATGGGTGCTCAGAAAAGCGACGGTATGGTTTATCTTTTCGTCGGTCATTTTCTCCGGCTCGCCATCTGCCAGGTACAGGGCATGAATCATGGTTTTCAACTCAGGAAGGTCTTTGACTTGGAAGGGTTTGTATGAAATGTTCATATTCGTGATGTAACAATAGTACTTAAGCAAGTTATGGCAAAAATAAGAAATCTTAAAAGTCAGGGAGGTTTTCTTTCGCTGGTATATCGTTTGGAAGGTGTATGCACTAAATGGGTATAAAATTGATAAAATCTTTATACCTGCAGCTCCGACTTTTATAAAATCCTGATGACTTCCGTTGCAATTTTGTACCATGATTACTATATCGTTCCTAATACAGATATCCAAACCTATGGAAACTAATACATCCCTGGGATATGCCATTGGTGCTGTTGTGGCATTTCTGATTTTCTGTTACCTGGTTTATTCTCTTTTTAAAGCTGATAAGTTTTAAAACCGCGATTTATGGAAAATCTAATCTTTTCATTAAAATTTCTTGCCGAACTATCTCTGTTCTTGGCATTCTGGTGGTTCATCGGGTATATTCTGAAATTTCCGGAGAAATATGAAGAAATGCAGAATCAAAGGCATCAAAACAGAACTGTAATAAAATAATTATGGCAACTCCATTCGAATGGTTACAACTTGCATTTTTCTTTGCGCTTTTAATCACCCTGGCCTGGTTACTGGGAAAATATATGACCCGGGTATTTTCAGGAAACAGGCATCTCATGCTGCCCGTATTAGGCTGGCTGGAAAGAATCACCTATCAATTGACCGGCGTTAATCCTGAAGTGGAACAAAGCTGGAAAGCCTATACCTTGAATCTGATACTCTTCAATACAGTTGGTTTTCTCATTGCATTTACGATCCTCGTATCTCAGTCGCTCCTGCCTGTAAATCCTGCCAATCTTCCTGATGTATCATGGCACCTGGCATTCAACACGGCTGCCAGTTTCATGTCGAATACCAACTTTCAGAGTTATGCCGGTGAAACAACCTTAGGCTATTTTGCTCAAATGATGGCGCTTACAGTACAGAACTTTGTTAGTGCGGCCACAGGAATAGCTGTTTTATTAGCTCTCATTAGGGGAATTACCCGAAAAAAAACAGACAAACTGGGCAATTTTTGGGTTGATATTACCCGAACAATTGTTTATGTGCTTTTGCCGCTTTCCATTGTTTTATCCGTAATGCTGGTGGGGCAGGGTACTATTCAGAATTTTAAAAAGTATGAAACCATTCAAACACTTCAGGGCTCTCAACAGGTAATTCCCATGGGCCCTGCTGCTTCTCAGATTGCCATAAAACAACTGGGGACAAATGGCGGAGGATTCTTCAACTCAAACAGTTCTCATCCTTTTGAGAATCCCACACCTTTCAGCAATTTCATTGAAATCTTGGCAATACTGCTTATTCCGGTTGCATTGATATTTACCTATGGAAAAATGGTTGGTTCTGCACGACATGGGTGGATCCTGTTTGCAGCCATGTTCATTCTCTTTGTGGTTGGACTGGGCATATCAATTGCTTCAGAGCACATGGGAAATCCGTCTTTCAGAGACCTGGCATTAATGGAAGGAAAAGAAACCAGAATTGGAATTACCGCAAGTATACTCTGGTCAACCGCTACTACCGCGGCTTCAAATGGTTCTGTGAATGCCATGCACGATAGTCTGACGCCGGTTTCAGGCATGATCGCTTTACTAAATATTTTGTTGGGAGAAGTCGTCTTTGGAGGAGTTGGCGCGGGGTTGTATGGAATATTTGTTTTCATTATTCTCACTGTTTTTATTGCAGGTCTTATGGTAGGCAGGACCCCTGAATACCTCGGAAAGAAAGTGGAAGCCTTTGAAGTGCAAATGGCAATCATATCCATCATTGCCACTTCCTTTGCGATCCTTATATTTTCTGCCTGGGCAGTTGTAAGAGATACTGCCCTGGTTTGTCTGAGCAATAACGGGCCTCATGGCCTGACTGAAATACTTTATGCTTACAGTTCCGCAGCGGGAAACAACGGAAGCGCCTTTGCAGGATTAAATGCAAATAATGTTTTTTTTAACGTCACATTAGGAATTGGTATGCTGATAGGTCGCTTTGGTGTTGTCGTTCCGGTTCTGGCCATTGCCGGCAGAATGGCCGGAAAAAAAGCCGTAGCCTATTCATCCGGTACATTCAGAACCGACAATACGCTATTTATTGTTTTGTTGATAATTGTAATACTGATCATCGGAGGATTGACCTTTTTCCCGGTTTTGTCAATAGGACCTATAGCCGAACAACTTCTGTTTCAGAATGGTATTAACTTTTAGCTTACTGAGCCAATGATTACACAAAAAAACAAAAGCTTTTTAAACAAGGAACTGTTCCTTGGTGCATTAAAAGATAGCATCCTCAAGCTAAATCCGGTTATACTTTTAAAAAACCCGGTAATTTTTATTACCGCAATAGGAGCTTTCCTGACAACCCTATTTTTTATTTTGCGGCTCATCCATGGAAACTTTTCGCCCTTTGAACTTCAGATCAGTGCATGGCTTTGGTTAACTGTGATTTTTGCCAACTTATCCGAAGCTCTTGCAGAAGGCAGAGGTAAGGCTCAGGCCAACAGCCTGAGAAAGAATCGTACACAGACTAAAGCACGTCAACTCACAAATTCCGGTGAGATTGAGGTATCAGCAACTGAGTTGAAAAAAGGAGATCTTGTAATATGTGAATCAGGTGATCTGATTCCCTCAGACGGTGAGGTTATTGAAGGTGTTGCCAGTGTTGACGAATCGGCGATAACAGGCGAATCGGCACCGGTAATCCGCGAAAGCGGCGGAGACCGGTCGGCGGTTACCGGTGGTACCAAGGTAATCAGTGACAGGATCATCGTCCGCATTACAACAGAGCCTGGTAATACCTTTATTGATCGTATGATTGCTCTTGTAGAAAGTGCTAAGCGACAGAAAACCCCAAATGAGATCGCACTTTCCATTCTTCTTTCAGGGTTGTCCGTAATCTTTTTGCTGGCAGTTACAACATTACCTGCTTTCTTCAATTATAGTCTGAAAGCTTCCGGATTACCTCAGTCACAGAACCTTTCACTTACCGTGCTAATTGCTTTGTTTGTTTGCCTGATACCTACTACAATAGGCGGATTATTGAGTGCAATTGGAATAAGCGGCATGGAAAGGTTATTGCGGCGCAATGTTATTGCCACCAGTGGCCGGGCCATTGAAGCTGCTGGTGATGTAGATGTTCTGTTGCTTGACAAAACCGGCACCATCACCCTGGGTAACCGCATGGCTTCCGATTTTATTCCTGCCGACGATATCAGCATTGAGGAATTAGCTAATGCCGCACAAATTTCATCGCTTTCGGATGAGACGCCGGAAGGGCGTTCTATCGTTATTCTGGCAAAAGAAAAATTCAATTTAAGGGGCAGAGATATTCAGGACATTCATGCAACGTTTATTCCTTTTTCTGCTCAAACGAGAATGAGCGGCGTTGACTTGCAGTTAAGTAACGGAAAAATCCGCCAGATCCGCAAAGGATCATCCGATGCCATTCGGTCCTTTATCCAGAAAAACAATGGATTCTTCCCGCAAAAGATACAGGAAAAAGTTATTGAAATAGCCGGTCAGGGAGCCACACCATTGGTAGTGGCAGAGGACAACAAAGTTCTTGGCCTGATCCATCTTAAAGACGTTGTCAAAGGAGGGATCAAACAGCGGTTTGCAGAATTGCGCAAGATGGGTATTAAGACTGTGATGATCACAGGAGACAATTCGCTGACTGCCGCAGCCATCGCTGCCGAAGCCGGGGTTGATGATTTTATGGCAGAGGCAAAACCCGAAGATAAATTGCGCAGGATAAGGGAGGAGCAGGATAAGGGTCACCTGGTTGGAATGATTGGTGATGGGACCAATGATGCTCCGGCACTGGCTCAAGCTGACATTGGCATTGCCTTGAATTCAGGAACGCAAGCTGCACGGGAAGCTGGTAACATGATTGACCTCGACAGCAACCCGACAAAGCTGATTGAAGTAGTTGAAGTTGGTAAACAGCTTCTGATGACCCGGGGTGCCCTGACCACTTTCAGTATTGCCAATGATGTAGCAAAATATTTCGCCATCATCCCGGCCATTGCTGTCTCCCTTTATGCCTTCAACCAAAATACCGGGGCGCTGGCTTCGCTCAACATCATGCACCTTGCATCACCACATAGTGCAATTCTCAGCGCAGTGATTTTCAATGCTCTGATTATAATTCTTTTGGTTCCGTTTGCCTTAAAAGGGGTTCGTTATCAGCCCGAATCCGCTCAGAAAGCGCTCACAAGAAATCTTCTTATCTTCGGTTTAGGTGGAATTATTGCACCTTTTGTCGGTATAAAACTTATCGATATATTAATTAATCTTTAAAGTATCGGGCTGATCAACAATTAACATCTTACTAATAATTATAACAGTTGATAGAATTTTCCCCTTAAAAAAAATGCAGCAATGAAGACGGTTCTTGTATCTATAAAAATACTCCTTCTATTTACGGTGCTTACCGGTATTCTGTACCCGTGTATCGTTACCGGAATTGTCCAGATTTTTTTCCCCCACAAGGCAAACGGAAGTTTGGTCATCAAGGATAACAAGATAGTAGGAAGCGCGTTAATCGGGCAACCCTTTGATACCAGTATTTACTTTAGCTCCCGACCATCCGCAACGAATTATGACCCGCTGCCATCCGGAGGCAGCAACTACAGCATGACCAACAAAAAATTGATCAACATGGTAGCAGCGCGTAAGAGAAATTTTGTGGCAGAAAATTCCCTGGATAGCCTTGTTGAAATACCTGCCGAGATGCTTTTTGCCTCAGCCAGTGGTCTTGACCCCCACATCTCCTGCGAAGCTGCATTGCTTCAGGTAAACCGGATATCGAAGGCCAGGAATTTCAACGAGACACAGAAGCAAAGATTAAAACAACTGATTAAAAATCAAACAGAATCGTCTTCAATTTTTTGGTTTGGCAGGGAGCGGATCAATGTTTTATTACTAAATTTAGAATTGGAAAAAATCAAATGAACACCGCGGAAGAAAACAGACCAAATCCTGACGAACTTCTGGCCTCCTTATTGAATGAAGAAGATAAAAGAAAAAGGGGACGACTTAAAATCTTTTTTGGTATGTGCGCTGGTGTTGGCAAAACCTATAGTATGCTGCAGGCGGCACAAGCAGAAAAGTCGAAAGGTATTGACATTGTTATAGGATATTTGGAGACTCATGGCAGAAAAGAAACTGCAGAGCTGGCAAATGGTTTTGAAGAGATAGCCAGAAAATCCATTGAATACAAATCCACATTGATTCCGGAAATGGATCTGGATGCTGTGATTTCCAGGAAACCGCAGGTCGTCCTTGTGGATGAGCTGGCACATACCAATGCACCCGGCAGCAGGCATTCAAAAAGGTATCAGGATGTTCAGGAAATACTTGAGAATGGAATCAGCGTTTATACAACTCTCAATGTTCAGCATTTGGAAAGCCGGTCAGAAACAGTTGCCCAGATTACCGGAATTCTTGTACGTGAAACCATACCTGATGATGTTTTTGAGAGTTCCGATGAGGTAGAGTTGATTGATCTGACTCCTGAAGAATTATTGCAAAGACTTTCGGAAGGAAAGGTATATACTCAGGAACGTTCAAAAGAAGCAGTGAACCACTTTTTCCGTAAAGGAAATATCACTGCATTGCGCGAAATGGCATTGCGCATAGTTGCAGACAGAGTTGACAAACAATTGCATGACTACATGCAATACAAACGAATTCGCGGACCCTGGAAATCAGGGTTGCACTTCCTGGTCACCATTGATTTCAAAATACAATCAACGCGTTTGTTACGATGGGCTAAAAATCTCTCTTACTCAATGGGAGCGCATATTCAGGCACTTTATGTGGAAACCACGCATATCATGTCTGAAAAAGAGCATGAACAACTCAACAAAAACATCAATCTGGCAAAGCAACTCGGCATACCAGTCAGAATTATTACCAATAACGATATTGTCAAGGCTATCGTAGATTTTGCCCATAAAGAAAATATCACGCACATATTCATAGGCAAACCGCGAATCCGGAATTCTCTTGCTTTACTCAGGTTAAACAGCTTTGTAAATAAAATAATACGTTTAAGCGGCAACATAGATGTTTACATACTTGGCTCAGATAGTCAGGCAAAAGACAAATTCAGCCAACGTGCCTCCAGGTTGTCATTCACCTCCAATTATTCACAATACATCCTGTCGGCCATCCTTGTTTCAATTGTCTCAATTATCTGCTTTACCTTCAAGTCTTACATCGGTTATCAGACCATATCTTTCATATTGTTGTTTCTGGTTTCCATCCTTGCACTCTTTTATGGTACCGGTCCAATATTGCTGGCATCTACACTCAGTGCACTAATCTGGGATTATTTCTTCATACCCCCGCCTTATACTTTACACATAGGTCAACCGGTTGATGTATTCATGCTGATCATGTTTTTTATTATTGCTCTTCTGAACGGGATTTTAACGTCACGCGTCAGGAGGCAGGAAAAGAAGATCAGGATCCGGGAGGAACGGACCAATGCATTGTATCAGCTTACCAAGGAACTATCTGCGCTGTCAGGAAGCATTGAAGTAGTTAAAGTGGCATCAGGAACCATTCAGAAATATTTCAGAATAAATCCCATCATCTTCCTGAAAAATGAGCAAAACCAACTGAATGTAATTACATATGAAGCAACTCCTATTCAGATTACTGAAAATGAAATGAGTGTAGCCCTCTGGGTATACAAAAATTCGGCAAAAGCCGGAAAATACACTGACACCTTGCCATCAGATGACCATACCTACTATCCGCTGCAGGGGAACAGTGGTATTATGGGTGTTATTGCAGTAAAACACCCTGCCATTTTTACCCACGGAGAGGAGCAGTTTTGGGATGCCTGCCTTTCCCAAATCTCAGGGAAACTGGAACGCGAATTCCTGCGCGATGCGGCAAAAAAGACATACCTGTTAAGTGAGTCTGAAAAACTGTATAAAACCTTGTTCAATTCCATTTCACATGAGTTGCGCATTCCCGTTGCTACCATCATGGGCGCATCAGATACGCTTCTGGCGCAGGAGTATCCCGAAGAAACCCGAAGAAACCTTTATGAGGAACTAAACAAAGCATCCATACGCCTGAACCGGTTGATTGAGAATCTCCTGAATATGTCCCGCATCGAATCGGGACGCATTAAACCTCATCCTGACTGGTGTGATGTAAATGATCTGGCAAACAGTGTAACCGAATCACTAAAAAATGAATTGAAACCCTATGCATTCTCTGTTGTTATCCCCGATAAAATGCCCATGGTATTTGTAGATTTCGGTTTGATGGAACAGGTTTTGCACAACCTCATCCTGAACGCTACCCAACACGCTGCAGAAGGAAGCCAGATCAGACTAAAATTTTTTATTGACCACCACTTTTTAACCATCCAGGTGATGGACAGAGGTAAAGGCTTTCCTGAAACGGAAATTGCTTCCGTTTTCAACAAGTTCTACAGAGGAAAAGAAGCAAAAGCCGGGGGCACAGGACTTGGGTTATCCATTGTCAAAGGTTTTGTGGAAGCACATCTGGGCTCGGTAAAGGCCGAAAACAGGCAAAACGGCGGAGCTTTAATCACTATTAAAATACCTGTTGAATTATCCGATATCAATTCGTTACAAAAAACAGATATCTAAATGACGCTGTCAGGAACAATTCTGATAATCGATGATGAAGTCCAGATTCGTCGCCTGCTGCAAATAACACTTGCTGCAAACGGTTTTAAAATCGCTGAGGCCTCAATAGGTCGCGAAGGACTTGCTCTGGCTGCTTCACTGCAACCTGTATTGATCATTCTCGATTTGGGATTACCGGATATGGATGGGCTTCAGATCATCAGAAAACTTCGTGAGTGGTATCGGAAACCCGTGATCATCCTGTCAGTGCGGAACACGGAAGAAGATATCATTGAAGCACTTGACAATGGAGCAAATGATTACCTGACCAAGCCCTTTCGCACCGGTGAACTGCTGGCACGCATCCGTGTGGCTATCCGACAAGGACAGGATTTGTCAGATAATCCGGTATTATCCTTTGGTTCCTTGAACATTGATATGTCAAGTCATGTTGTTAAAAAGGAAAATGAAATAATTAAACTCACCTCAACCGAATTTTCATTGCTGGCGTTACTGGCGAAAAATGAAGGAAGGGTGCTGACCCATCAGTATATTCTTAAAGAAATCTGGGGTATGGGGTATATCGAGCAGACCCAATACCTGCGTGTATTCATCGCCCAATTGAGGAAAAAAATTGAATGCGATCCGGCAAAACCAACTTTGATAGTAACTGAATCCGGAATCGGTTATCGATTTGCCTGGCACGAATGATATAGCCTGATAATTAATTAAATAACAAATTTATTCTAAAATACTCATACAAATATTTGGTGATTTCAAAATTATGCACGAAATTTGACCAGTTGGTTAAACTATTTAATTTATCCTTTTAGTTAAACTTAATGATTAAATCAAATGACCGAAAACGACAGGCAAACCGAGGAGAAAATTTTTGAGGCCGCAACCGAAG
>JAFGOR010000276.1 GCA_016926375.1 Bacteroidales bacterium
AATGTTCCCCGCGGAAATACACTTAGTCCTACTAACAGGACGATAAACTACTGGCGTATGTTTTCTTCGATTTTTACAGAGCCTCCTTCACCTCCATCTACTCTGACATCAAACTCAAGAACCAAATCATCAATAAGCCTGAATTGGAAAGACAATTCAAATAACGAACACGGGTTCAAAATTTTCCGTTCATCATCAAATGACGGAGCATATTCTGAAATTGGAAGTGTGACTTCAAACATTACAAGTTTCACTGACAATCTTTTGTCAGTTAATTCAACTTATTTTTACAAGATTTGTGCTTATAACAATGTCGGCATTTCCGATTTTTCGCCTATCCTTCAGGCTACTACACTGGATCTGCAAATCCCGGCAGTTCCCTCATCATTAACCATAGACAGTAAAACCAAAACTTCTGTTACGCTGCGATGGATTGATAATTCAAGCAATGAAAAGGGATTCCGAATATATCGTTCAAATTCCTCAACAGAAGGGTTTTCAGAAATCGCTACTGTTACTGCCAATAACAATTCATACATTGATAATTCGCTGCTACCTGGCACCACCTATTATTACAGAATAAGAGCTTATAATGACGACGGTCTCTCATCTTATACCACGGTAGTATCAGCAACAACCATTGCATTGCAAATTCCTTTACAACCAGGCAATCTTATTGCTTCGCATATTGACTATACCTCTTCAACTTTAGTTTGGGAAGATAATTCCAACAACGAAACGGGTTTTGAGCTAGAGCGTTGCATTACAGATAATTGCGAAAACAGCAAAACAAGTATAAAGCTGCCGGCAAATACAAAATCATATGCTGATATGAATTTGTCTATGAATACCTCCTATCAATATCGGATTCGTGCTATTAATGATGACGGCAATTCTGGCTGGTCAAACATGATTGTTGCGGTAACACCCCGGATCTTAGCTCCCGTAGCGCCTACCAAACTGAAAAGCACCAAATTCACTGATAAAAGCATATCTGTAACATGGAAAGATAATTCAAGCAACGAAGATGCTTTTATAATAACGCGCTCGTTGGCCGTAAATCCCTCATTAACAACTGCCATTACCTTAAGCGCAAATGATACTGCTTTCACTGACTCCAGTTTGGTTTCGAGTACCACGTACTTTTACACAATTAAAGCAATAAATAAGGGTGGACAATCTTCCCTGAGCAATAAAAATGTTGCTACCACTTTATCACAAGCAGAACTGAAGCGAGTTAAGAATGGGCTGATAACCTATTACAATTTTGGATTTAACCCCGATTACATTATTTATGATCAATCAGGTTATGGAGATCCTTTGAACCTGCATATTTTGAATCGTTCAGTAATTAACTGGAATAAAGACAATACCATTGATATCATGAATAATACCGCCGTGGTATCACTTGAGCCTGCAACTAAAATTATTGATGCCGTAAAGCAAACTAATGAATTCACATTTGAATGTTGGTTAAAACCTACTGAACCATTCATAGGCGCTGATTCCAGAATTGCATCAATCTCATCAGATAATGATGAGCTTGGCTTTGCTCTTGACCAATGGTATAGCAGATCAGAATCAGAGCAAGACTTTGAATATTCTGTTCGCCTTCAAACAGCCTCAACAGTTACCTCTGGGTATCCCGAATATAATTCTGACCTGAGTCAGTCATACATAAATCTCCAGCATCTGGTATATACCCGCGATCATTTCGGAAAAGAAACGCTATATCTTAATGGGAATAAATCATCTGAAGGTTTCAGACCGAGTAATCTGGACACCTGGAAAAGCAATTATTACCTAAGGCTGGGAAATGAAAGTGATATGAATCATTCATGGACAGGAAGTTTTTACTCTGTCGCCATATACAACAGAGCCCTTTCTGAGGCAGAAGTAGCCATTAATAAAAGTGCAGGACCTTGCGATAGCATCCAGGTTGCTGATATCTCATATAACCTGGAATTGTATCCAAATCCCGCACCAGATGAGGTAAAACTTTTAATAACGCCTGAAGTTGTTTCCGATATAGTACCGCGCACTACCATAAGAATACTGGATGTATATGGCAGGGCTCTTTATGAGGAATCGGTATTCAATCCCAACAGACAAATAATGAGAACTATCAACACAAGAAATTTTGCCCCGGGCATATATCTTGTTCAAATAGTATCGGGTGAAAAACAAAAAACTGCCCGACTAATTAAACCATAAACAAACAATGTGATGTATAATGAACCATCACAAGGATGGTCGGGTAATTTTTTATCAACTGTTTGGCTGATCTGGTTTTGCCAGTTGTTTTTCAACCCAAGAATAGCATTCTCTAAGTCCTTCCATAATGGATACCTGAGGCTCCCAGCCAAGCAATTCAATTGCTTTGTTATAATTGGCAGCCCTGGCCTTGTCACCTTCAGGTTTATTGGTATCAAAAACAATATCGATTTTTTTGTTTGAGATTTCTACAACATTTCTTGCTATCTCAGCTATAGAGGTACTATAATCAGGACCTATTTGAATATAACCCTTACCAAGACCTTTTTCCAGACCAAGCAACAATGCATTAACAACATCATCAACATGCAGAAATGCACGACTTTGTTTTCCGCTGCCCCAAACTACAAAATCCTCTTTTGGGTAATTTATGGCCTTTCTGATAAGAGCAGGTATTACCTGGCTCCGGCTTTGAGAATAATCACATGGAGAGCCGTAAATATTATGAAAAATAATCGTAAGCACCGGAATACCCAATTCTTTTTCAAGCAAATCAGCTTCATAAATACCCATTAATTTGCTCCAGCCATAAGCCGACTCAGGATTTGCAGGGTAAAGGTCATCCTCTTTCAATAGTTTATAATCAAAGCTATTTTGAAGATCAGCTGGGAATGAACAGGCCGTACCAGCATATATAAAGCCCTTTACCTTTAATCTTCGGGCAAGATCAACCGTATTTGTATTAATTAATATATTCTGTCTGAAAAGAGAGCACTGATTGTTGAAAACATAATCAATTCCTGCCACAACATCTGCCAAATGATAAATATAATCAACACCTTCAAAAGGTCTGATATCAGCAATTTCTTTGGAAAGATCCAGGTTAAAGAAGAATTTGTTCAGGTCCAAAACAGGCATTCCTGTTTCCTGGGCCTGCAGATATTCGAGTTTACCTCTCCAAAGATTATCAATTATTAGTACCTCATGATTCTGTTTGATCAGTTTTTTCACCAAATTGGAGCCAATCATACCGGCCCCTCCGGTAACAAGTATTTTAGCCATATTGAAATATTAAGTAATTAATTAATCGGTTTTAATTTTGAAACTAAATGATTCATCGTTTCTTACCTGAGCCTTGATAATGTATTTATTTGTATCATGGCCTTGTGCAGAGCATGAATCAGCTGAACTTATGAATCATTTCTATGGAGCTTTTTATGTGCTCCTTTGATGAAGATCCAAATAAAATGGATTCAATATTTTTCTGTTTGCAAACATAATCAAACGCCTGCTCAGGCCTGATTGCACCTGCCGCAAGAACCTGCATGGCAATTGGTCTGAACCTGCCTTCAGCGATAATCTTCTCATATGATGAAATTCCTCCTGACATTCTGAATCCAATTTTATTAATGGAACTGCATATAATTGGATTTTTTATACCAACTTCCTCAAGTACATTCAATAACATCGGCATATTCATTGTTATATAACCAGGCTCTGCATTGTACTTCTTAATAATATAACTATGATAGGCCTTAAAAATGTCCTTCATCCCCAATCCAAGAATCATATCAGTTAAAACATTCTGAATAAAAATTACCGGGGTATTAATGCCTTTAAACATTTTCATTTCCGCATCAATCAGCAATTCCATCATGGCAATAAAATCTTTTCGGGCATAAGCCATTCCCCCTTTTGCCATGGTACTGAAAATATTGCCAGGTAAATACTCTTTTAGTGCACCCAGTATACCAAGTTCAGTGACAGCGTTTGCGTACTTGTGCGCATAAGGCATACAGGGATAAATTTTAAATCCCTTATACTTATCAGAATTATCTCTAATATGCTCGCAAATTCCGGCAATTCTATCATGTGTGGTACACATGAATGTTTTTACACCTAAATCAATCGCAATATCAAGCACTCTTATGATTGCTTCATTGGTTCTGAATTGTATTGCCTGAGCTCTTGCCTTTTCATCCGAAAGATGGTTAACGGCAAAAAACTGATTGTCTCCAAATAATATACGATCCATAGTAATTTTTATTTTAGCTGGCTTTAGACCTGATTAATTCAATTATCTCATCCGTGTGTAGAGCGGATGCAAATGAATTCACGTTTTCACCGGTTCTTTTAGTAATCTGTTTAGCAAAATAGTCAACCTGAGATGAATATTCCTCTCCCCTTAAATAGAAACTCACCGGATCAGTTAAGTCAGTAATATACCTCATATTCCAACCTTTACTCAATCCCAAAGCTTTATTATCATTCTTGAGAAAAATTTTCATTTCCTGTGCGTCTGAAATCACCTTACCCTCTGAACCCAAAACAGTCAATTGAGTAGACATTTTGCGATAAGTTTCATCACTCCAGTTCACACTAAGTATACCACTGATACCACCATTCAAATATATGCCTGAATATACTGCATCTTCCACACTCTGAGAATATACCTTTTTAAGCATAACCCCGGATACATCTTTAATATCGCCAATTACATATTCAATCAGGTTAATTACATGTGAAGCATAATCAAATAAGCACCCACCCCCCTCAGAACTGTCGGATCTCCAGGTACTTTCCTTTCTCTTAACAACTACAGGGCCATATGCTTCGCCCATAAAATGATAAACCTGGCCAATCGCCCCACTGCTAATAATTTTTCGCAGAAAATTAAAAGTGCCAATGAACCGGTTATGGTAACCTACCTGATTAACCAAATTATTCTTCAAGGCAAGCTCCAGCATTTGCCTTCCCTCTTTAACTGTCAGACTGAAGGGTTTTTCACAAAACACATGAATATTTTTTCTGAGTGCCTGTAATACCATATCAGCATGAAATCTTGTAGGGGTTGCAACAAATAATGCATCCAGATTGCTTTCGTTTATCATTTTTGAAAAGTCACTGAATGTATTGTATGCGCCATATTTTGACATGGCTTCTAAAATAAGCGACGAAGAGTCACATACTGCAACAAGATCCAGTTCTGGGTGTGCATTAATAATCGAAGCATGGGAAATTCCCATTTTTCCAAGACCAACAATACCGGTTTTAATCATGTTTTTTTATTTTAAATACAAACAATATTAAGTGCCAGAAAAATAACATTTGATTTCTTATGTTTCGCTTAAATACTTCAGGTCGGTAAAAAATCCTGATAAACCACTCAAGTCCGACCTTTTGCCAAAACTTACCTGGTCTTACAGAGTTCCCGGCATACCAGTCAAAAACATTACCAATTGTGCAAATCAGGTGGGTATTTAGGAATTCCTTGTTCTGATAGCCCCACTTTTCTTGCTTAGGCGCAGTCATTCCAACAAAAACAACATCGGGTTCAAAAGCATTGATACGATCCCGCATAATCGTTAAATCTTCTTCACTGAATATGTCTTTAAATGGAGGAGAAAAAACATCCACGCGAATATCAGGAAATTCATTGTTATACCTCTGTTTTATTCTATTCAAAGTATCATCGGATGATCCGATAAAAAAGACCTTCCCATGCTTTTCATTTATCTTTTTTGAGAAATATGAGAAACAATCCCACCCTGCAAATCTCTTCACCAATTTACCTTTAAGCAATAAGGGGGCAAGACCAAAATACAATCCGTCAAGCACCAGGTAATCCGCTTTAACCAGCGCATCACGCATTACACCATCATGAACCGACAATCCATATGAATTGGGACTGATCGTGTTAATCAATACCCTTTTGTCAAGCGGAACTATTGAAAGATCATCTTTAATAAGTTTGAAACCTAATACTTCTACTGTACCCATAAAAAGATTCATGTTATAAAGTGATACAAAAATAATTCTAATATTAAAATCTATTATACTAAAAATATCCACAGTCCTGGTTTCTCCAACCCATTTTTAAGCTTTTGCTTTTTATCGTTTCAAAACTCACTTAAGCATAAGCCATAAATTTTGTACCTTTATCAGGTTGAATGCACTCAAGCATAAGTCTGTCACGATATGAAAAAAACTATTCTGTTATTATCCAGTGTTTTCCTTTGCTGGACATGCCATACTGAAAAGTTTAACGAGAATGGTTACTATTTTGTTCCAACTACAATATCAAAAGACGCACAGGATGTAATTCGTTCATTTCCACAAAAGCCTGTTGAGAAAGTTCTTCCTGGCCCTGATGATTTGGAAGGATGGCAAAAATACTGGGAAGCCAATGAAACGGGGTGGAAGGATTTCAATGACACGCTGACCCGCAAGTTTCAACCTGTATTGCATGACACAATTTACGGAAATGTTGAAGTATTGGAAGTGTATCCGCTGAATTGGACCAATAACGGCAAAGTTCTCATATACCTTCATGGCGGAGCCTATACATTCTTTAGTGCACGAACCATGCTCATGGGTTCAGTTCCTATTGCCCATGCTACCGGAATAAAAGTGGTTGCCGTTAATTACACGAATCCACCCAGGATGCGCTATAATGATATTCTGAAACAGGTAATTACAGTGATCCATTCCCTGCTATCCATGGGGTATAGTCTTTCAGATATTGGCATATACGGTGATTCGGCAGGCGGAGCTCTTTCAGCCGCGACCGTTTTAATGATGCGGGAGGAAGGTATGGGAATGCCTGCTGTTGTTGTGTTGATCTCTCCCTGGTCAGATATTTCCGAAACCGGAGATACATATCATACATTGAAAGACCAGGATCCGATCATTGCCTATGGCAATTCCCTGGACGAATCATCATTGGCATATGCGCCCAGGGAGGAACACAAAAATCCATTTGTTTCCCCGGTTTACGGGGACTATTCCAAAGGATTTCCGCCAACCCTGATTCAAGGGGGTACCAAAGAAATATTTCTGAGCAATTTTGTGCGTCATTATCAGGCGCTTGATCAGGCCGGTATAACGGTAAAGCTTGATCTTTATGAAGGCATGTGGCACGACTTCCAGTTCGTTAATTATGATTTGCCTGAATCTGTTATTGCCCATGCTAAATTCAAAGAATGGGTATATCAATATTTAGGTATGGAATTGAAAAATTAAGGATTTCTTTCCCTCCCATTGAGCACTCCGGATTTTCCATCCATTGCACTTAAAATTCCTTCCGTCTACAAAATTGGTCACTTTGTCAAATATCCCGAAAATAGGGCTGTTTAATGTAACCTTTCTGTAATTAACTCACTATTTTTGCTTCGTATTTCAGACTAAACCTTTAGCCATGACAAAAGTTATTCGCCAAAAGAAAGATTTCAATTCACTTTTTTCTGTATTAGATATTGTTTTTACTGTTATTTCCTATTTTCTGGCTTATTTCTTAACCGATCTTTTTTATACCGAATACTTTACATTTACCTGGGATTATTGGGCAATGCTGGGGTTAATTATTCCAACATGGATCATCCTCCTGTATACTTCGAACCTGGCCAGCATACCTCAAACCAGATCGCATCTGACCATTTTCATGAGTTTCGTTAATTTCAGCTTCATAGGTTTCGCTTTATTGTTCCTATATAAACACATATTCAATCTTCAGAATTTCAGCCACTATGTGATTGTTTCTTTTTCACTCATCAATTTAATCGTGCTGTACTCATTCAGGATGATCACATTCAGGGTTTTCAAAAACTTCAGGGCTAACGGCAGAAATGTCAGCAATATCATTCTCTATGCCGATGAGAAATCTGAAAAGTTAATAGAATCCATTATAGAGCACAAAGAATGGGGCTTCCGAATATTGATGATCATAAGCGACTCGGCCTGGATCAGAAAGAGATTTGGTGATGCAATCCGCATATACCCTGATAAAATAAATATCAAGAACATTCTTGATTTTGATATCATTGACGAGGTGGTATACAGCAAAAGTATTGTAACAGAAGAGAAAATAAGGGATCTGGTGGAAACCTGTGAAGAAATTGGAGTAACACTCAGAATTCAGGCAAATTCTTTAAAGAACATGCAATCCGGTTCTGAGCTGATGCATCTTGAACAAACACCTTTCATTACAGTTAAGAACACACCCAGAAACAGGCACGCGCTGGCCTGGAAATCGTTCAGTGATTTCTGGATCTCATTCATAATAATCTTCTTCGCTTCACCCATCATGCTCTTCATTGCCATTACCATCAAATTAACATCAAAGGGCCCGATAATATTCAGGCAGGAAAGAGTAGGCTTGCGCGGCCGGAAATTTTACATATACAAATTCCGCACCATGGTGCAGAATGCCGAAGCACTTAAGGCCCAGCTCGAAGCCATGAACGAAAGTGATGGTCCTACCTTTAAAATCAAGCACGACCCCAGAATAACCACCATTGGCAGGATATTGAGAAAAACCGGTCTGGATGAACTTCCGCAATTGTTTAACGTATTAAAAGGTGAAATGTCGTTGATTGGTCCCCGGCCTCCCCTGCCTTCTGAAGTTGAAAAATACGAGCGCTGGCACCTGCGCAGGTTGTCAGTTAAGCCCGGAATAACCTGTACCTGGCAAATCATACCCAACCGTAACGAAGTTGTATTCGATAACTGGATGAAACTGGATATCCAATACATTGAAAACTGGTCCGTTAAAAAAGATCTTCAGTTGTTCTTCAAAACAATAAAAACTGTTATTTACGGTACCGGATACTAGAATTGCGTTTACAGCAATGATTCCACTTTTCGATTTCGATAAATTAAACTACAGCGCAGCAGGTATTGTTTTTTATCCTAAATTAGCATCGATGATGCTCCTATAAAACCATATTATGAAAAATCTGACATCCGTTCACCCAGGCGTTGCTATTGCGCTTATATGTTGTGTGTATTTTTTGACTTCTTGCGCACCGGTGCACAAGTTGAAATTCGTAGTCGATGGTACCGATGGCGCCGTGAAAAATGACTATTTCAACGACCGGTCAGAAAAAACTATTCAGCCTTTTGATTATCTGTATATTAAAGTTTATAGCCTGGATGAAAAAACAAACAGTATTTTCAACGAGAGAAGCTATAATGTTGATACCGAATTACTTAGTTATGCTGTTGATGCCCGTGGTAACATAACTGTTCCTTTTATCGGAAATATCAATGTAAAGGACCTGACCATAAGCCAGGCCAGGGAAAAAATTGAAAAATCGTTACAGATTTACCTCAACAACATTTCGGTGATGGTGCGCTTTGTCAGCAACAAAATCACCCTGCTGGGAGAAGTGAACCGTCCCGGGCAACATTCATTTTTCGATGAAAAAGTAACCGTGTTTCAGGCCATTGGCTTTGCCGGAGGCACTTCGGGTTTCGGCGATTTGTCAAATGTGACGTTGGTGCGCGAAAAAGACAATGTGATTAAGTATTACTACCTCGACCTTACCAAAAAGAATATTGCCTCATCGGAATACTATTATCTCTTGCCCAATGATATCCTGATCATAAATCCCATTAAAGCCAAATACAGGAGCCTGCGTGACTATGCACTGGGTATTACCTATACGTTAATTTCTTCTGTAGCCTCTACATTATCCATCGTTCTTTTAATTCGGGAATTAAAATAACATTATGAAAATGAAAGATAACCAGGACATGTTCACAAGCAATCTCGACTATAAAAAAGTCTTTCAAAGATTATATGTTTACAGAAAGTCCTATATTATTATATCAGTTATTCTTTTGATAGGAGCATTTATTTATAATAAATATGCCCCGGTTGTATACAAAAATGCAACTACATTATACCTCAATGAAGACGATAAGACAAAATCACTTGGCTCGGCCAACGATCTCTTTCAAAGTTTTGGCATGTTCAACGTCAAAGAAAACATTGATAACGAGCTTGAGATCATAAAATCATTTACCCTTCTCAAAAGGGTAATCAACGAAACCGATCTTAAAGTATCGTATTTTGCAGCCAGCCAGTCGATATTCAGCGATCTTTTATTCAATACTCCCTTCTGTAGAAAAACCGAACTTTATAGGGAATCGCCCATTGAAGTAATCGTTGACCCATCTGTTCCACAAGCTGTTAATCTTAATTTTTTCGTAACTATCTTAAATGAGACCGATATCCTTGTTGAAGCAGAAGGAGATAATGTGGCTTTATATAACTATATTGATGACCTGGTAATTTCCAGGGCGCCAAACATAACATATAAGCAAAGATTTAGGTTTGGTGATGACATCAAATCCAGGTATTTCAATTTCAGAATACAGAAAACATCGAGCTTTTCAAAAGATTTTACCAGAGGCAGGAGATTGTATTTTATGATGAATGACAATAATGAACTTGCTCTCCGGTATCAGAAAGCATTGCTCACTGAAACAACTTCAGAGAGATCAACACTCATAAGAGTTACCTTAACGGGCACAAACAGGCAAAGAATTACTGATTTTCTCAATAATCTGACTTCCGCTTACCTTGGAAAAAGTCTCGATAAAAAGAATAAAACCGCGCTCAGCACCATTGACTTTATTGACTCACAGATTTCGGACATTGCTGATTCATTGAGCTTTGCCGAATCGGCCCTGAAAAACTTCAGATCAACACTGGGTCTCATGGATTTAAGCTTCCAGGGGCAACAGGTATTTGAACAATTAAACAAGCTGGAGAATGAAAAAGCTGCTTTAAGTGTTCAAAAAAAGTATTATGAATACCTGAATCATTATCTTGCAAACAGCAATGAACTGTCTGATATTCCGGCTCCATCAACGGCTAATGTTGTAGATCCAATGCTTTCCAGCCTTGTGACGCAATTAATCAACCTTAACAGCGAAAGAGCCAGCATAATGAAGAATTCTACCAGTCAGCAGAATCTTTATCTTGCTGATATTGTGGCCAGAATCGAAAACATGAGAAAGACCATTCTGGAAACGGTTAAAAATACGCTGAATACGCTGACCATTTCATTGAATGAGATCAACTACCGGATGAATAAAGCAACTGGTCAGATGGCGCAGATGCCGAAAACTGAATTACAGCTCAGGGGTATTGAAAGGAAATTTACCCTTAATGATGCTGTTTATACCTTTCTCATGCAAAAAAGAGCTGAAGCTCAGATTGCCAAGGCGTCAAGTATACCAGATTATGAAGTAGTTGATGCAGCGTTTGTAGCTACATCTCGTGCAACATCTCCAAAGCGAAACCTGAATTATATCATTGCACTGTTCCTGGGTTTGCTCTTGCCCACTTCTTTTATTATGATTAAGGATTTCCTTAACACCACCATTATTGAAGCCGAAACTATAGAAAACCTGAGTAATTTTCCAATTTTGGGGCGCATATTCCACAATTATCACCGTTCAACAATGGTTGTTAACGACCACCCCAATTCGTCTGTTACTGAATCATTCCGTGCTGTCAGAACCAATTTTCAATTCTTTTCTGAAGGCGGCAAGCGTCAGGTTCTTTTATTAACATCATCTACCAGCGGTGAAGGAAAATCATTCTGCTCCATTAACCTGGCTTCAGTTTTTGCGCTGAACGGGCATAAAACCATATTGCTGGAGTTTGATTTGAGACGGCCAAAAATTCATCAGGAATTCAACTCGACCAACATGATCGGCATCAGTTCTTACCTGATTGATAAAGCAATTATTGAAGATATCATACTCCCGACTCATATTGAAAATCTGGACCTGATTTCAGCCGGTCCGGCTGCTCCAAATCCTGCAGAACTCATTGCTTCAGAACGAACCGGTGAATTAATTGACAAACTGAAAGAGATGTATGACTATATCATCATCGACTCTGCTCCTGCCGGCATTCTTGCCGAAACCCTTTTGTTGATGAAACATACCGATCTGAACATTTTCGTGGCCCGAATTGACAAAACCATTATTGAAGCATTCAGAATAACAACCAAATCATTGGAAAACAACAAAATTACCAATGTATCAATACTCATCAATGATTTGAATATTAGAAGAGAATCTTATAAATACGGTTATAATACAAAATATTACACCGACGATCGGAAGCTGGGATTCTTTTCCAGAATTTTTTCGCGAAACAAAAAGGCCTCATAAAGGCTTTTGATAGAACAGTGTGCGTAAGCCTATGCAAGGGAAAGCTGTTACAGTATAGCTTTCCCTTGTTTTTTTTAAGATCATCTTCCACCGAATCCGGGATATAGGATGTTCACCGGGTCGCTTTGCCAGTAATTGCCGGAATCAATATCCATAATGGTTAACACACCGCCCGAAAAACCCACTCCGGTGTCCATCATCACCACGCCATAAGCCTCTATGGGAAGTGTTGATTTGTAAACAAGGGTAGGCGTATGCCCAACAAATACTTTTTTGTATTTGGTGAGCTGGTTATTATCCCTGAAGTGACGGTGCATCAGGGCGTGTTCCACCAGCGACCGGTCCCATATCAACTGGTCCTCTTCCTGCTCTTCAATGGGTTTTTTTGTGTCATACCCGCCGTGTACAAAAAGCATGTCGTCAAGAATGTAATACTTGACGGCAGTGCGCAATATTTGCTTATGCGTTTCAGGGACAAGCGTAGTATAGGAATGAATGGTGGAACTGCCTCCCTGGCTCAGCCAGATGTCCGGCGCATCTCCCTTTTCGAACCATGCCGAAAGCCATACATCATGGTTTCCTCTAATCAATACAAGTTTGGAAACGGTTAGCAACTCTTCGATCACCTGGTAGCAATCGGGCCAGCCATCAGATAAATCACCAAGGCAGATCAGAAGATCCTTCCGCTTGTCGAATTCAGCTCTTTCAAGGCATTGCACCAGTGCCTTGTGGGCACCATGAATATCGCCAATTACAAAGCGTTTCATGGTACAAAGATAATGAAGAAAGCAGCGCGATTAAACAGAAAAAAAAAGCGTAGTCGGGAGACTACGCTTAGCATTCGGTATTGAGCGATTAAACCACACCCTGGGCCATCATGGCATTGGCAACCTTTATGAAGCCACCCACATTGGCACCCTTCACATAATTGATATAACCGTCTGATTCACGGCCATATTTTACGCAGGTTGCATGAATATTAATCATGATCTCATGAAGCCGCTGGTCAACTTCTTCTCTCGACCAGGGCAAACGCATGGAGTTTTGTGTCATTTCCAATCCTGATGTGGCTACACCACCTGCATTGGCAGCTTTACCCGGACCGTAAAGGATCCGTTCCTTCAGGAATACTTCAACAGCTTCCGGTGTGGAAGGCATGTTGGCTCCTTCGGAAACAACCATACAGCCACCCTTGCACAACTTATCAGCATCTTCGGCATTGATCTCATTTTGTGTGGCACTGGGGAAAGCCATGTCGCACTTCACCGACCAGGGACGCTGTCCCTCATAGTACTTGGCGCCGTATTTATCAGCATATTCCTGAATGCGGCCACGACGGTTATTCTTCAGATCCATTACCCATGCCAGTTTTTCAGTGGTAATACCTTCGGCATCATAAATATATCCTGATGAATCGGAAAGGGTAAGCACTTTGGCGCCCAGGGTCAGCAATTTCTCCACAGTGTACTGTGCTACATTGCCTGAACCGGAGACAGCTGCAGTTTTACCTGCAATTTTCTCGTTGCGTGTCTTCAGCATTTCTTCAGCAAAGTATACCGAGCCGTAACCTGTTGCTTCAGGCCGGATCAGACTACCACCCCACTCCAGTCCCTTACCGGTAAGAACACCTGTAAACTCGTTGCGAATGCGTTTGTACTGGCCGAACATATAGCCTATTTCGCGACCACCAACGCCAATGTCACCAGCAGGTACGTCAGTATCCTGTCCGATATGCCTGGATAATTCAGTCATGAAACTCTGGCAGAAACGCATTACCTCATTGTCTGATTTGCCCTTGGGATCGAAATCGGAACCTCCTTTTCCACCGCCCATGGGCAAGGTGGTGAGGCTGTTTTTAAATACCTGCTCAAAAGCAAGAAATTTCAGGATGCCCAGATTCACCGTGGGGTGGAAACGAAGGCCACCTTTATAAGGGCCAATGGCACTGTTCATCTCAATGCGATATCCTTTGTTGATTTGTATTTCACCCTTGTCATCAATCCAGGGTACGCGGAACAGGATAACCCGTTCGGGCTCTGTAATTCTCTCGAGAATTTTTCCATGTCTAAACTTCGGGTTTTCTTCAATAAAGGGCATGATGGATTCCACCACTTCTTTCACTGCCTGATGAAACTCGGTTTCACCCGGATTTTTGGCTATCACTTTAGCCATGAAATCGTTCACTTTTACATCAAGTAAATCAGCCATATTATGCGTGTTTTAAGATTTATAAAGATGCTTTTCAAGCTGCCAGCTGCAAGCTGCAAGCTGCCAGCTGCGAGCTGCCAGCTGCGAGCTGAATATCCCTGGTTTGAAATATTGTAACTCATAGCTCGTAGCTCATAGCTCGCAGCTACAAATGTATAAACTATTGATATAAATGATGTTGGAAGGGGTATGAATGCCGAGATATACGTATGAGATTACGTGTTTTACGTAAAGAGATTTTAGGCTTTAGGGCTAAAGCCCTGCTAACCTAATAATAACCGCCCTGAAACCCCGGCATGAATGCCGGGGCTAGTGATAGGCGCTTATTTCATCAATAGCCCCGGCATTAAGGGGATAGTGATAGGCGCTTTTTCCATCAATAGCCCCGGCATTCATGCCGGGGTATTTAAAGGGTGATTCTCTCTTTTTTTGGGGTTTTAACCCCAAATGTAGCCCCGTGGAGGGAATATTGATTCCCAAATCCCCAATTTTTGAATTTTCACACAGCCTCTGAAGATCGAGGCTAGTGATAGGCGCTTTTCCCATCAATAGCCCCGGCATTCAGAGGCTAGTGATATATGCTTTTCCCATCAATAGCCCCGGCATTCATGCCGGGGTATATAAAAGGGTAATTCTCTCTTTTTTGGGGTTTTAACCCCGCCGGTCAGGCAGGGCCAGTGTAACGGCAATCGTGGTTTTTGGCTTTTAGCCATTGGCTCATAGCTTGTAGCTCGCAGCTCACAGCTCGTAGCTCATAGCTACAAATCAATAATATTATTCCGAATGGCAAACTTCACCATGTCCACGGAGGTTTTCAGGTTGAGCTTCTGCATGATGTGGTTCTTGTGCGTTTCTACGGTTCTTACGCTGATGAAGAGTTTGTCGGCAATTTCCTTGTTTGTATTGCTGTTCCCCCACATTTTCATTATTTCAACTTCCCGGGTGCTTAAACTTTTAATGTCGAGCCGATCATCATCGCTCTTGATTTTCTTGATGTACTTGTTCAGCAGCAACAGGGTTATGGAGTTGCTGAAATATTCATGACCGCTCCTGATGGTAAGTACGGCCTGCAGCAAATCGCTGCGCGAGGTATCCCTGGACAAAAATCCTTTGGCACCGGCCTTAATTGATTTCATTACGGATTCTTCATCATTATTTGCCGAAATGATCAGAACCCTGGTTTTCGGAAATGACAAAGAAACATTTAGCATCAAGCCGGTAAACTGCGAATCAAAGGTGTGTACATTGATGATCAGGATATGAACCGGATCTTGTTTCAATCCTTCCAGTAATTCTTCAGGAAGGTGGGTTTGGAGGACAACCTCCATTTCATCTGCGGAGTTGAATAGTTCGCAGATGCCTTCAAGTGTAATCTTCATTTCATCGTATATCCCCAACCTAATCATAAGTATCTTGATATTAAGGATTGAAAACGATCGCCGATTTCTTTTGCTTCCCATTCATGAGCACCTTCAACGGCTGAGAAAACCTGATGTGCTTCAGGTATTTTGTTTGTTGCATGGTTTCGCTTTCCTGCAGTATCTCCCAGTTGATGAAGTCGGTCATTGAGGTGTCGAGAACCGAAAAATAACCAATATTCATGGAAGTGACATTATGAAAAAAATGCGAACCCAATGAAGAATCGAGCGGAAAATTAGCCAGGCTTACTTCCACAATAACCCGGGCACCTGATATCTGCGACCACACTACCGGTATGCCCAGAAAAGGATCGCGGGTTCCCCAGCGGCCAGGCCCGATCAGAATATATTCTTGATTTTGCTTGTTCATATAATTGTTGATTCCTTCTACCTCCTGGGCAATCTCATACGTTTTCAGCTTATCAAACTTTTCAACATCTACAAAAACGATATCCTGAATGTGATTAATTTCACCATTGCCCAGGCTTGATTCTGTGTACAGCAGGATGCTGTTCCTATCTATCTTGCTGAAATCGATATTCACGCTCAACTGATTACCTACCAGAGGTTTAATCTGAAGCAGGTAAAATGAGGGCAGACCGTTTTCTCCCTTGTTCAAATCAACCGCATATTCAATCTCAACCGGTGATCCCAAAGCATCTTCAATGGTACCCAGCATGATGTCAATTGTTTCAGCCAGCGGGATATAATGGAACTTCAGGATATTTCCGAAATCGATTACCCTTGGCCCTGCCTGGGACAATCCGGGTTCAATGAGGTCATTGTCTGAATTATAAACCGATGCACAGTGCGCCAAGGTTCCATGCTTTTCCGCAACCTCAATATCAAGGAGTTCAAGGGACGCGAGTTCGCCATCTGTAACATAATCCACCTCCCCTTTCATCGTATTCAAAGCATAAAACTTCCGCTGCGAACTGTTCAGCAGATCCTTATTGGTGTACATTTCAATCTTCGGATACCGGGGAGAGAACCTGTAAGAACGCCATCCTTCAACAACATAGGAGCCCAGTCCCACTGCAGCCACAGCAAAACCTTCCTCGGGCTTCATGTGGGCCACCGGGTAGTAATTATAGGATTGGGCAGTACCGCTGATATGCGGGTAGTAGTAGTTTTCATACTGGTTACCTACCAGTTCCTGAAGTACAACTGCCATACGTTCATCTTCCACGCGGTGGCGGATTGCCTGGAAATAGGTTCTGGAATTATCTGAATACACAGAAGCAAAGACCAGTTTAACGGCCATCATCAGGTTCTCAAGAACCTTCTTCTTATCACTCCTGTTGTTTGGAATAATGTAGGTGTCGAATACGCCTGCAAAAGGCTGCGTCAGGGAGTCTTCTGAAAGGCTTGATGACCTTACGGCAATTGGTTTTTCAATTTGGTCGACAAAGAATTCAAGCTTTTTTACCAGGTTCTGTGACAGTTTTGCCTTCACGAATGCCTGCCGGATTTCCTGATAAGTGGCCTCAGGTCGGATTACCAGCTCATGAAGGCTGTTTATTTCAATGAAATACTCAAATTCATCGGTGCCGATTATGGCGGTGATGGGTGTTTTGATGTTTATTCCATTACAAACAGCTCCGAAGTCGATATTGTATACCAGTGCATTTATAAAAGCAAGGCCTCTGCCCTTTCCGCCAAACGATCCGCTGGCAAACGACACAATATTCTTTTCGTCCATTGTAGCGGTCTCATCAAAACTGAGCACCTTGCCCTTCTTCTTTTCCTCACGGAATTTTCTTAAGGTATCAATGAAAATCCTGCGCGATTCCTTAACATCTTTAATGTCGCCTATTCGCATGGGATTGATTATCCTGGCCAGGTCAATCTCTCCCCTGGCCATTAGCCACAGTGAATATTGATTTTCAAGTGCATGCAGGTAGAAAGTCTCATCGGGAATTACGGAAAGCAACGCTTCAAATTCCCTGAGCGATTTGGCTACAGCAATTGGTTTTCCTTCACGGTTTCGGAATACAAAATCACCAAATCCGAGGTAGTAGGTAAGAAAATTCTTCAGGTCACCCAGCAGCGTATCGGAATTCTTGTTGATAAAACCCACATTCAGACTTCGCGCCAGCTGCTCATTGCTCATCTCAGATGACTGTAAAATGATTGGGAGATTGAGTATGTGTGATTTGATGTATTTGATGAGTTTCACTCCGGCAGTCTTATCAGGCACGCCCTCTCTTTCGAATTCCACGTCGGAGATTACACACAGCATGTAATCCTTATATTTATTGAATATGAGCATGGCGTCCTCATAATTCCGGGCATGTAATATTTTAGGCCTCGACCGCATCTTGCAGATCTTGTCGAGTTCATTTTTTTCCACCTCCGGAAGCACCTGCTGTACCTGGTCGAAAACGATGGAATAAAGCATCTGCAGGTATTTTGAATAGTACAACGCAGAGTCTTCCACCAGGAGGATTATCCTAACGAGTCCTATCCGTGTATCATTTTCCACATTTGCCTCGTCCTCAATCGACTTGACAATGGCAAAAAAGATCTGTGAATTGCTGCTCCAGACAAAAAGCTTGTTGATTGAGATGAGCGAGGGCATCAGTTCCTCAAAATAACAGATGTTGCTTTTCTGGTTCAGCAACATGTATATGGGTAATGTTGGTTTCTTTTGCCTGATTTTTTCGCTCAATGAAACAGGTGACTCCCTATCTATACCAACCATCAGAATAACCAGGTCAAACCTTGCAGTATCAAGCACATCCAGCGCATCTTCAGTTGTGCTTACCCCGGTTATCCTGGGCAGTGAAAAAAGGCTGTACTGATAGATGATTCCCATGAACTGCTCAAAGAAACTGTCCTCGTTCTCCAGAACAAATGCGTCATAAAGAGTGGCCACAAAAAGTATTTCTTTCACCTTGTACTTCATCATGTCAAGGTAAATGTACTTATCAAGTGCCTGTTGGTTAAAAAACAACTGCAAAGGGCGCTTGTTTTTAATGAGCGTCTGCCGGTATTCCCCTGAATCATAGGGTTGTGTCTTTTCGAGTCCGGTTTTCGAATAAATTTCCTTACCCTTGTAGCTGTTGATATATCCGGAGATCAGCTTACCCAGGTTGATGATCAGCTGCCTTTCTTCTTTCAGAAAAGGTCCTTCAAACGACTGCGGAAATTCTTTCAGGTAAAAGACTTCAATCACACCCAGGAAGTTATCGAAAGTCACAAATGATTCCTGCATCACCCACGGGCTTTCCTTAAAGTCCCTGCTGGCATATATTCTGCCTTCATAGGTAATCCGCACTGCAGTATAACGCGAATACTGCCATGACCGGGGCATGATGTAGCAGATCTTCTGCAACGTTTCATCAATAGGTCTTCCCTGGTTAATGATATAGGAAGTATGATTGATTACATGCAGCTCTTTCAATCGTTCCCTGTTTTCATACAGGAGATTATTCAGGATATCCTTTGATGCCGATCCGGCAATAAGGCCCGCCAGGTTGATCAGTAAATTTCTTTCTTCATCCAGGAAAGGACCTTCATCGGCTTCCGGAAAATCCTTCAGATAGAACACTTCTATTATTCCCCTGTGTCCGTTAGGTGTATCAAACTCCTGCTGCTGCACATGCCTGGTTTCCCTGAAGTCCCTGCTGGTAAATGTCAGATTCTCATAGCGTATTCGCACAGCAGTATCATCGGGATATTGATATGCATCAGGAAGAATGGAGCATATCAGTTTCAGCGATTCGCTGATTGATTTGCTTTCCTTTAAAATCTTCGAAGTCTGGTTAATACCTCTGAGTTCTTTTAACCTCTCGGTGTTTTGTGAAAGCAGCTCGCGCAACGATTGCCTGGACACTGTTCCTGAGATGAGTGCTGCAAGGTTGTCAATCAAATCTCTTTCCTCTTTTAAAAAGGGACCCTCATCTGCAACCGGAAATTCCTTCAGGTAAAAAATTTCAATGCTGCCTTTTTGATTGTCAGGAGTTTCAAAAATCTGTTTCTGTACCCAGTCGGTTTCGGTGAATTGCCGGCTGGTGAATACCTTATCGCCATAGGTGATGCGTGCCGCAGAATGCGATGGAAACTGCCATGCTTCCGGGAGAAAGGAGCAAATTTCCATAAGTGATGCCTCCAGGGAATTTCCTTTGCTCAGTACCTCGGTGGTACGCCTGATGCCTTTCAGTTCCTTCAGTCTTTCTGTATTATCGTAAAGCAACCTGGAGAGCCTGATGGCAGCGCTTGCGTTGCTGATCAGCATGGCGGTCTCAGCCATGAAATGATTCACATGGTCGCCGGTAACACCCTTTTCTTCGATGGTTTTACCTGCCGGAAAAAAAAGCCGGATTTCTCCTTTTGAATCATCGGGTGTTGCAAATGAATGGCTGAAAACCTGATCGGTTTCCCTGAATGATGTGTTGCAGTATGTCTTGTTTTCAAACACAATGCGGGCGGAAACCTCACCGGTAAAATCAAAGGCTTCAGCCAAGATTCCACAAATATCCTGTAGTTTCTCATGCAATGTTTTCTGCTCAGCCAATGCAGATACAATTCTGCTTATGGCTGAAGCACTCAGGATTTCGGCATTATTGGGAACAGGTGACTGCATATGGCAAATATACACATAAACGCCAAATGCTGAACAAGGTTGATGTATGTGTTCTGATTGCGGTGAGAGTAGTTTGTTATCGTAGCAGTCAACTTAAGGATTTTTTCTTTAGAACAAGGAACTCGCTTTAATAATTTAAGGTGAGTTTAAGAAATGTCATATCCCCTCTGGCCTTGCTCTGCCGTAGCGGCTACGCGAAGGCGCAGCGGCATAGCCGTCAAGCTAATGCTCATTTATCGTTAATAATGAAGATGTTATAAGTTGTAAGATGT
>JAFGOR010000277.1 GCA_016926375.1 Bacteroidales bacterium
ACCCCGTCGGGGTGTACCTGAATTGAACAAATGCAGCACATCCGTGTTACTTTTTTATAAATCATTAAATACAAACTTATGGCAACACGCACTGCAAAAGCAAAATGGAACGGCACCCTGAAAGAGGGTAAGGGTGTGATGACTTTCAGCAACTATAACGGCCCTTATACATTTGTCTCCCGTTTTGAGAACGGAGCAGGAACAAACCCCGAGGAGCTGGTGGGTGCAGCCCAGGCCGGTTGCTATTCCATGTTTCTGTCAGCGCTCATCAGCGCTGAAAAACTGGTGCCCGAAAGCATTGAAACCACGGCCAAAGTACATCTGGGAAACGACGACATCGGCCCGGTTATCACCACCATTGAACTGGACTGCCAGGTAAAATGTCCGGGCTTAACCGAGGCAAAATTTGAAGAACTGGCCAAAGCCAGCAAGGAAAAATGCCCGGTATCGCGACTTTACCAGGGTGCGCAGATTAAGCTAAAAGCCACACTGCTTTAAACTCGTTTATCGATAGAAAGTAAGTAATACCTTTTTGAACTCAGCAAGGTTGTGTTTCCAGGGCGTATGGCCTGAACCGGGAATTATTTCCAATTGTGCGCCGGGAAACCGGTTGATAACCCATCGCCGGCTTTTGCCGTAGGCGTCAAATTGCCCGTAAGTAATGATCACCGGGTAAGGTGTTTTTCCAAATGCCCCCAGCGGAGGATGCTTTTTAATAGCCAAACGTGTTTTTGTACCGGCCCTGGAGTTGATTCGCGCCAGCTTTTTTTCATCAGGTGGTTCTACCCCGTATCCTTTGTGGTAGTTGATGATAATTTGCCTGAACAGCCTCCGGTATGCTTGTTGGTTGCCCAATAACCCCATGGCAGTATTCAACCCCATGCCGATCCATTCAGCCAGTGTTGACCGTTCTTTATTGTATTGAAAAACCTCGCGTTCTGTTTCCTCCCACTGACTGCCTGTTCCCGAAGCAGGGCTGCATAAAAACAGGCTCAGGATTCGCTGCGGAAAATCGCGTGCATACAATTGCGCATACAAACCGCCCCAGGAATGCCCAAGCAGGTGGAATACCTCAAGGTTAAAATAACCGGCTATGCTGTTGATGTCGCTGATGAAAGCGGCCATATCAAAACTCAATCCGTCCACATCTTTCATCCCGATTCCCCGCTGGTCAAAGGTGATCACCTGCAGCTTTTCAGCCAGAATTTCCCTTACCTCTGTCATTTCATCGGGCACACCCGGGCCTCCGTGCAGCAGGATTACCGATTCCGAATCCGGCCGCGGATAAATTTTTACTGTCAGCCTGCAATTACCATTAACAACGATATGTTCTTCTGCAACCTGCGACATCTGCTTATCTGAAATCGTTATAAAGTAAATACTTCTTGCGCAGCACCCTGAACCGCTCCAGGTCCGCCTGCCAGGTTTGGCGAATTTCAGCTGCTGTTTTTCCGGCCAGAATCTGCTTCTTCATTTGGGCAGTACCGGCAAGATTATTGAAATAGGTTGTAAAAAAACTCTTATTGCTCCCCATAGCCTGGTATGCATCAACAAGCCATTCCAGGTTGATCTCCTTCATCTGCGCAAGTTGTCCGGCGGTTAGTTTCCGTAAATCGGTTCCAAAGCAGGTTTGGTTAACAAAAAGAGGTGCTTTGTTGGCGATGTTTGGTTTCGGGACAAAGAAGAAAGCTGTATCGGGATAATCAGGATGACCAAACACCCGGAAAGGAAAATCGGTGCCCCTTCCCAGGCTCATGATGGTGCCTTCGAAAAAGCACAAGGAAGGATACAAATATATGGCCTCCATGGAATTCAGGTTGGGTGAAGGATTCACAGGCAACCGGTAAAGGGAGTCATGGTTGTAGTTCAGGCAGGGAATTACTTTCAACTTGCATTTAATTCCGCCTGCCAGCCAGCCTTCACCGTTGATCATGGCTGCCAGTTCCCCAATGGTCATCCCGTACACAACAGGAATGGGATGCATGCCGACAAAAGACTGAAAGGCCGGTTCCAACAAAGGACCATCCACGAAATGTCCCAGGGGATTGGGCCGGTCGAGTAACAAAAGCGGTTTGTTGTTTTCAGCGCAGGCCTCCATTACATAGTGAAGCGTGGAGATATAGGTATAAAAGCGAACACCCACATCCTGCATATCGAAAACCACTATATCTATGTTGTTCAGATCCCCGGGTGCTGGTTTCTTTTTTTCTCCGTAAAGACTGATTACGGGTATGCCCGTGGTGCCATAGGTGCCATCCTGAATGAGATCACCGGCTCCGGCATGTCCGATTAATCCATGCTCCGGACTGAAGATTTTCTTCACGAAAATTCCCGACCGGATCAGGGAATCCGCCAAATGCGTATTACCGATAATTGAAGTGTGATTGGCAACCAGAGCAACTGATTTACCGTTTAGCAGGGGAAGATATTCGGATGTTTGAGTAGCTCCCGGTTTTACGGTAAGTTCCGGCGGTGTACCAGCGCAGGCAGCATAAAAGACTGACAAAAAAAGCAGTACATGCGCCGTCTTAGGCTTCCAACAAATCATTGCTTGAATTTTTTTGGCCAGGTTGCCCTGAATGACAATCGTTAAAATTACTACAATAATTAATATCTTTGAAACCACAGTATAAACAAGCTTTGAAAACCGGATTATTCATAGCAACCCGACTGACCTTCGCTAATGGAGAGCGGTCCTCCTTTTCAGGGCCGGTTATCCGCATATCCGTAATTGGCATTGCATTGAGCCTGGCGGTAATGATTATTGCCGTAGCCACTGTAACAGGCTTTAAAAGTGAGATCCGCAAGAAGATTATCGGTTTTGGTTCTCACATTCAGATCATCAATTACGACGCCAACAATTCCTATGAAACCAGTCCCATTTCCAGAAACCAGCCTTTTCTTCCGTTGCTTGATGAATTGCCCGGCATCAGACATGTACAGGTTTTTGCCACCAAACCCGGCATCATCAAAACCAAGGCAGGCATTCAGGGGGCTATAGCAAAAGGGGTTGGCAGCGATTTTGACTGGAGTTTCTTTTCAGGCAATATGGTTGAAGGGAAACCTTTTCAAGTAAACGACAGTGAAAAAACCGATAGTGTAGTTATTTCGAAATACTTTGCCGATTTGTTGAAACTGAAACCCGGTGACCGATTTGCCATGTATTTTATTGACGATCGCCCGCGGGGCCGCTCATTCACCGTATCGGGGATTTACCGAACGAGTCTGATCGAATTCGATAAATCGTTTCTCCTGGTGGATATCGGGCATCTTCAGAGCCTGAATAACTGGGACAGCACCCGGATTTCGGGTTTTGAAATTCTGATTAACGATTACTCCCGATTGGATGAAGTGACCTCTGAAGTTTTCAGTTTGGCCGGCGTGCAATTCCAGGACGACGGTTCCAAATTGCGGGTAATCAATGTACGCGACAGGTATCCTCAGATTTTCGACTGGCTGGGACTAATAGATAAAAATGTATGGGTACTGCTCGGACTCATGCTGATTGTATCGGCCTTTAACATGATTTCCGGGTTGCTGATCATCATTCTGGACCGAACCACCATGATTGGCATACTGAAAGCGCTGGGAATGAACAACAGGGGAATACGGAGTATCTTTTTATACCAGTCGGTTTACCTGATGACAAAAGGCTTGTTTTGGGGGAATCTCGCCGGCATCGGGATATGCCTTTTGCAGTATTATTTCAAAGTGATTACCCTGAATCCGGAATCCTATTTCCTGGAATATGTTCCTGTTAACTTCAACCTGTGGCATCTTTTGCTGTTGAACGCAGGTACGCTGATCATCACGCTTACAGTGCTGATTTTACCTTCGATGGTTATCTCGCGGATTGATCCTTCAAAAACAATAAGGTTTGACTGAATGCGGGTAAGCAGGAGTTGGATTGAAAAACTGGAAGCAAGGTTGAAAAAACCGCTACCCGGCTTTGATGCTCACAACCGGATGTCGCCCGCAGTAAGGCGCCCTGTTATGCAAGACATGCCGCTCAGGAACAGCGGGGTGCTTCTTTTACTATATCCGGCAGAGAAAACAGTACATACCCTTTTTATTAAAAGGGCCGAATATGAAGGAATTCATAGCGGACAGGTGAGCCTTCCGGGAGGAATGTACAAAACAAGTGACGGCAACACAAAATTTACCGCTTTAAGAGAAGCCGCGGAAGAAACCGGAATTCAGCCCAACGGGGTACGCATCATCGGGAATCTGACCACCCTGCACATACCGGTAAGCCACGTTGATGTATTTCCGTATGTTGGCACAATGCCCCTGCGGCCCGATTTCAGGCATGATCCCCGTGAGGTGCAGTATATCATTGAGACCTCACTGGAACACCTCATGGATCCGGGGACCTGCAAATCAGAGATCATGAACATTGCCGGGGTGGATACCCGGGTTCCCTATTATGATATTCAGGGACATCATGTTTGGGGAGCCACCGCGATGATTGTGTGTGAATTTTTGGAGGTTTGCAGGGAAATTAAGCAGGAGGGTGTATAAAAAATAAAAAAAAGCGTAGTCGGGAGACTACGCCTGCCTGCCAGCAGGCAGGCTTAGCATTCAGAACATGTCAGGGCATGCCTCAAAAATTCATGTTATTTTTCCACAATATTTTTATAATGTTCGAAACGTTCCATGACCTCCGAAACATACTTGAATGTTTCCGTGCCTCTGCAGTAGCCGAACCTGACAACAGGATCGTTATAAAACCGGGGTTCAGCTTTTGAAAGGAGGAACCGGGCTACATTGTTATCCCATACATTGGGATCAGCACCATTTTTCTTTGCCAGGTTGCGTGCATCAATAATATGTCCGGGGCCTATATTATAGGCAGCCAATACAAATTTGACCCGCTCTTCCCTATCAGGAACATCCTTAAACAGCTTTTCAAGCCAGACAATAAATTCACTTCCTGCACGAATTTGCTCACGGGGGGAAGAAACCGTATCGACGCCAAACCGCTTTGCCGTGGCCGGCATTAACTGCATAAGGCCCCATGCACCGGCCCATGAAGTAAGGTTGTTTTTAAACCTGGATTCCTGATAAACCAGGGAAGCCATTAGCCGCCAGTCCCAACCCAGTTTTTCGCTATACTGCTTTAAGTAGTCGTCGTAAGGAGAGATCCTGCCTGTATTGATGGCATAAAAATCGCTTTCAACCATGGAAGCCGATTTGCTGCTCTCATAGTATTTGGCATAGATGTTCTTGTATTTGGGTGACTGAACAAAACCGGAGATCCAATCGTTCAGTTCATCCAAAAGTGAAGAAGATCCTTTGCGGACGGCCCATGCCAGGTCCTGCTGCAGGCTTATGGCAGTGGATATGTCCACATCCGGATAATATCGGGCATTTACCTTAGCCACTACTTCATCACAAACCGTAAAGGGGATCTCACCTTCAGAAACCAGGGCAAATAATTGTTCGGGGCTTTCGTCCACTTCAATAATGTTGATGTCGCCGCCAATTTCTTCCGAAAGGTTCCTGAGCCTCGACACAGCGGAAGATCCGCGCATTGCGTATATTGTCTGACCTTTCAGCCTTACCGGATTGGTAATGAGAAAAGCATCCAGACTTCTGGATTTCATGGTTCTCCAGTTCTCGGGTTTGCGTTGAACCAGAACCTGGTGTGACTGAACAAGAGGTTCTGTAAAATCAACCAGTTCCATACGATCCTTGGTTACCGCCAAATTCTGGGCAATCAGGTCCGCTTCTCCGGTACTCAGTAAATTAAAGCTTTCGTTAAGACTTCTGCTGACACGCACCTCAAGCCTGACCGAAAGGTGGTTGGCCAGTTGCTGAAGCATTTCGTACTGGAAGCCCATGGGCTGGCCCCTGTAGATGAAGTAATCAATAGAGCTGTAATCCGTAAGTACCGTAATCTTGCCTTTTTCCTTAATGCTTTCAAGTCCCTGTTCCACATCCTCTTTTTCAACCTCCCGGTTATGAAAGGTGCAAGAGTTGACAAGGAATATAAGCAAAACAAAATATGTAACCTTTTTAATCATAATCATAATTAAATTTAGTGAGAAAAAAATGGAGAAAAGTCGACGCCCCTTACAATTTATCCCCTTGATATGAACAATCCTAATCGTAGAAAGTCCATGACAATCCGAACTTCAGGTCGCGCCTGTTCCTTGGGTAATGCAATACTGAAAAGTAATTTGGTTCAATCCATCCGGAATTTACGTGTTCCATTTTCGCAAAAAACTTGAATCTTTTAAGTTGCAGGTTTAAGAAGACATCAAAATATGGATAGTTACCGATTCTTTTATTATTTTGCCTGTGAAACGAGGCCAATGAAGGCATGTAAGCACTGGCATAATATTTTGTATTATAAAACATGTCAAATCCTAACATAGCTAACAATTTTCCTCCTGTTGATCTGAAATTAAACAGGTGTTTCAGGTAGGTTGAGTTACTAAATGCAATTTCAGGCAGATCCAGCACACTTCTATTTTCACTTTTCTGATAAATCAGTTTATTCCGGCTGGTGATTTTCCAGAAATCAAACTGTTTTGTCAGGCGCAGGGAAAAAACCGATAACGCATTCCGATAAATGGCCGGAGTTGCCTTCTCATTCATATAAATCACGTTGCTAAGTAAGTAATAATCACCCTGAATGTCAAATTTCTTTGATGAGATGGCCAGGTTTGTTGACAAATGGTTCC
>JAFGOR010000278.1 GCA_016926375.1 Bacteroidales bacterium
CACCGGTAACATTGGTGTAAGAATAGGAGATTACATGTTCCGCCCGCATCAGAAATGGACCATTACAGCAGCCCCCGATTCAAGCGGATATTTGGGAGGCCCGTATTACAAAATCGTAATAGCAGGAACCGATCGCGCATTGGCAGCAACAGCCGAGGCAGAAGTAATCACAGTTCCGGCATTTACGGGTGCCCCGGAGCAACTGTGGCGAATTGATCAATTGACCGATGGAACCTACCGGATTATGCCCAAGGTGGTTCCCAACTCAAATAAGAAACTGGCGCTGATATCCATTGGAGACAGCACGCCCACATTGGCAGAATTCGATATGAACAGTGACAATTCCAAATGGAATTTTAAAGCGCACTAAAACGGCTTATTTTATAAAAAAAAGACGCATGTTGATTTAACATGCGTCTTTTTTTACAAACTTATTTTTATAGGTTTGTATTATAGTATGTTAAATTTCGGAACATCAACATTCTCCACAACTAAAAGGAATCTGCTATGAACAGAAAACACACGTTCTTGCTTTTGGCTATGGCCATCTGCGTTTTGCTGGGAGTCCAGGCTAGTGCCGTTACAGCACTGGGACAAGCTCCGGGTCAGGGACAAAAACCAATCCAGGTGATCACACCCATTCAAAGCGATACCACACGTACCCTCTCCACACTCTTTTCACCGGCCACCAGCGAAAAAAAAGCACCGGATAGTAAAGGATTCATTCAACGTTGGCTGGTACTTGAACCCATCAAAAAAGACATCGCCAGAAACAATATATTTACAGACAACTACCTCAGAAACACCATTTATAGCAACAATTTTTCCACCGATTTTTTAATAGTTCCCAAAGATGGTGCGAAAACAAAAGTGGGCGATCGTGAACTGAAATGGTATGCTTTGGACAGTAAAATATTCAACTTCAAGTTATACCGTTTCGCCTATGCCGTAAACAAACCACAAAACGGCGTACTCTTTTGGCTTGTCACCGTGATCAATTGCGAGGAAGAAATCAAAAACTTAAGACTGTCGGCAGGGTGTAATTCAGCAGGCATGTTTTGGTTGAATGGCAAGGAAGTCTTGATGCTTTCGGGCGACAGGGACATGGTTGTGGATAATTGCACATCATCCCGTTTAACACTTAACAAAGGAAAGAACATCATCAGGGGAGCTGTAATCAATGGCCCGGGTATGATTGACTTCTGTGTCCGTTTCATCGATGAAAAAGGATTACCGATTAAAAACTACACGATTAGTTGTGAATAATGTTAATATTCATTCTATAGAAATTGAATCATGAAAATGAAAACAGCTGGCGCAACAACCTTGTTATCTTTGTTGTTAACAGGAACATTAATGGCACAAGTTGGGAGGCCATTCATACACGATCCGTCAACAATCGTGGAGTGTGATGGGAAGTACTACACATTTGGTACTGGCAGTGGCGGGCTGATTTCATCGGATGGTTGGACCTGGAACAGCGGTGCAGTAAGGCCTGGCGGAGGTGCTGCTCCCGATGCCATCAAAATTGGTGATCGCTACCTGGTCGTATATGGCGCCACGGGCGGAGGTTCGGCAAGCGGACATAAAGGCAGTATTCTTACCATGTGGAACAAGACTCTTGATCCAAATTCACCCGATTTCAAATATACAGAACCTATTGTCGTTGCTTCATCCGATGGTTATGAAGATTGTGATGCTATAGACCCGGGGATTATGTTGGATCCTACCACTGGACGCTTGTGGCTTACGTATGGTACCTATTTTGGTTTTATCCGCCTTGCAGAACTTGATCCTAAAACCGGTAAGCGCGTTGAAGGTAATAAAGCCGTCGATGTAGCCATTGTTTGTGAAGCCACCGATTTGATCTATCGCGATGGTTGGTACTATCTGCTTGCCACACACGGTACCTGCTGTGATGGCGCTAACTCTACCTATAACATTGTTGTTGGCCGTTCCAGGAGTATTACTGGTCCTTACCTGGATAACACAGGAAGATGTATGTTGGAAGGTGGTGGCAAGATGGTTGTTGCATCCGGCGGAAGAGTTACCGGACCGGGACATTTCGGACGCATGATTCTTGAAGACGGAGTTGAAAAAATGTCGTGTCATTATGAAGCCGACCTGGACCAGGGAGGACGCAGTGTACTGGCCATCCGTCCGTTACTGTGGAAAAACGAATGGCCGGTTGCAGGAGATAATTTTAAGGAAGGAACTTATGAAATTGAGTCCGAGAGAAGGGGCTATGCCCTGGAACTGGTAGTGGATTTTGTACGGATGCCAAGAACAATGCGGGGATTCGGACAGAATACGAATGAACCAATAAAACCCGTTCCATCGCAGGAATTATCAGATGTGATTCATACCTGGCCCACCGGAAACATTAATGTAAGAATTGGAGATTACATGTTCCGCCCGCATCAGAAATGGACTATTACGGCAGCTCCCGATTCAAGCGGATATTTGGGAGGCCCGTATTACAAAATTGTAATAGCTGGCACGGACCGGGCATTGGCAGCAACAGCAGATGCAGAAGTAGTCACGGTTCCGGCATTTACAGGTGCACCGGAGCAACTGTGGCGGATTGATCAGTTAACTGATGGAACCTACCGGATTATGCCCAAGGTGGTTCCCGGATCAAACAAGAAGTTGGCGCTGATATCCATTGGAGACAGCACTCCCACATTGGCAGAATTCGATATGAACAGTGACAATTCCAAATGGAATTTTAAAGCGCACTAAATAGTGTTTGTCCATAAAGTCTCTTTTGCTGCGTTACGCTTGTCCGAAAATTGCTCATTTGCGACTAGTAAACTCCGCATTTTCAGGCTACGCAAGCCTTGCAAATCATTTTAATAGAGAAATAGTGAGTCTCTTAATGGTAACTTGTTATAATATTTGAAATGAAAAAGATTATTTCAGTTTTAAAACCTGTATTGCTTATTGCAGGTATGATGTTTTCATGGTTGTCCTATTCACAAGAGAATTTTTCACCGGGTCTTGTAATTAACAATAGTGGTGATACTTTGAGGGGTTTAGTTGATTACAGAAATTGGGCAACAAATCCCAAAGCAGTTGCTTTTAAAGTAGAGGTTGGATCATCTGCAACAACATTTTTACCAACTGACATTATTGAATTCAGGGTTGAGGATGAAATCTACGTCAGTGCTATTGTTGAAGCTGAAAACACACCCGTTGAAGACAGCAGGCTCGAATATGATTCCAAGCTTAGAATATCGCTAGACACCTTATTCTTACAGACTTTGGTTGATGGAAAGAAAGGTCTTTATTATTATAGGAACAATGAAGGCCGGGAAAATTTTTACATTAAGAAGGATGATGGATTCGAATTGTTGATTTACAAAAAATATCTAATAAGACAAGGAACAACAAGTTCAATACGGACAATATCTAACTACATTGGTCAGCTTAACCTGTATTTTAGTGATTGTCCGGACATCCTGCAAAAGGTTAATCGTGCATCATACGATCAAGGCACCCTGATAAAGCTCTTTCAGGAGTACTATAAATGTTTTTCTACAGAAATCACTTTTCAACGAAATCCGGAAACAATTCGTTTTGAGATAGGAGTTCTGGCAGGTGTTTCCAATTCCAAACTGAAATTTTATGGCGCTGTAAAGAATTGGGACTTTCTTGAAAACTCGGATTATAAGCGGTCAACTGATTTTTCAGGGGGGGTATTTTTTGATTTTGTCATGCCCAGAAGAATGCGCAAGCTTTCGTTAAATAATGAGCTCTTGCTTTTCATGTATCAAACTAATGGTTATGATGAGCAAACAAATTTCAACAATGATAATATAAAGATTAGCACTGAATTCACATATTCATATTTGAGATTGAACAACCTGCTTCGGTATCGATTTCCGGTGGGTAACGCCACAGTGTTTATTAATGGAGGGGTTTCCAATGGAATCCTTTTAAGTGAAGAGCAGTACTTGAAAAAGGAAATCACAACTTCTTATTCAGGAACAAATATTTACGAATCGAATACTGTACTGCCTCAAACAAAGAAATTTGATTTGGGATTCCTGGCAGGGGCTGGTGTCAGATTGAAAAAGCTGTCTTTTGAAGCACGATATGAGAAAAGCGACGGAATGGTCATGAGTTCAAGTATAGGCTCTAAGGTAACAAGGTATTATTTATTGCTGGGTTATTGTTTCAGGTAAATGTTACGTACGCTAACTTTTCACCAGCTTTTACATGGTAAGGCAAGGCATGAAATCGTGCAACCAGGATATGTTGCAGTGATTTCATGCCTTGGTTTTAATTACTGATTTCGCCACAGGTTGGGCAGAAACCGGTAATACAGCAGATGGCGCCAGGTAGCCCAATCGTGACCGCCCTTTCCGCCTACATAATACTCGTGCTTGATATTGTGACTGGTAAGTGCCTCATGCAAAGCGATACAACGCCTGCCCATAAAGCCTTTGGCTTCTTCGGTTCCCTGACCTACAAACAGGTAGGCTACTTTTTTATTCACATCGGGGTCGGTCAGGAAACCGGAGATGGTAGTTTCAGGATTTGTATCGCCGGCACTTAATATACCAAACGAGGCAAACAGGTCGAGCGACCGGAAACCGACAAACATGGAATGTCTTCCACCCATGGACAAGCCAGATATGGCTCTTCCGCGGGGATCCTGCTGAACGCTGTATGCCCTTTCAACCACAGGGATCACATGATTCCGCAATTCTTTTTCAAAGATATCAAAGGTAAGTTCGGTATGTTTGGGATGGTTGCGGTGAATCACCTGGTTGTTGGGAATGGCGATAAGCATAGGAAGGGCTTTGCCTTCGGCCAGCAGGTTGTCCATGATCAGGTTCACGCGGCCATCGTACACCCAGTTGGACGGCAACTCACCGCTACCACCAAGGAGATATAACACCGCGTACTTTTTTGAAGGATCATAACCCGGAGGGGTGTAAACATACAATTCACGTTCACCGCCGGTTACATCGGAATGATAAATATGCCGGGTTACATTTCCGTGCGGCACATTACGGGCATCGTAATAAGCCGGTCCGTCGCCGTGTACAATCAGTTCACTGTACGGGGGCATGGCTGTAAAAGCCGCACAGGTATTGCTGGGATCAGCAACCTGCACGCCGTCAATAATCAGGTGATAGGCATACATATCGGGCTCAAGCGGGCCAATGGTTAAAGTCCAGATACCATCTGTGCCTTTCGTAAAGGGAACCGGTTCATTTCTTTTTCCCAGTGCAGTCAGAATGGCTACGCCTGTTAGTTTTACTTCCTGGGCCATCGGAGCTTTAACCCGAAATAGGACGGTGCGGTCATCTTTCACTTCAGGCGAATTAATGGGTGCACTGAAGGGGATCAATCCTTCCGTATCTTTCAGGGGATTGTAATCGAGGTTCACATTGGCCTGTTGTGCGGTGCACCAGGTTGATATGAACATCAAAGCCATGGCGCTCGTGATGAAAAGGTTGTTGATTTTCATGGTGTTCGTTTTTCTTTTTAATATATAAACTGCATGCCCGGCCTTTTTCTGGCCGGGCATAACAGTATTAAGGGAAAGTAAAGTTACTAAAACTAATGCAAAGTTCATTACGAAGTGCAGTCGTTGCGAACGAAGTGAAGCCTGCCTACCAGGCAGGCTCGTAATGACCTGGTTATTCCAAAAAAAGCAGCGGAGCGAGTTGATACAAGCTGCGGCGCCAGGTCAGAAACTCATGGGCAGTATTCTCGGATATGTAAGAAACCGCATTAAAACCGGCGTCTTTCAATGCAGTTGCCGCTTTCTTAATGCGATCAGGGCCTTCCTTACTTCCGCAACTCAGAAAAATGAGTTTCACTTTCGACTGGTCTTTGATATCCTCGGGTGCATACATACCGCCACTCAGCAAGGCAAAGTGCGAAAATACTTCCGGTCTGTTCAGTGTAATCATTTTGGTTTCCATGCCTCCCATCGAAAGTCCGGCCATGGCCCGGTGTGCCTGGTCGGCCAGCGTATTGAAATGGGCATCTATGTATGGAATTAGTTCATCAACCAGAACTGTCTGGAACGGTTTGATGTCGAAATTTCTGAGTCCGCTGCCGAATTTGATTTCGTTGGTCATTCCGTAAGTCATCACAATGATGAAAGGTTTTATTTTGCCTTCGGCAATCAGGTTATCCATAATCAGGTTGGCATGTCCCTGGACGCTCCATGCGGTTTCGTCTTCACCCCATCCGTGCTGCAGGTACAGTACAGGGTAACGTTTGCTATTGTCCTTACCGTAATCAGGAGGCGTATAAACAAAGGCCCTGCGTGAAGTATTGGTGCTGGCTGAAGGGAAAAGAATCTGCTGTACAAAGCCGTGCGGAACATTTTTCAACGCGTAAAAGTCCTGGTCGTGAGCGGGTATCTCTATGCCGCTTTCCCAGCGTGTTGAGCCGTAAAAATTCAGTGTGCCGGGGTCGTTGAATACGCCACCGTCAACAGTCAGATGATAGTAATGGAAGCCTTCATCCATGGGGCCTTCGGTTGTGCCCATCCAGATACTGTCGGCCATTCTGACGAGTTTTGTTCCTCCTCTGCCGCCCAGGCCCAGGCTCACGGTTACACTTTGGGCATAGGGAGCTTCTATGCGGAAACGTGCGTAACCTTGTGAGTTAACCTGTGGGTATTCTTTTCCCGGTTGATTTAGAACGGAAGGTTTGAAATCTTCGGTAACAGCAGGCTGGCTTGTTTGTGCAAAACCCAGTGCGCCGGACATTACCAGCAATAAGGCAATTGATAGTTTTTTCATCATGTTATATTAATTTTTAAATACAAGTTGTGCAAACTGATAAAAGCTGCGTCTCCAGGTTTGCCATTCGTGCGCCGTTAAAGGAGAAACGTAAAAATGCGCGTTCATTCCTGTTGCTTTCAGTTTTTCGGTATTTTCCTTGGGATCGCCTCCGAAGCCGGCTCTCCTGTTTTCGAGTTCACGGCTGCCGAAGGTGATGAACACCAATTTCATTTTTTCCTTAAAAGCGGGGGAGCCGGCCAGATCTTCGGGACTGACGCTGCCACCGCTGAACATACCCATATAGGAGAAAGCTTCGGGGTTGGCCAGAGTGATTGCGCGGGTTTGCATGCCCCCCATGGACAAACCGGCCATAGCACGGTGTTGCGGATCGGCCACAGTTCTGTAATTACCGTCGACCATCGGAATGATATCCTCAAGCAAGGTTTTTTTGAAACCATCGGCCCAGCCTTCCGGTGGCCAGGGTCCTGCAGGCCTTTCACCAGCCTGTTGCGGAGCCTGTTGTGCTACCGGGCGGGGTCTTTCGGGCATGCGCCAGGTGCCGTTGTCCATAACTATAATAAAAGGCGTGGCTTTACCTTCAGCAATCAAGTTGTCCATAATCAGACCGGCTCTTCCCTGTGACGACCATCCGGTTTCGTCTTCACCGCCGCCGTGTTGCAGGTACAACACCGGGTAACGTTTCTGCGTGTTGAGTTCATAGTCGGGCGGGGTATATACAAAACAACGGCGCATGCTGTTGTTGACTTTGGAGAAATAAATGTGCTCGCGTACCTGTCCGTGTGGTACGTTTTTCAGCGCATAGAAATCCTGGTCTTTGGCCGGAATTTCGATACCGCTACCCCAGCGACTGGCGCCGTAGAAGTAAAGACTTCCCGGATCGGGAACAGAAGCGCCGTCGATGTTCAACTGGTAATAATGAAAACCCTCGTCCTGGGGGGCTGATTCGCCAGTCCATACACCTTTTTCATCTTTCTTTAAATCGTATTTTACAGCACTGATATCGAGCTGTACCAATTTTGCTTCAGGTGCGGAAATCTGCACCCTTACACGGCCTTCCGAATTTACCTGCGGGAATTCTTTACCCGGCTGGTTTACAGAGGACGGCTTAAAATCCTCGACAACAGCTGATTGCGTCTGTGCAGTGCATGGCGCTCCCGCCATCAGAACTGCCAGTGAAATAGTCAGAATGGTTTTTTTCATCATTATAGATAATTTAATTAACAATTAGGATCGTATTTACTTCAATCCGGAACCTGTTATCCGGAAATAATCAAATCCAACTTCAAAGGGCGTTTCCGGTGCCTGGGTGTTCTGTTGCATCATTCTGGCAAACCGGGCCATCTGGGGAGGCAAAGCACCGTTGCAGGCAATTACGCCGGCTTTGATGTCTTTTAAAAGAACATTGGCATCTCCAATGTGCTCATAAGTTTTACCGTCTACAGTGTAATAGGCTGAATAGTAGCTGCCTTTTTTCACCAATTTAAGAATCAAGGTATTATCGCTCTTAATAATGCCATCCATGTTTACGGAAGTCGAAAATATCTGGTAGCCCTTGTTTTCAACCGAAAGTTCAACAATCCCGGGTTGCTCACCTGAACCGCGGGGTCGTTGCATGCCTCTGCGGCCCATATTTGCCCTGTACACCAGTTTTACAAAATTGTCATCGTCCTGGTATGCAATAATTCCTGCATTTTCAGTAAAACCGGCTGGTTTTCGGGAGGATGTGATTTTCGATTCCATGGTCCAGTCGGTATTGGCACTTTGCAACAGCAGGTTTCTGGCATTGTTACCTGATTCGGAAACATCACCTTCTTCACTGGTGATGACAAGTTTTCCGGCTGATGCATCAAACTTCCTGTTATCCTGATTTTCGCGTACCCAGGTCCATTGATTCCCTAATATACTACTGTTGAATTCATCGCTCACCGGTTTGATTCCAAAATTCAGTACATATTCCTTATGATCGCAGGTAATCGGATCGGTCAATTTGATGGTGGCTGTTCCGGGAATGGATTCAGGCTGGGTTATTTCTGTAATTATACCGGGGTTAACAGATGCAGCCTTAATAACAGGTACCTTTGAGGCAGAACTTAACAGGTAGCTGTATTGAACAATATTTGAATTAAACCCCTTTACAGGTTTGTTGTTTATGGTTACCGAAGCCAGGTTCAAATCGGGCATCACCTTAACCGGGAAATCGTCTGACACCGTTTTTCCGTTGATGGTTACAGCAGTTGTAATGGTTGTAACTCCGGTTCCTGAAGCGGTAACAAGGCCCTTGTTATTCACGGCAGCAACTGCAGGATTATTGGTAGTGTAGGTAACTTCAGCCTTGGTGATATCATAAAAACTATCATCGGTCATGGCAGCAGTTACGCTGGTTTGGGCACTGGCTCCTTTTTTCAGCACAACAACACCGCAATCAGCAACAACTGTTTTCAGAGTTGGGATTAATGTTCCTTTCATGGTAGCATTCACATTTCCTTTGATGTCTTTTGAGGATGCTCCGATCTCGAAAACATAGTTGCCCTGGTCGTAGGTGATCTTGTTTTCTTTCATATCCCAAAACCACAAATCGGCGCAATCAACAGGGATGGTCACAGTTTTGGTCTGACCGGCAGGTATGGTTACTCTCTTGAAGCCTTTCAGTCTTTTCAGCGGACGTTGCAATGAAGCGGGGCTTTCGGGTGTGCGCATGTATATCTGCACTACTTCATCACCGTCGAAGTTTCCGGTATTTTTAACATCAACGCTTATGGTTATTTTATCCTGCGGAGTGATTGTATTTCTGTCAATTTTAAAATTGCTGTATTCAAAGCTGGTATATGAAAGTCCGTACCCGAATTCATAGGAAACCTCTTTATCGAAATACCAGAATGTACGGCCGTTTTTATTGCTACCGCCCCTGAGGGTATAGTCCGTAATAACGGGAAGATCATTTACGGATTTATACCAGCTGGCATTCAGTTTTCCACCCGGATTGGCTGCTCCAAAAAGAATTTCGGCAATGGCATCACCTTGCGCTTGTCCGTTATAGCCGGTCCAGATGATTCCCGGAATGTGAGGCAGGTTTTTGAATTCTTCAACCTCAACACACCCGAGTGTTTGCATCACAACAACCGTATTGGGATTGACGGCAGCAACGGCTTTAATCAGTTCCACCTGGTTACCAGGAAGCAGAAGGGTCAGTCTGTCTGATTCTTCAGTGGCTGTTTTTTCATCGGTACCTACAAAAACCACAGCCACATCTGCGGAAGCTGCTATTTCGATTGTTTTCTTATCAATTTCCTTATCGGGGGCAGCCCGGTATACCAGATAGAGTGTCTGGGGGCCGTTCAAACCCAGTTTATTGACTTTTGTTTTCATCAGGTTACCCAGACCATAAACGCCTCCCGGCCTGACTCCTGCTTCAACGGTTGCATTCAGGGTTGCGAGCAGATTTCCTTCAGGCGAGCCTACTCTCATTTCAACCAGTCCTCCGTCAATGGGGATATTCAGACTTATCCCAATGGTATCTGTGGTGGTCAGGTCGATGTTTTCATAGGCAGTCCACGATCCGTCATTGATGGTTCTCACCTGTTCTTCTTCACCCATGCCTGATCCTACGGTAATTCCGTTGGAGCAGGAACTGAATTTGGTGGCATCGTATTTGGAAACAGAACCGTTTGAATTGATCAGTTGAAAGCCGGCCACATAGAACAGGTTGCTTTTGTTGGCGGTGTTGCCTCCCGAACTGAATATGACTTCTGTGGTCAAGCCTTTTTCCGACACATACTTCTTGATTCCTGCAAGGGGAGATACCATATTATCCTGCGATGGTCTTCCAGAGTAAGGCCCAAGCTCCACTTTATCAGCCTGGGGGCCGATCAGTGCCAGCTTTTTGATATGTGCAGGATTAAGCGGAAGTACCTTTTTATTGTTTTTTACACTGATGTTGTTCTTCAGTAAAACCGGAGTTTTGGTAGCAATTTCTTTTGCCAGTAACTTGTGTGCCTGAGAGCCGATTAGGCTGGGTTGGGCAAGGGCATAAGGAACCTTTGAAGGAGGATCAAATTCACCCAGGCGCATCCTGATGATGAACATATTGAGCAGTGCTTTGTCAATGTCGGCCATTGAAATCAGGCCTTTGTTCAGGGCCTCAATGGTGCTCGACTGGTAAACGCTTCCGCAATCGCAGTCGACACCTGCCTTTAAGCCTTCTGCTGTTGCTTCAGGTGCTGTTTTAACATAGTAGTGTCCTGTGTAAATATCTTCGATGGCAGCACAGTCGCCTGTAATATACCCCTTCATTCCATAGGTTCTTCTGGCAATGGTGTCAAGATATAGTTTGCTGGCAGAAGTAGGAACTCCGTTCACAGCATTGTATGAAGACATGATGGAAGGGAGGTTGTCTTTTTCGATCAGGTGTTTATAAGGTGCCAGGTAATATTCACGCATGTCGCGGTTGTCCATATTGGAGCTGCTCACATGGCGGTCAAATTCACTGTTGTTGGCAAAAAAGTGCTTGCCACAGGGAACGGTTTTAAAATAATTGGGATCGTTTCCCATCATACCTCTTATAAAGCCACCCGCAATTTGCGATACCAGAAACGGGTCTTCTCCATAGGATTCACCTGTGCGACCCCATCTTGGGTCTCTAATGGGTTCTACCACAGGCGACCAATAGGTCAATCCCATAATTACAGGCGAATTCAGCGCCCGGGCCTCATCAGAAATAGCCCGGGTTTCTCTTTCCATTAATTCCGGATCCCATGATGATCCCAATGCAACACTGTTCGGGAAGGAGGTAGGTGAACCAGTACCGGGTGCCATGCCGAATCCGCCCATGACTCCGTGAAGGGCTTCGTTCCAAACATTAAAAGCGTTGATTCCCAGTCGGGGTACAGCAGCCATGCTGTTTCCCAGGAGGCTTTCTTTTTCTTCAAGCGTGAGCCTCGAAACCAGGTCGGCAGCTCTTTCTTCAAAGGAATAGGCCGTGTTCAGGTAAATGGGCCGGGTTGAAACCCTGCCTTCCGGCTCGCCGGTTTTGTATGCTGACAGGGTGAAAACAAACGTTAATAAGGCAATTGCCATTATTCGCCGATCAAGGAGCCTTTTTTTCATGATGATTGGATGATTTTCAATTATTAATAAAAGTATAATGTACCTTTATAGTAAAGGTAATTGAAACTAAAATTTAGTGCAACTATTTGATTGGGTAGTATCAGCATGTTTCGCCTGTTTTTTTCTGGTGAACAGGTTTAAGGAAAGTGGTTGATGTCTACTGTATCAGTTAAAGCAGTAACATCCCGGATGAAGAAACCGGTTTGTGGATAATCGACGATGGGTACTATTTTATAGACAAAATGATGAATTGTGTCGTAAAGCGGGTGAAGGCTTTAGGTTAAAGGCTTTAGACTGCAGGTGGGTCTGAAACAGCTACGAGCTGTGAGCTTCGAGCTTTGAGTAGTTGTTCATTCTGACTGTTACTGCCACTGCTACTCGTCTCTTGTCCCTTGTCTCTTGTCCCTGAAAAAATACAGTCCCATAAACACCAGCAACCCATTGAGGATGAGGAGTTCAAAACCGATCTGGTAACCCCACAGCCACTGCTTTGAATAAGTGCTCAGCAGATAGCAGATAACAGGCGCTGCAATGGATATAAAGGGGACAGCCTTATCGCGCACCTTGTATTGAGTAAGGATGCCGAAGGCAAACATGCCCAGCAACGGGCCATAAGTATATCCGGCAATTTTGTAAAGCGCGTTAATCACACTTTCGTTATTGAGAACTTTAAACATCAGTATGGCCAGCACAAAAATCACGGCAAACCCTATATGAACCAGGTTGCGGGTTCGCATGCGCTTGTTATCTTCTTTAAATTCCAGAAAATCAACACAGAAGGAGGTGGTAAGGGCTGTCAGGGCCGAGTCGGAGCTGGCGTATGCTGCTGCCAGCAAGCCCATGATGAATACAAATCCGACGATTGGTGGCAGGTAGTTGAACACAAGAAATGGGAAAAGCTCATCCGTTTTGCTGCACTGCATGCCTTCGGCGCCCGGATATTGCAGGCTGACCGGACAGTTTTGTGCGAGTTCGCTGTTGCTGAAGTTTTCTGCTATGATTCCCTTTGAATTGGCGTAGATGTAAAGCAATGCGCCAAGTGAAAGGAAAAGAAGATTCACAACTACAATCAGGGAACTCATCAGGTACATGTTCTTTTTGGCCTCCTTGATATTCCGGCAACTCAGGTTTTTCTGCATCATGTCCTGGTCCAGTCCGGTCATTACAATGCATACAAACATGCCGCTCAGAAAATGCTTGAAGAAATTGTTGGCCGGCTGCCAGTCCCATACAAACACCTGCGAATACCGGCTTGAGCCAATGGTGTTGATCAGTCCGGCTGCATCAAGATTCAGCTCTTTGGCAATAAGCACTATGGAAAGTACCACGCCCAGGATTAGGAAGGTGGTTTGCAGTGTGTCAGTGTACACTATGGTGCG
>JAFGOR010000279.1 GCA_016926375.1 Bacteroidales bacterium
CAATCATCCTGCCTCATCTTTTGCCCACAACTCTGTTATCCCCAGGCTTCCATTGCCACAAGCATCAATAGCCCCGGGCTTCAGCCCAGGGATCAGGGAAAACATAACCCACTTTATTATTCCGCTGCATGCACAGCCGTGCTAGTGGCAGTGCTCTGCATGCAGCGGGAGAGAGTGGGTATATGCCTAATTGATTTCCCCTGGCTGAAGCCAGGGGCTATTGAGAAAATACACTATTCATGCCCATTTCTTGTCCCTTGGCTAAAGCCTGCCGGCAGGTTTGAATAACACCGGGTTGCACCCGGCACTATTCACATTGAATCGCTCCGCGAATTAAAACCAAAAACATATGTCCTTGACATATAAAATCATATAAAATTAAGTTGGCGCGTATGCCTGTCGGGGCGTAAGATTTTCTTAGCTTGATGGCTATAGGTGTAGCATAGCGGAAATCCCAAATTTTTTCTCACTACCGGGTTACTTTTTTACTTTTCAAAGTATTAATACTTAGTTATTCCAAGTTTGTTAAACTTAATAATTAAGGTATGAAAAAAAGCATTCTGCCAATCCCGCTATTGCTTTTCCTCGTTGTTTCCTGTGAGAAAGAGGAGGCTCATTTTGACCAACCCAAGGGTTCTTTAGTTGTTAACATCGGACTTTTTATCAGTATCAATGAAATTGATAAAAGCCTGAAATCAACAAGTGCAGTTGAAGATTTCAAAGTTATTATTTTCAATGCAAGTCATCAGGAGGTTCTTTCATTTGAGCGTGAAGCGGACATGCCTGGTGAAATTGAACTTGAGCCCGGGCAGTATTACGTTACTGCCAGTTCCGAAAACAACCTGCCGGCAGCGTTCGATAATCCGTTTTACTATGGTGAATCGAATGTATTTTCAATAACTCCGGGAGAACTTACGTCTGTTTCGGTAAATTGTGAACTGGCTAATACAATGGTCAGTATAGTTTATACCGACAATGTAAGAAACAATTACACAGATTATTATACTACCATTAGTTCTTCGGCCGGATCCCTTCTTTATTCCGGCAGTGAAACGAGGGCAGGGTTTTTTCAACCCTTGCCGCTTACCATAAATGTGGTACTTACCTGGCAAAAGGAGGATGGATCATCAGAAAGTAAAACGCTAACCGGGAGTATTCCCTCTCCCCAGGCCAGAAAGCATTACGAAATTCATATTGATGCAGTACCGGCTTCAGGATCCTCAGCAATTCAAATCACGGTGGATGAAAGTACTGATCCGGTTGAAGTTGTTGAGATCAACGATGGCGATAATCCTTTACAGAACGGAGTAAGCTATGGGGACCTGCTGATCACTGAAATTATGTATGATCCATCAGCATTATTGGATTCTGAAGGTGAATGGTTTGAGATTTTTAATAATACAAATAGTCCTGTAGATCTTTATCAAATTGTTATACGAAAGAATGATACCGAGAATCACATCATTAATAGCCATATTACATTGCCTTCGCACGAGTATTTTGTTTTTTCCAGAAGTGAAACAACTGTATCCGCTGTCAACAGGTATGTTTACGGATCTTCAGTCACACTGAACAATACCGGAGCAATTTTATCCTTGTCGAATTATGGTTCTGACGGCACCGACGGCTCTTTGATCTTTTCAGTTGACTATGGCGTTGCAGATTTTCCTTCAGGAACAGGCGCATCATTAAGTCTCAGTCCGGATCATTTCTCTTTGGCAGAGGCTGTTTTGGGAAGTTCATGGTGTACATCATCAGTAGCTTATAATACCGGGGATTTTGGAACACCTGGTATACTGAACCCAAATTGTCCTTAATGTTGTTTGCTACAGGAAATCTATAGTAGTATTATCTCCGGGCTCCCGTGAAGTCAAAGGTTATTTTCAACAGCTGAAAATCAGTTGTCTGGAAACAATCCACAGTCACGGGAGCTTTTGCAGCTAATTTTAACAAAGAACATATTATTCCGGTTTGATTGTCTTCTTCAATTCATCATTTGGTTAAATTTGTCTGGTTATTTGTTGTTTCATTTCATTGGAATAGAATGCAGAAAGGCTTTCTGGCGGGCTTCTTCGTCGATATGTTAGCTGTAGGAGCGTCCTTCGTATTGTGTGTAGGCATTAAACCCGGCACAAACAGCACTTATTACAGCAACTATTTTGATTCATTCATGCTGTTTCTGGTAATCTGGATATTTTCATCACTTGCCTTTGAAAAGTATAATTTCAGGAAAGTAGACAACAGGCAGGGCTTAATCACCAAAATACTGATCTGCAATCTCTTCATTTTTTTCCTGGTTACCAGCATCATGTATCTTTTCCAAAGTTTTAACTATTCGCGCTTTATTGTGATTGGAACAGTTGGTGTTGCCACCATTGTTGAACTGACTATTGGAACGGTATATTTTTTATTGTTGAATACCCGGGTCAGGGATGAAAACGGGCGCGAATTGAAACTCAGGAATTCCGGCAAACAGGTTTTTCAACATACATCCGTGATTAGTGCTCCGAAGAAAGCCATACCAAAATATGATTTTCAGTTAAGAAGGGCGTATCTTAAGAATGAAATTGGCGAGGAAGCCTTTAATTTCGTTGTCAACTATTCTGCCATTGATTCTTCGAATACACTAATTACTGCCACAACAACCAGTTTTAATATTGATGCGCAGATTCAGCATGAGTTTGAATGCATCCTGAATGTAAAGAGGGTAAATGATTTCAGGTTTGTCAATAAGTTTTTCGAATCGGTAAATGCCAAACTGCCTGTTGGCGGATTGTATATTGATTTTTTTGAGTCGAAAAATCTCCGGAAGAAGCGCCTGCTGGAAAAATACCCGGCAGGACTTAATTATATTTACTACTCGCTGGATTTTATTGTTAAAAGAGTGTTTCCGAAATTTGCGCTGACCAAGAAACTATATTTTATTCTGACCCGTGGCGAGAACCGTGTCCTTTCAAAGGCTGAAGCTTACGGACGTTTGTATTCATGCGGGTTTGAGATATTGGATGAAAAGGTTATCAACAGATTTCTTTATTTTGTGGCCATTAAGGTAAAGGAGCCCTTATTTCCGACGAACCCCAGTTACGGTCCCTTAATTGCGCTGGAACGAATTGGTAAAGGAGGAAAAACCATTCAGGTATACAAGATGCGCACCATGCATCCCTTTGCTGAGTATCTTCAGGACTATGTTTATCAAAACAAGGGATTGCAGGAAGGGGGCAAATTCAAGGATGATTTCAGGGTTACCTCATTGGGCAGGATCATGCGCACTTTCTGGCTGGATGAACTGCCCATGATCATTAATTTGCTTAAGGGCGACCTGAAGCTTTTTGGCGTAAGACCTTTAAGCAGACAATATTTTAAGCTGTATACACGAGAACTGCAAAGATTGAGGGTATTAACGAAGCCCGGACTGATACCGCCATTCTATGTTGATTACCCTAAAACGCTGGATGAAATCATTGATTCTGAACTGAAATATCTCAGATCCTATGTAAAGAATCCATTTAAAACCGACTGGGTGTATTTCTGGAAGGCTTTCTACAATATCGTTTTCCGGCGATACAGAAGCAAATAGCAGTTGAAATACAGGAAGATTAACCGGTTACTTGTTAAGGAAGTTCAGAATCAGTATTAAGGTAGAAATGGACGTGAATGCCAGGGAGATTGTTGGCATATTTATCCGGAATGTTTTGTTCTTAATGGGTTCCACATAAACCATATCATTAGGCAGCAGGTAGAAGCCGTCTGAAGTGAGAATCTGAGGGCTGGTCAGGTCGAGCCTGAATGACCGCGTTCCGTTACTTGTTGGCCTAAGTACCAGTATTTCTCTCCGGTTTCCGTAATCGGTAATATCCCCGGCCATGCTGATGGCTTCAAGCACTGTAAGTTGACTATTGAAGTTATTGTATGTGCCGGGACGGTTGACCTCCCCAATAACCGAAAATTTAAAGGAAATCAATTTAACAATAACAGTGGCTTCTTTTAGGAATTGGGCGGCCCGTAGTTTTATCGATTCAATGGCTTCGTCCATGGTTTTGTCGGCAACCTTTATCTTGCCCAGCACCGGAATTTCAATGTTGCCCGAATCACTTACCGTATATCCGTTGATAAAAAGGCTCGTTTCATTCTGAAACAGATTTTGCTGATACGAGCCGATTGTTTGATTGATCATGTTGCTCATATCCTCATTCAGGGAATATATTTTTACATACATGATATCCCTGGTCTGAATGCGATATTCGGGACGTGTTTTAGGATAGAAGGTTTCAGTTGACAGGGAATCCACATTCTTCAGGTAAACAAGTTGCCTGTGAGAAGTACATGAAAACATGAGCATCATCAGACATGTGGCGACAACCAGCACGAATCTTTTACCAATAGTGGCGTAGGGCATTTGCATAATTCCAGTTAAGCAAGGTATTCCTGATATACTTTCTTTATTCCGTCTTCCAGTGAAATCTTTTCGTGCCAGCCCAGTTCATGGAGTTTTTTAACATTGAGCAATTTCTGGAATGTGCCGTCGGGTTTAGATGTATCCCATTCAATAAAACCATCAAAGCCCACAACATCCTTAACCAGCATAGCAAGCTCCTTAATGGTCAGGTCTTTTCCGGTACCTATATTGATGTGGGTATTTCTGATTTCAATTTTGGCTTCCCGTGAAGTAATTTTATCTGAAAATTTGTCTTTTACCAAATCTTTAAAGTCAACACCTTCCATTATATAAACGCAGGCATCTGCCATATCGTCGGAATGCAGGAATTCGCGACGCGGAGCGCCGGATCCCCAAAGCTTAACGGTAACAGGTGTTTCGGAAGAATTGTGCCTGAAAACGCCATATTTTTCTAATTTTTCACCAATTTCAATCTGGGTGGCTTGCCCATCAACACCTTCAACAGGTCTTTTATTAAAATCATTCCGGATTGCATCCCAGTTGTTTTCGATCAGGCATTTGGCAAGGTGCATTTTTCGGATAATGGCCGGCAGCACATGAGATTTCTCAAGGTCGTAATTATCATTTGAACCAAAAAGGTTGGTGGGCATTACCGAGATATAGTTAGTGCCGTATTGAATATTGTAACTCTCACACAGTTTGATGCCGGCAATTTTTGCAATAGCATAAGGTTCATTGGTATATTCGAGAACATCAGTCAACAGATACCTTTCTTTAAGAGGTTGAGGCGCCAGTTTGGGGTAGATGCAAGAGCTGCCAAGAAAAAGCAATTTTTTCACTCCGTTGAGGTAACTGGCATGAACAACATTGCTTTGAATCATCAGATTCTCGTAAATAAACTGTCCGCGATAAACATTGTTGGCAACAATGCCCCCAACTTTTGCAGCAGCGAGGAATACATACTCCGGTTTTTCCTTTTCAAAAAAATCATTCACGGATTGCTGGTTCATCAGGTCAAGATCGGGATAAAGCCGGGTGACGATGTTATGATAACCCTTTTTAGTAAGATTGCGCATCAATGCACTACCAACCAGACCGGTATGCCCGGCGAGGTATATTTTGCTGTCTTTCTTCATATGACCTTAGTATTCAATGTTACTCGAAATAATTCAAAGTCTGATAGCCTCCTTTTTTCAAGTAGACCTCTTTATGCATTAGTTTAATGTCACTCTGCATCATATCTTTAACCAGCGCTTTCAGATCGTATTCAGGTTCCCACTTCAGTTTGGATTTTGCTTTAGACGGGTCTCCAATAAGAAGATCAACCTCGGTAGGTCTGAAATACCTTGGGTCAACAGCCAGGATTTCTTTTCCAACAGGCAACTGGTACTGTTTATCAGAACAGGATTTCACATAACCTTTCTCATCCGCGCCGGTTCCCCTGAATTCGATTTCAATACCGATTTCTTCAAAGGCCATTCTGACAAATTCACGAATTTCTGTGGTTATTCCGGTAGCAATTACAAAATCTTCCGGTTTTTCCTGCTGGAGAATCAGGTACATGGCTTTAATGTAATCTTTGGCATGACCCCAGTCGCGCTTGGATGAAAGATTTCCCAGGTATAATTTTTCCTGCAGACCCAGGGCAATGCGGGCTACTGCCCGTGTAATTTTGCGGGTAACAAAGGTCTCTCCTCTGATGGGCGATTCATGATTAAACAAAATGCCGTTGCAGGCAAACATATTGTATGCTTCCCGGTAATTCACGGTAATCCAATATCCGTATAATTTAGCTACAGCATAGGGACTTCTGGGATAAAAAGGTGTTTTTTCAGATTGAGGGACTTCCTGAACCAATCCGTAAAGCTCGCTGGTGGATGCCTGGTAAAACCTGGTTTTATTTATCAATCCGAGAATACGTATTGCTTCCAGGATTCTGAGAGTGCCTATACCGTCAGCATTAGCTGTATATTCAGGTGTGTCGAAGCTAACCTTAACATGGCTCATGGCAGCCAGGTTATAAACTTCATCAGGCTGGGTATCCTGAATAATTCTGATCAGATTGGTAGAATCTGTCAGGTCACTGTAATGGAGCTCAAAATTTCTGTTTTCCACATGCGGATCCAGATAAAGATGATCAATTCTTTCTGTATTGAACAGCGAACTTCTTCTTTTGGTTCCATGAACCACATATCCTTTTTTTAACAGAAACTCGGCAAGGTAAGCCCCGTCCTGACCGGTTGCCCCTGTAATGAGTGCTACTTTTTGTTTACTCATATCAATTAAATTACAGTTTCAAGAATAATATTATTTAAAAGCTTTTTTGCATAATTCATGATAATCTCCGGTCAGGCCAACAGGAGTTGCATTCCGGATTTGGTAAACCATTTCTATTGACGATTGGGCTTCCTTAAGACCAAAACCTTTTCCTGCAAGAATTTCTTCGTAACTTTTTGAATGAAGATCAGTAAATCCTTCGCTGAATTCAATTTCGGTCTGATCCATAACAATTGACCGGTAAGTTCGTTTTCCGGCCATCCTGACAGTTTCAGGGAGATCTTTCGAATCCAGACTCAGGTACCATTTTACACGTGCATTTTCCAGTTCGATAAAGCCACCTGCTTTATCGTGAGACAATAAATGAACGGTGTTGCTCTTTACCTTTCCAAAAATCCAGCTCAGCATATCAAAAAAGTGTATGCCGATGTTGGTGGCTATACCGCCTGATTTATGAATGTCACCCTTCCATGAGTTAAAATACCAATTCCCCCTGCTTGTAACGTAGGTGAGTGTGAGGTCATGTATTTTCCGGGAAGGATTGTTTTCAATCTTCTTTTTCAGATCAATCAGCACGGGGTGAAGCCTTAACTGAAGAATGGTATATATTTTTTTGTTGTATTCCTTTTCAATTTCAGCAAGAGCTTCAATATTCCATGGATTTAAGACCAGGGGCTTTTCACAAATAGCGCTGGCGCCTGAACGCAAAGCAAATCGGATATGAGAATCGTGCAAGTAATTGGGTGAGCAAATGCTGACGTAGTCAATTTGCACACCGGATCTTCTTAACTTATCCACATGGCGGTCAAATCTTTCAAATTCAACAAAAAAATGACTGTCGGGGAAGTAACTGTCGATTATTCCAACACTGTCACAGGGATCCAATGTAGCAAGCAAAACATTACCGGTTTCTTTGATGGCTTTTAGATGTCTGACGGCTATATATCCTCCTACACCTATGATTGCAAAATTCTTTTGATGGTTCATGAACTGATCATAAATAGTTTAAAGGCTCATGTAGGTGAGCTTTTTTATTTTTTTCCGGTATATTCCTTTTACATCCATTACAATGCCTTTTGAGTCGCTATGTGATATAAAAAAGTCTTCGGGCAGTTCGCTGTAATCTTTGTGAGCAACAGCAACTATTATGGCAGCGTAGTCATTTCCCGGCTGCTTACAAAGTGAAAAGCCATATTCTTTTTCAAGTTCTTCGGATGAAGCATATGGATCAACAATTTCAACCACAATTCCATATGCTTTCAACTCGTTCACTACATCGGCAACTTTGGAATTCCGGATATCGCTTACATTTTCCTTAAATGTGGCACCCAGCACAAGAACTTTGGAATTGAGCACGTTTTTTCCGGATTTGATAATTTTTTTTACCACTTCAGTGGCAATAAACTTGCCCATGCTATCATTAACAGCTCTTCCTGAGTTAATTACCTGGGCTGAATGTCCGAGCTCGGCTGCCTTAAAAGTAAGATAATAGGGATCCACACCAATGCAATGTCCGCCAACCAACCCGGGAAAAAACTTAAGGAAGTTCCACTTGGTACCGGCTGCTTCAAGAACTTCAAAGGTGTTAATTCCCATTTTGTTGAAGATCATCGACAGTTCGTTCATCAGGGCAATGTTAACATCGCGTTGCGTATTCTCGATGATCTTAGCTGCTTCAGCAACCTTTATTGATGAGGCCCTGAAAACTCCGGCTTCAACAACAAGTTCATATACTTTGGCTATTTCCTCAAGAGATTCCTGATCACAGCCCGAGACAATTTTTGTAATTGTAGTTATGGTATGTTCCTTATCACCTGGGTTAATTCTTTCAGGAGAATAACCGATTTTAAAGTCGACTCCGCATTTCAGACCGGATAAATTTTCAAGAATGGTAAGGCATTCTTCCTCAGTTGCACCGGGGTAAACAGTTGATTCATAAACTACGTAATCTCCTTTTTTGAGCACTGATCCAACTGAGCGGGTTGCCGAAAGCAGGGGTGTCAGATCGGGCAGGTTGTGTTTATCGATGGGTGTAGGTACTGCAACAATATGAAAACTCGCTTGTTTGAGTACTTCTGTATCGGCCGTGAATACAATATCTGTGTTTTGAAAAGCCTCAGATTCCAGTTCATCGCTCGGATCAATCCCTTGTTTCATTAATTCAACGCGGGTTTTGTTGATGTCAAATCCGATTACCGAAATCTTCCTTGCGAAAGCCAACGCAATCGGAAGGCCAACATAACCGAGTCCCACCAGGGAAAGTTTAGCTTCTTTCTTTAAGAGTTTGTCGTAAATAGGCATAGCTTAATAATTTTAAAGTATGTAAAGCAGATTCCTAATAGTATTGTGAATTCATGTTACTTAATACCAAATTCTGTTTTTATTTTGTCCACGTAATCCAGTTTTTCCCAGGCAAAAAAATCAACTTCTCTGGTTTCAGGAGTACCGTTTCTAAACAGGGTGACTTTTTCCTTATAGGATTCCCTTCCCATATGTCCATAAGCAGCGGTGGGTAAAAATATCGGATTCTTCAGGCCAAAACGCCTGATGATTACTGCAGGGCGCAGATCAAACAAAGAAGCGATCTTTTGGGCAATGGCGCCATCATCAAGTTGAACATTGGCAGTGCCAAATGTATTCACATACAATCCTACGGGTTTTGCCACTCCAATGGCGTAGGCCACCTGAACCAGCACTTCATCAGCCACTCCGGCAGCAACCATGTTTTTTGCAATATGCCGCATGGCGTAAGCAGCAGATCTGTCGACTTTTGAACTATCCTTACCTGAAAATGCGCCGCCGCCATGTGCACCCTTTCCGCCGTAAGTGTCAACGATGATTTTTCTTCCTGTCAACCCGGTATCTCCATGCGGACCACCAATTACAAATTTACCTGTGGGATTCACATACAACAGGTAATCGTCTTTGAAAAGAGATTTTATTCTGCCGGGCAACCTGGCGATTACCCTGGGAATGAGGATGGATCTCACGTCTTTTTCAATGGTCTTAAGCATGGCGGTATCCTCATCAAAATTATCATGTTGGGTGGATACCACCAGCGTGTGAATTCTTTTGGGTTGCGCATCATCACCATATTCAATGGTAACCTGGGATTTGGCATCGGGCCTCAAATATTTCATTTGTTTTCCCTCGCGTCTGATCTCGGAAAGTTCCAGGAGCAGCATGTGAGAAAGTTCAAGAGAAAGCGGCATAAAATTGTCAGTTTCCTTGCAGGCATATCCGAACATCATACCCTGGTCACCTGCACCCTGATCTTCCTCATTCCCTCTTTCCACGCCCCGGTTAATATCCTGTGACTGTTCATGGATTGATGAAATAACACCACATGAATCAGCTTCGAACATGTAATCGGAGTGAATGTAGCCTATTTTTCTGATTACCTCTCTGGCAACCTGCTGAACATCTACGTAGGCATTTGTTTTTACTTCACCGCTTAATACAACCAAACCGGTTGTTACCAGGGTTTCACAGGCAACTTTCGAGTCGGGATCACGCCTGAGAAATTCGTCGAGTAATGCGTCGGAAATTTGATCTGCTACTTTGTCGGGATGCCCTTCTGAGACAGATTCGGAGGTAAATAAATAAGCCATATTCTTCTTTTTCCTGTTAAAATTAATTTAGTTGCAAAGATAAAAAAGAGAAATTAAACCAAAGGATTATGAACGTTATAAGTTGATGAAGGGTTACTTTTATGAGGTAAGTTCACGAAAGACGTCCTCCAACTTCTTTTCTTCCCTGTGCAGCGAGAGCACTACCAGATCCTTTCTGACTGCCAGATTGAAAAGATCTTTACGAATATCATGATCAATTGTGGTTTCAATAAGCCATTTCCCTGTGGTAATTTTCTTTGTTTTTTTTATATAAGTTATCTCATCGAAAACAGCATCATCAACATCCTGATTCAATTCAATGAGTATGGTTTGTGTTGCGTCATTTGTATATACTCCCAGGTTTGCAGTGAGATCATCAGCTACCTTTGTCCCTTTATTCAGAATAACAACCCGTTTACAGATTGCTTCCACCTCCTGCATGATATGTGTAGAAAGGATAACGGTTTTTTCTTTTCCGAGTTCTGATATCAGGTTTCTGATTTCGATGATCTGATTCGGGTCCAGACCAGTTGTAGGCTCGTCAAGAATCAGCATATCGGGGTTGTGGATGATGGCCTGAGCCAGACCAACCCTTTGCCGGTAACCCTTTGACAACAAACCGATTTTTTTATGCATTTCGGGTGCAAGTCCGGTTTGCTCAATTACCTCTGCAACCCTCCTGTTGCTGTTGCTTCCTAATTGGTAAAGACCGGCAACATGAAGCAGGTATTCCTTAACATAAAGGTCGGTATAAAGCGGATTGTTCTCCGGAAGATAACCCAGGTTCATTCTTGTCACTGTTGAATTTGATGAAACCGGTTTGTCTTTGATTCTCACTTCACCTGAAGAAGGATTGATCAAACCACATATTATTTTCATCAGGGTTGATTTGCCGGCACCATTAGGACCTATTAATCCAACAATTTCGCCGGTATTTACAACGAATGAAACATGATTAAGTGCAGCCTGATCTCCAAAGCGTTTCGTAATGTTTTGAATCGATATCGACATGAATAGGTTTCTTTGCCGTTCAAATATAAGTTAATTGTTCCAAGTTTCATTGTCCGATTTTAAACCAGAGAGAGGAAAACTTCGGGAGAAATGCCATAAAACTAGTGTAAAATACTATTTTTGCAGGTTATAATCAAACGGAATTTCATTACCATGAGAATAAAAGAATTGCTGGCATCGCGTGATTTTAACAGCGAAGTGGAAGTCAAGGGTTGGATAAGGACCAAAAGAGGAAATAAAAACATTGCTTTTGTTGCATTGAATGACGGATCAATTATTCATAATATCCAGGTTGTAATTGATATGAGCAGGTTTGATGAAGAACTGATCAGGAAACTTACAACCGGTTCCTGTATTGCTGTCAGGGGGAAACTCGTAGAATCTCCAGGTAAAGAACAGCAGGTTGAGGTTCACGCTGATTCAGTATTGTTATACGGAACGGCTGATCCTGAATCATATCCTTTGCAGAAAAAGGGTCATACGCTTGAATTTCTTCGGGAGATTGCTCATTTGCGTCCACGGACCAATACCTTTGGTGCGGTATTGAGAATCAGGCATGCCATGGCTTTTGCCATTCATGAGTATTTTAACGATCATGGTTTTTATTATCTGCATACGCCCATTATTACAGGTTCCGATGCTGAAGGTGCCGGTGAGATGTTCCGGGTTACCGTATTGGATGCCAAAAACCCGCCACTAAAAGAAGATGGCCATGTTGATTTCAGTGAGGATTTCTTTGGTCGCGAAACCAACCTCACCGTTTCGGGTCAGCTGGAAGGAGAATTGGGAGCACTGGCGCTTTCATGTATTTATACTTTCGGGCCTACTTTCCGGGCGGAAAATTCAAATACACCTCGTCACCTGGCTGAATTCTGGATGATTGAGCCCGAAATGGCATTTTATGAAATCGAAGATAACATGAATTTGGCTGAGGATTTTCTTAAATATCTGATCAGGTATGCCCTGGACAATTGCAAAGAAGATCTGGAATTCCTGATGAATATGTACGATAAAGAGCTGGTTTCACGTTTGAACTTTGTTGTCAGCAATAACTTTGAAAGAATAACCTATACCAGGGCCATCGAAATCCTGGAACAATCAGATGCAACATTTGAGTTTCCGGTTTCCTGGGGAATAGACATTCAGACTGAGCATGAACGTTACCTGGTGGAGAAACATTTTAAAAAGCCGGTTATTGTTACTGATTATCCCATGGCCATCAAAGCTTTCTATATGAAGCAGAATGATGACGGAAAAACGGTACGGGGAATGGATGTGCTGTTTCCAAAAATTGGAGAAATCATAGGGGGCTCACAGCGCGAAGAAGATCTTGAAAAACTGAGCAGGAGGATGAAGGAATTGAAAATCCCTGAAAAAGATCTGTGGTGGTACCTTGATACCCGGAAGTTTGGTTCAGCGCCTCACAGCGGTTTCGGCCTGGGTTTTGAAAGGCTCTTGTTGTTTATAACCGGCATGAGTAATATCCGTGATGTGATTCCGTTTCCCCGTTTCCCCAAAAATGCCGATTTTTAATACATTGGATTAAAGAATAATCGCAAATGCTCAAGCAGAGGTTACAACAAAAGTTATTACAAAAGCTATCACCACAGCAGATTCAAATGATCAAGCTGCTGGAGATACCTGCCATGCAGCTTGAGCAACGCATTAAGGCGGAAATTGAAGAAAATCCGGCACTTGAAGAAGGAGCTGTTGAGGAGGATTCACTCAGAAATGAACAGCAGGATGATGACGACTTCAGTTCCGATCCGAATGACAAAGATAAGGAAGAGTTTACGCTTGAGGATTATATTGACGAGGATGAGTATCCTTCGTATAAGCTGAATGCTCAGAATTACTCTAAAGATGACAAAAGAGACGAGATTCCTTTTTCTGTAGGTCTTTCATTTCATGATTATCTTGAAAGCCAGCTTGGGCTCAGATCTCTCGATGAAAGGCAGCGCATGCTTGCGCTTTACATTTTGGGCAACATTGATGACGATGGCTACCTGCGACGCCGTCTTGAGAATATTGTTGATGATGTGGCCTTCACCCTGGATATAAAAACAGATGAGCCGGAGTTGATTGAAATTCTGAGAATCATTCAGGAAATGGACCCTCCCGGTATTGGTGCCCGGAACCTTCAGGAATGCCTCATACTTCAAATCAGCGCAAAGGATATGGATTCCCCCGATGTGATTCTTGCGCAACGGATACTCAAGGACTTCTTTGAGGAATTCACAAGAAAACATTACGACAAGATTATTGCCCGGCTTAATATTGGTGATAATCAATTAAAGGGGGCATTGGATGAAATTCTGAAATTGAATCCCAAACCGGGCAGTTCCTATACTGACCCCCAGAACAAAGGTTACGGGCATATCATACCGGATTTTATTCTGGAGAATAATGAAGGTGATTTGGAATTGAGCCTGAATGCAAAGAATGTTCCCGACCTGAAAATCAGCAGAACCTACAATGAAATGTTACATTCCTATCAGGTCAATAAGGGAAACAATTCCAAAAGCCAAAAAGAAGCGCTGAATTTTGTCAAGCAGAAGCTCGATTCTGCCAAATGGTTCATAGATGCCATTAAACAACGGCAGAATACCTTGTTTGTTACCATGAATGCAATTATTAATTATCAAAGGGAATACTTCCTTACAGGTGATGAGACCAAGCTGAAACCCATGATTCTTAAGGATATTGCAGATGTTACCGGGCTGGATGTTTCCACCATTTCAAGGGTGGCCAACAGCAAATACATACAGACCAACTTCGGTATCATTTCACTGAAGTTTTTCTTTTCTGAAGGTATGCAGACTGAATCAGGCGAAGAAGTGTCAACTCGCGAAATAAAGAAAATACTGCAGAATTGTATTGATGCTGAGGATAAACGGCATCCGGTTACCGATGACAAGCTGGCAGAAATTCTGCAGGAAAAGGGTTACCATATTGCCAGGCGAACCATTGCGAAGTACCGTGAGCAGCTTAACATACCTGTTGCAAGAATGAGAAAAGAACTTTAGCATCAATTGATTTAACTGTTTTACTGACTGGAAATGGAAAGAAAATTCGCAACATTACTGTCATATATTGCCCATCCTTTGCTGATGCCTGTTTTGGGATTACTGATTATCAGTAATTCCGGAACATATGCCGCTGACATGGATCACAGGTTCACCCGGTTTATCTATTTGTCAGTTTTCATCTTTACATTGCTTATCCCTGCAGGTATGATTCCGTTGTTTCTCTATTCGGGATTGGCAAAAAACATACATTTTTCTGAAAGACGCGAAAGGCTGATTCCCTTCTATATTACACTGGTTTTTTATCTGGCAGCCTATTTTCTGATCAAAAAATTGCCTGTCAGTTCAGTATATCAGAAGTTTCTGTTTGCCTCCTGCATGTCAATTCTCTTACTTCTTGCTATATCTTACTTTTATAAAATCAGTGCCCATATGGTAGGATGGGGAGGTATTGTTGGTCTTGTTTTGATGCTTTCGCTGCGGTTTGATGCCGATCTCATGCTATATCTCGTTATTTCAATATTAATTAGTGGCTTTATCGGATTTGCACGATTGAGAATGGATGCCCATACTCCCAGGCAGGTTTACCTCGGATTTTCAGTTGGATTTCTGACTATGGTCACCATTTTCCTTATCTGACAAAGGGATAACCTGAAAGTCCTCCATGCCACTTAAGTGAGGCCGGGTATTGCAAGAAGCATTCAGATTGCTTTTAAGAACCTGCTCAAGTGAAAATGCATGTTGTGAAATAAATGAAAACCAGCCTTTTTGGCTCAGGTATTCAGCCAGGTATTCCTGTTCACTCTGCCCGGGAGTTGGAACCAGAATTGCGGTTCTTCCCAGGGTTACAAGATCCATGATCCCGGAATATCCGGACCTGCATACAATGATACCAGCCTGCAACAGAACCTGGCTGAACAAATCGGTTTCGAGATGCGGAACCACTTCAATATGATGATGCTCATTTATGACTGTTAATTCTTCTTTTTCAACAGATCCTGATATAATAAGCACCCTGCCCGTCATCTTCTTGGTCTCACTTATTGCTAAATCCAGGAAAATTTTCCGCTGTGGTTCGGGGCCACTTAATATAATTACCATTGCATAGCGTTTCCCGGGATTGTCAATGCTCCTATCAGCCAAATTGGTAAAACGGGAAAGAATACCAATATAACAGGCGTTCCCGGGCAACCGAAACCTGTGTGACAACCTGCCGCTCAAATTGTTCAGGGGATGAGAAAAGTCGGGAATCCAGCAGGCATGGAAACGAAGCATGAGACTCCGGATAATAAAATGAAGCGGATATTCAGCCCACCTGATTGCACGAGGCAGTGTGGGGGAAACCTGGTGGGTTATCAGGATGCAGTATGCTTTTTTACTATACAATCCATACCTGTTGTCTGAAACAACAACATCTATTTCATAATCCTTTATGATTTGCTTCATCTGATTGTGTTCCCGAAAAACAGAAATCAACAATGCAGGTATTTGAAAAATCAATGAAGGTATGAGCCAAGGGCCTTTTGAAGTGTATCGTATATTTGGTGAAGGTACCTGTATGAAAGGCAAGTCGGGAAAAGTATTTCTCAGCAGCGTTCCGGATTTTCCGCTTCCCCCAATGAAAACCTGGTAACCGGAATTCCTGTAGCGGTTGATGACCGGAATCATTCTGGACGCATGTCCAAGGCCCCAGTCGAGCGGACAAACGATAACCCGTTGCGAAACACCTGCCATTTACAGATAATTTTTCAGGGAGTTACCTGAGTCCTGAATCCGGACTTTTCAGCCTTTTCCGCAATGGCATTGAGTTCTTCAAAACCAATTGCCTCCAAACCTTCAACTGCTGTATCTCTGGCCAGGGAATATATCATCACCGATTCGGGCTTTATTTCATTTAAAGCAGCGATCCATGCACTGACTTCGGCTTCACTGGTGTTGTCTATTGATACACCTTTGAAATGACCCCTGAAAAAAAGCGTTTGAATGATCAGGTTGCCTTTAAACAACCTGAGCGTATTGATCAGGTCACGAAGATGAAATCCCGCAGCCGGGCAATTGATTAGTTTCACGGTTTCCTCAACCGCAGAATCGAGCTTCAGGATATTCAGATCAGCTTTAAGAAGTGCTTCAATTATCCTGGGATTGGAGCTGGTAGTTGCATTGGAAAGTACGGTAATATTAGCTTTCGGATAAAGCTTGTTGCGAATGCCAATGGATTCTTCAATTATCAGTGGGAATTGCGGATGCAATGTTGGTTCTCCGTTTCCGGCAAAGGTAATGCTGTTCAGGTACTGGTTTTCCGCTTTCATTTTGGTCAGCTTTTCTTCCAGTAATTCCAAAACCTTTTTGGCCTCCGGAAAACCGGGTTGAGCTACAGCTGCCGGTGTCAAACCGCATTCGCAGTAAATGCAATTAAATGTACAGGCCTTGCGGTTAACAGGCAACAGATTGATTCCGAGTGATTCTCCCAGTCGACGGCTCCAAACAGGCCCGAATATGATTTTATCGAAAAGAAATGTAGGCATGGAAAAAATACAAAGATAGCATTTAACCTCATAAGAAAGGACGCAGTCCATACAGAGTCATTACAAATGGCTATATTTATGGCCTCCAAATATAAGAATCATGAATTATATCGACATGTTTATATTGGTGCTGCTTGTTTATGCCGCGTTCAAAGGATTCACAAAAGGATTTATCATGCAGCTTACCCTGTTGATTGCTTTGGGGGTGGGTATTTTCGGAGCACTGAAACTTTCGGGTATTACTGCACGGTTTCTTGAAGACAGGCTTGCCATTCGACCCGAATCACTATACCTGGTATCTGTTGGAATCACGTTTGTACTGGTATTTATTGGTATAAATCTGATTGGCAGACTCATTGAAAAGGCTGTTAAATCAGCGGATCTTTCATTTTTCAACCGATTGCTGGGAGTGCTTTTCAGTTTATGCAAAACCGTGATCATCCTGGGAGTGCTGCTTACCTTTGTTGACCGCATTGACAGGCAGGTCAGGTTTCTACCCGAAAACACCAGGGAACACTCCATTTTCTACAAGCCGTTTACGAAAGCGATACGTCTTATATTCCCTGCTTTTGGTTCACCCGACGGAGACTCTTCAGAGAGTAGTGAGTTTGCGGGAATTAAGGGGAGTAAATTAATGGAAGCTAAATAGTATATTTGCCAAAATTATTTTTATGACATTTATTGAAGAACTCAGGTGGCGCGGTATGATACATGACCTGATGCCGGGGACTGAGGAACAATTGTCCAAAGAAATGACCACCGGATATATCGGGTTTGACCCAACAGCAGATTCGCTTCATATTGGCAGTCTGTTGCCCATCATGATGCTGGTTCACTTTCAGCGAAGCGGTCACAAACCACTGGCGCTTGTGGGCGGTGCTACCGGGATGATTGGCGATCCTTCATTCAAGGCAGAAGAAAGAAGATTTCTTGATGAAGAAACGCTCAGGCATAACCTGGAATGCCAGAAAAAACAACTCGAAAAATTTCTCGATTTCAATTGTGGTAAAAATTCGGCTGAGATAGTTAATAATTACGACTGGTTTAAGGAATTTTCATTCCTTGGATTTTTGAGAGAAGTGGGTAAGCACATTACCGTAAACTACATGATGTCGAAAGACTCTGTAAAAAAGAGACTGGAAACCGGAATTTCCTTTACCGAATTCACCTATCAGCTGATTCAGGGGCACGATTTTTACCATCTCTATGCAACAAAAAACTGCAGGCTTCAAATGGGCGGATCTGACCAGTGGGGAAATATTGTTACAGGCACCGAGCTGATTCGCCGCAAAGAAGGGGGCGAAGCTTTTGCCCTTACCTGCCCTTTGGTTACCAAGGCCGACGGAGGAAAATTCGGAAAATCAGAACAGGGTAATGTATGGCTCGATCCGGCCAGAACCTCCCCATATACATTCTACCAGTTTTGGCTGAACACATCCGATGAGGATGCCGCCAAATACATCAAGCTGTTTACCTTGCTAACGCAGGAGCAAATTGAAATCCTCACGGCAGAGCATATTCAGGCGCCACATTTGCGCTTGCTTCAAAAAAGGCTTGCGGAAGAGGTTACAACAATGGTACACTCCAAAGCTGACCTGGAAATGGCTGTTGAAGCTTCGGAAATCCTCTTTGGAAAAGGAACAGCGGACTCTCTTAAAAAACTGGATGAAAAAACCTTTTTAAGTGTTTTTGAGGGTGTACCCATGTCACAGGTTGATATAGAGCTGCTCCAGGCAGGCATCAACATAGTTGAATTGCTTGGAGAAAAAACGGATATATTCCCATCCAAAGGAGAAGTCAGAAGAATGATTAAGGGTGGGGGGGTGAGCCTGAACAAAGCGCGGATTGAGGATGAAACCCTGGACGTAGGTATCAGCAATCTCTTAAATAACCGATATATTCTGATTCAGAAAGGCAAAAAGAATTATCATCTGATAACTGTTAACAATTCATAATTATGGAACAAAAGGCAAGCAATAAGGTACCTGTTGGCAATACATTCGACCTAATCACCTATATGTGGAAGAAAAGATATGTTCTGATCCTCCTGTCTTCTATTGCCTTTATTGCGTCAATTGTAGTTTCGCTGTTGATCACGCCGCGTTTCAAGTCAAATGTGGTACTTTTTCCCGCTGCATCCGTATCCCTTTCGAAAAGTCTGGTGGAAACATCCTCCATTTCCACCGATTTCCGTGATGTACTCTCTTTTGGGGAAGATGATGAAGCGGAAAGAATGCTGCAAATTTTACATTCAAACCAAATCAAAGACCACGTGATTCAGAAGTTCAATTTGATGGATCATTATGAAATTGACCTGTCGGATCCATTCCCATATACAAAACTTGAGAAGAAATATAAGAGCAATATCCGGTTCAGACGAACGGAATTCATGTCGATTGAAATTAGTGTACTCGATGCCGATCCGCAGATGGCAGCTGATATTGCCAACGAAATTGCTGCTTATATTGACACCACAATACACAACATTCAACGTGAGCGTGCTGTGGAAGCGTATAATCTTGTTGAAAAGGAGTACAACAACGCCGGGAATGAAATCAGGATGATCAGCGATTCGCTCCAAAAGATCAGACAACTGGGCGTACTCTATAATGAGCTTTCGCAAAAGATGGAATCGGAGATAGAACGATTGGGTTTGTTGAAGGCCAAACTGGTTGCATCGAAAGTTAATGTGGAACAGACGCTGCCACAGATTTTCATTGTTGATAAGGCTGTAAAATCGGAAAAGAAATCAGTTCCCAGGCGTTCCATTATTGTTATTATATCAACATTCGCAGCCTTTGCTTTATCCTTGCTGGCTTTACTGATCATTGACCAGATAAAACATTCAAACCCCTGATGTCCCTGAAGCAAAATCTCAGGAAACACGGCCTTGTCATTGCCCTGGTGATTCTATACATCATGGCGGATATGGTATTGACATTCCGTGAGATTTATTTGCTTAATTTGCTGCCACTGGTTGTTCTGGTCATATACCTTGCTCTGGCAAGGCTTGACATCATGTATTTTGTCATAGTTGCCCTTACCCCGTTATCCATTCAGATGCTTGAGTTCTTCCCGGGCTCTCCCATCGACTTTGCCATACCTACAGAGCCTTTGTTGTTTGGGGTTATGTTGGTGCTGATTTACCGTACGGCACTCAACGGATTCCGGCATAAAGAAGTCTGGAATCATCCTGTAACCTATGCCATTCTTTTTTATCTTTTCTGGATATTTTTTACATCGTGTACCAGCGTTATGCCGCTGGTATCTTTTAAATTTCTGCTTGCCCGCATTTGGTTTGTTGTGATTTACTATTACCTGGCCATACTGGTATTCCGCCATACAAATAATATCCGTGTTTTTATTTTATCCTATACCTTGCCCATGCTTGTTGTTATTGCCTATGCCATCTCCCGGCATTTGTCATATGGGTTATTCGACAAGCAGGCAGCACATTTTGTAATGAACCCGTTTTTCAGAGATCATACTTCTTACGGTGCCATACTGGCCATGCTTTTTTTTGCCTTGGGAGGGCTTGTAATTGGCAAGAAGAGAGATCTGCTTTTTAGCCTGCTGACATGGGGAACTTTTGGCATTGTTACCCTGGCGTTGATTTTGTCATACACCCGCGCTGCCTGGATTAGCGTTCTGATATCCCTTTTTGTTTTACTTCTGGTTTTGTTAAAAATAAAACTCAGGTACATCTTGCTGATTGGTATCCTGGGAATACTCTACATGACCGGTCAACGCACGGAAATCATTCACAAAATGGAAAACAACCGTCAGGAATCCTCCGCAACACTGAGCGAGCATGTGAAATCTATTTCAAATATCACAACTGACGAATCAAATCTGGAAAGGATAAACCGCTGGAATGCGGCATTACGTATGTTCAGACAGCGCCCGGTTTTTGGATGGGGGCCGGGTACCTACATGTTCAAGTATGCTCCTTACCAGCGGGGAGCTGAAAAAACAGGCATCAGCACTGATTTTGGCGACATGGGAAATGCACATAGTGAATATATCGGGCCTCTTGCAGAAAGCGGTTTGTTGGGTTCGCTTGCATTTATTGCCATTGCTGTGTTGAGCCTGATGACAGGTTTCAGGGTATATGCGAGAATACAGGATAACCGTCTCAAACAAATTGTTCTTTCGTTATTGCTTGGCTACATTACCTATCTTATCCATGGAACCCTTAATAATTTTCTGGATACGGATAAAGCATCAGCCTTATTCTGGGGATTTACAGCAGTATTTGTTGCGCTGGACCTTTCGTTAAAAGAACTCGATACCCAGAATTGAGATGTCATCAAAAATAGCGGCGCTTCCTTCAAAGATTCCCTGTTTCTTGATTATGGCCTGAATATTTACCTCAATATCATGATTGTTCATGATGCAGTCCTCTATCTCTTTGGTTCCGAAGGAAATCTTTTTACCGTCAATCAACTCAACCAGCCCGTCGGTATAGCAAATGATCTTGGTGGGTTCCTCAATGGTTATGGAACCCTTACGGATAATTGGAATTTCATCAATCATTCCGATTCCAACACAACCTTTGCTGAGCAGCGACAATTCCTTTTTGGTTTTCTGATACATCATCGGCTGGTTATGCCCGGCATTGATGTATTGAAGTTCACGTGTTTTATAATTGAATTTACCTATGAAAATTGTAATGAACTTTTCTCCGTTAGCCGAATGGAGCACTCTTTCATTGAGCTTCTCAATCAACGCGTCCAGCGATATGTCATAAGTGAAAAGGGCTCTTAAATTGGCCTGGAAATTCGACATCAGCAACGCCGCGGATATTCCCTTTCCGGATACATCGGCAATGCAAAACCCAAATTCCGTTTTGCTGAGCTGAATGTAATCGTAATAATCTCCTCCTACATCAAAATGAGGCAAGTAAAAGGCCGTCATACATATTTTGTCGTTCTTTGGTAGGATTGATGAGCTGGGAATCAGCATGTTTTGCATTTTAGACGCCAGTTCCATTTCCTTTTTAAGGGCTTCCTGGCGGAGGCTTTCCTTAAAAAAACGCATATTTTGAATAGCAACAACAATAATATTGGTAAGCGTTTGAATGAAGTTCAGGTGCTTGATGATCGGGCTCACTCCTTCACCTTCTTCAATATCACCAATAATGACAAAAGCAACAGGCTTGCCCTTATTGATAACCGGAATAACAATATCGAATGCATTCAGCGTTTTATTTGGTGACGAGGTGATGAAAGAAATATCCTGTATGGGAATGAGATCATTCTCAACATGAATTGAGGCATAGGATTCCCCCACATCTCCTGATCTCAGCAAACATTCCCAGGTGTCTTCGAGCATGAAAATCAGAATCTTACCGATATTGAGGTCCTTGGTAAGCAAGTGCTTGTAAATTTCAAGCAATTCCTCACGGGTGAGATTTTCATTGATAGCCTGAGTGATGTTCAACAGGGACTGGAGCTTAAAAGTGGTCAGTTGCAACCTGTTGATGGATGCCTTGTCGTTTCTGCTTTCTTTCACGCTTCTAAACAATTTGAAACATTCAAGTTGGTAAGGTACATAAAAAAAATAAAGACGGGAAATATAAAGTAAAAAACCCTGAGGTAACGACTTAATTGGGAGTCGGATAACCTTAGTTAAACACGATGGGGTATTTTAAACCGGAGTATTCGTCAAGATCCATACGAAGCGATCCGACAAGCAGGTCAAATCTTACCTTGATGGGAATTACATTTGCATCGTCAGAGAGCCATATTTGCATATCATCTTCCGAGGCGAACATCCTGCCCTTTTCAACAACAGGATCAAAACGATGGCATCGTATTTTCCCGTATCTGGTTTTAACTTGTTCCTTTCCTTTGTATCGTATGTCGAAAGGGAAAATTTCATCATCAAACAGGGTAACCGATTTAATCACATCACCGTGTTTAAGTTTCGTATAATCTAGTCTTCTGATGTAATAAATAAGCGAAACCATATCCAGAATATCAGGAGGTACAATAATGGTGCTGTCTTCACGCTGGCTGTATGCGGTTCTTTTGGCATGGTCAAAAAACGCTTCCTGATGCCGTTTGTAATTGCCTTCCTTAATATCACGAACCGATTTATACGGGAGCCCGTTGCCGATGTCAAAATAACTCTCAAAAATATCCTTAACACTGTAAAGGACTTCGGTCAGACCAACCGTCTTTCCCTGTGCCACGGAATGAAATACCTGTTTGTTGTTGTAATTGGTCTGCTTTAATATGAGCGATGCTGTTCCACCTGTAATCGGACCGAATTTAACGGAATAAATAAGCTTTTCTCCGGCTTTATATGGATTTTCTTTAACAAGAACATGATTCAACTGCCCTGAAAGGGTAATTGAAAACAGGTACAAACCTGTAATAACTGCGGGCATTCTCATATGAACTGTTTTTTTACCATGTTTAGCAATCATAAAACGCAAAACTGAGGAACCAGGTTATACCCTCAATCCTTTTTTTGAAGTAGTTGCTATGAAATCCTTCAGATAAAAGGGCTCAAAATAGGCAACGTTTTCAAACAGGTTACCTGCATAATTTTCTTCTGCAAGCAGGGCCATGGATGAAGCATGCGGGTGAATATCCGGAATGAATACAGCATGGGGATGTGACAGCACCTCCATGCACTTGTCCATTCCCGATCCGAAAAAAACCATCACCCTATTATCCAGGTATTGTTTGAATGTGTCATGTTCAACAACAATGGCCTGAACCGGTTGAATTTCTTCTTCCTGAACATTGTATAGGCATGTGAAAACCTCCATTCTTCTTGCATCGATCATAGGGCACAATATGATTTCAGATTGTACCGGCAAACTTTGTACCAAACCTGCATGATGCGTCATCACATGCCTGACCATGGTATTCAGTGTGTTCAACCCGATTAACGGCAATCCGCTCCCGTAACATAATCCTTTGGCAACGGAAACACCGATTCTTAATCCGGTATAGGAACCCGGGCCTTTGCCTACGGCAACAGCGCTCAAATCAGCAACTGATAAGTTGGTCTCTTTCAGCACTTCTTCAATGTATACAGTGAGCTTTGCCGCATGAGATTTTTCTTCAAAGGTTTCCCTTGCGGCAATTACAGCACCATTTCGGGCCAGTACTACTGAGCATAAACGGGTTGCAGTTTCAATATTCAGAATACAGGCCATAAAAGCACGATACTATTTGTCATTTAACTTCTCTTTGGATACTTTTTTAATTTGAGTACCGTCTTTCAGCTTCTTGGTAATCACATTGTAGGGTGCTGTGACGATTTCTGTTCCTGCTTCCAAACCTGAGCGGATTTCAATATAATCATTGTCTTGTATCCCGGTCTTTACCAGGGTAGTTTTGGCAACGCCTTTGTCGTAAATGAAAACTACTTCCCTGAGATCCTTGTCCGCCTGAATAGCAATTACTGAATCGGCTGTGATCAGTGAGTCGGCCAAAAGGGTAACTGATTGCAAAGGAACTGAAAGAACATTGGTTTTATGCTCAGTCATAATATCAACAGAAGCGGACATCCCCGGGCGGAAAGGCTGGGTTTTTCCATCGCCAAGCAAATCGAGATAGGATTCTTTAAGCAACAGGATTTTTACCTCAAAATTGGTGACCTGGTCAGTTGTCATACCGGTAGTTGTCGCAGAATTGGCTATTTCGGAAACAATGCCTTTGAACTTCCTGTCGGGAAAGGCATCTACCTCAATAGTTGCAGAATCATTTAATGTTACCCTGACAATATCATTTTCATTGACCTCTGTGAGAATTTCCATCCTGCTTAGGTCGGCCACACGCAACATTTCGGTTCCGCTCATCAACTCGGTGCCAACTACTCTTTCACCTTTTTCAACCTGGAGCAAGGTAACCACGCCATCCATTGGAGCATATATTGAAGTTTTAATCAGGTTTTCACTGGCTTCTTTTAGCGTGGCTTCAGCACTGTGAACCGAAAATTCTGCGGATGATACGCTTTGCTGGGAAGCACTCACCTCTGCTTTTGCCACGTTATACGATGATTGAGCAGATTCCCATTCAGCTTGTGAAATGGTTCGATCTTCCCAAAGCTTCTTGTTTCGTTCGTAGGAGAGACGTGCCTGTTCATACCTGGCTTCAACCTGCAGAAGCATTGCTTTGGCATTGGCGAGGTTTGCCTTTGAAGCATTAAGCGAGGCAAGTACCCTGTCGCGGGCCGAAATGTAATTGTCGGGTTTGATTTTCAACAGAAACTGACCCTTTTTTACAATGTCTCCATCCTTAACAGCAAGTTCCACAATCTCACCTGACACATCAGGCGTAATTTTTACTTCCGTTTCGGGTTGAATTTTGCCATTGGCTGTAATAATCTCAGTAATATTCCTCAATGCAACCTGCTCTGTAGTAACCTCATAAGTGGTTGACTTGCCAAACCAACCTGCTTTTTTTCCGGTTAAAGCAAGAACTATCAGTGCAAATGCAACGACTGACAGATAAATTAAAAGTTTTCGGGAGTTCATAAGTTTTGTGAATGGAGGTTAAAAATTTGTCATGTAAATTTAGAATTTGCCACTGACAATTAGCAAAAAGAGTGTATTTTTTGCAAAAATTTGATGTGATGAAGGAGGAGGAATCGATAAGAATTGTCGATTACAAGGAGATTGGTGCAGTAAGCTTTATCAAAAAGCCATCGGTAAGGAACCTGAAAATTACCATCCGGCCTGTTAAGGGTGTTCAGGTGTCGGTTCCGCGTTTCCTGTCATTTGAAAGTGCCTACAGGTTTGTGGAAGAGAAGAAACCCTGGATCAAGAAAAGCCTGTTGAAACTGGCAAGAATTAAGAGCGGCATTTCGGTTTTTGACTATAATACTCATTTTCAGACCAGAGATCACAAGCTGGTACTTGATAAACATGCCAAAGCAACAATAAAAACGGTGATCGGTCACGGCCGGATTACTGTTATTTTTCCCGATTTCGCCGAAGTATCGGATCACCGGGTTCAGAAAGCTATAAGGAAAGGCATACTTCAGGCCTGGAAGCTTGAAGCAGCAAAATACCTCCCGGCCCTGGTCAAGCAACTTGCTGATAAAAACCATCTCAAATTCAGCCGGTTGACGTTCAGGGATAACAAAACGCGCTGGGGCAGTTGTTCCAGGGACAATAAAATCAGCTTAAACATTCACCTCATGCGGCTGCCCGATCATCTTTGTGAGTACGTGATTCTGCATGAACTGGCGCATACCATTTACAAACACCATCAGAAGGCTTTCTGGCAATATCTGGATCAGCTGACAAGAGGCCGGGCCCGGATTCTTGACAAAGAGCTCAGCGGGTACAGTCCCGAAGTCTGGTAAAGAAGGGACAATGGACAAGTGACAATGGACAAGTTGTAAGAAGGCTTTAACTGTTCGAATAAAACTTTCTTCATGGAGATTTCTTAACTTTACTAAAAAGACACGCCATGAAGAAAGTACTGATCCATTTCGCTGAAGGTTTCGAAGAAATCGAAGCGATCACTCCCATTGATGTGTTACGCAGGGCAGGGTGCGAAGTGGTTACCGTATCGGTTACCGGAAATAGCGAGGTAACCAGCGCCCACGGAGTTACCTTGCTGGCCGAAAAACACTTTGTGGAAGCCGATTACGAAGATGCTGATATGATTATTCTGCCCGGTGGTCAGCCGGGAGCAAACAATCTGAACCGGCATGAAGGGTTGAAGAAACAAATTCAGCAATTTCATGATCAAAAGAAATTTGTTGCTGCCATTTGCGCAGCTCCTTTGGTGTTGGGGAGCATGGGTATACTCAAGGGAAGAAAAGCAACCTGCTATCCGGGAGTTGAATCGCAATTAACCGGTGCCACCTGCACTGGAAATGGTGTTGAAATAGACGGGCACATCATCACCGGAAAAGGGCCCGGTTTTGCGATGGACTTTTCTCTGCTGCTTGCTGAAGTGCTCACCGGTAAAGATAAAGTCAATGAGGTACGAAAGGCCATGCTGATTGAATAACCCTTTCCCTGTACATATTGAAACCGGAGGATTTTCTTAAAGTCGCTGGCCGGAAGAATATTAATAGCCCCGGCCTTCAGAGGTTGTGTGAAAATTCAAAAATTGAGCGAAGTCGGGAGACTAAGCTCAGCAATCTGATTTGATATTTAGTACAATGCGCCAGGCGTGTTTTGCAACCATAGCAGTCAGGTTGAGGATTATACTGGCGATTCATTTTTTAATACAGTTCCGAAGGAACGATATGTATGAGCACAGGGCGTAATCATGTGCAAGCATGATGTAGCCCTGTGTATGATATTACAAATGTTTCTAAGGGCTGAAGGCCCGTAAGGTAATAACTTGGCATAGGCATTATAAATATTTCGCACTTTACCTTCGGTGAGCTCCTTACGTCGGTTCAGCGCTCAAAAATTATTTTCCACAAATAACACAGGGCTTCGTGCCCTGCCTGGTCGGCAGGCAGGCACTTCGCCCTGTGCTATTACATTTCGGGGCTTCACCCCTTAGCAGCCTAATATATTTATATTCGTAATAAACGCAAATGTTTCTTAAGTTGACGGCTATGGTTTAGCTTCCCTGCCTGCGCTGCCGCTCCCTGCCTAC
>JAFGOR010000280.1 GCA_016926375.1 Bacteroidales bacterium
GCATGCAGCGGAATAATATAGTGGGTTATGTTTTCCCTGATCCCCGGGCTGAAGCCCGGGGCTATTGATGTTTGTGGCAATGGAAGCTTGGGGATTGTAGAGTTGTGGACAAAAGATGAGGCAGGATGATTGTATTTTTCAATTACCGCCGGCCTGCCTACCCTGCCGGTAGGCAGGTCTGCGAGAAACATTCTGCACGCAACGTATTATCAACAAATTATTCAAAAAATCAGCAATTATTCTAAATTTGAAAAGTAAATCCGCATTTTGCAATTCCACACATGAACTGGATAACCCTCATCGAAATCATATACGCGGTGATCATTGCGTTGGTGTGTTTAAGAATTGTTTATGATACCCGCAGTTCTTCAAAAACATTGGCATACCTGCTGCTCGCGATATTTGTCCCCGTGGCAGGTGTCATCTTCTACTTTGTTTTTGGGGTAAATTACCGGAAACGGTTGATCTACACAAAAAAGTTAATAGCAGACGAATTCGGGTTGAAAGAACTCGACAAAAGAACTGTATCCTCATCCGCCCGCATTCTTAAGAAGCATGCCGGTGAAGTAGGCGAAGGACACAGTTTGGTGAATCTGATCATGAACGAAAACCGCAGTCCCCTCACCTCCGGGAATGTAGTTAAATTGCTGATCAACGGAGAGGAAAAGTTTCCGGATGTGATTGAGGTCCTTAAAAATGCGAAGCATCACATACACCTGGAATATTACATATTCGAAGAGGACAAGATTGGCAGCCGTATCAAGGAGATATTGATGCAGAAGGCGTTGGAAGGCATTCAGGTACGAATGATCTATGACGGTTTTGGCAGCAGTTCCATCAGCGGCGAATTGATTGACGAACTCCGGCTGGCTGGCGCTGAGATTTTTCCCTTTCACCGGATCAGGCTCCTTTTATTTGCCAACCGCATCAATTACCGGAATCACCGCAAGATCATCATTGTTGACGGTCAGACCGGATTTTTAGGCGGCATTAACATCAGCGACCGGTATATCAACAGCGGACAGGATGAAGGTGCTACCTACTGGCGCGATACACACCTGCGCATCGAAGGACCAGGGATCATGTTCCTGCAGCACCTGTTTTTATGCGACTGGAATTTCTGTTCGGGGCAGAAGATCCAGCCTGAACCTGCTTATTTTAGCGCATTACCTGTGCCCGACTCCAACACGGTTTTACAGATTGCCGCCAGCGGCCCCGATTCTCCTGCATCCACCATCAAGCTGTCGTTTCTGAAGGCCCTGAACATAGCAAAAAACGAAATTCTGCTTACCACACCTTACCTGATACCCGGTGGCAGCATTATGGATGCACTAAAAGTGGCTGCGTTGGGGGGTGTTCGCGTTAGGGTCCTGGTTCCGGGTATTTCCGATTCGCGCCTGGTGAATGCTGCAGCCTGGTCGAATTACGGCGAATTGCTCAAGGCAGAAGTGGAAATTTACCTGTACCAGAAAGGATTTATCCATGCCAAAACCATGGTAATCGATGACACCATATCCGTAGTGGGCACAGCCAATATGGATCACCGGAGCTTCGACCTGAACTTTGAGGTGAATGCCATCATTTACGCAACCGAATTTGCCGGGCAACTGCATAAATCGTTTTTGGCCGATTTGCGCAGCGCCAGAAAGATTTCCTATGACGACTGGAAGTCACAGCCTATTCACAAACACCTGCTCGAGCGCATCGCACGACTGCTGTCGCCCTTGCTTTAAAGTGTGACGGGGTGTTGTCATGCAGAGCTTGTCGAAGTATGACAAGTAGTAAATTCTGTAAGTCGCACTTCGACAGGCTCAGTGTGACGGGGTGTTGTCATACAGAGCTTGTCGAAGTATGACTTGCTGCAATTGTTGTGAGCCTTAGTTATTCATAATTTCCAATACTCATAAAAAACAAAAAGGGGTGAAAGGGAATTTTATTACATTTGTTTATACGCACCATCCATTATGAAGCAGGTTCTGAAATATGCCGGTTACGTGTTACTGCTCTTGCTCGCAGGCTTTCTGATATGGAGGTTCTGGTACCTCATTGCCTGGGTGCTGGTTGCCGCTGTTCTTTCATTCATCGGGCAACCCATTGTACAGTTTTTTGACCGGCTACATATCCGGAAGTGGAAATTTCCCCATGCCCTAAGCACATTGTTGGCCCTGGTCAGCATGGTACTGGTGGGTCTCAGTTTTATATCCATCTTTGTTCCACTTATCATCAGGCAGGCAGAAACCATTTCTCAAATCGACGTAGATCAACTGGCACAGAGTCTTCAGGCTCCCATGCAGTGGGTTAATGAAAAGCTTCGCTTGTTTGGAATAATTCCCGAGGGTCAGACGCTCCAGGATTTTGTGCTGCTGAAAGTGAAGTCCATGGTAAATGTGGGGAGTGTTACCGGAATCGTCGGCAGGGTTTTCAGCACCGCAGGTACTGTGTTTCTGGGTTTGTTTTCCATTCTTTTCATTACCTTCTTTTTCCTTAAAGACGAGGCCCTTTTTGCCAATACGTTGTTCCTGGTTATCCCCGTTAAATATCACCAGGGAGCACGCGAGGTAATCAGTGATTCAAAAGGTCTCCTGAAATGTTATTTTATTGGCGTTGTCCTTGAGGTAGTGGGGGTTATGTCGCTTATTGCCATCGGACTGTGGATTTTTGGAATAGAAAATGCCTTGCTCATCGGGTTTTTCGGTGGTATTATGAATATCATCCCTTACCTGGGGCCGATAATCGGATCGGTAATTGGTATTGTGCTGGGTATCACAACCACACTGTCCACCGGTAATATAAATGAACTGCTGCCTGTTTTTCTCAAACTTGCAGGAGTCTTTTTGGCTGTAAACTTCATCGACAACAACATCCTGGTTCCGGTAATCTATTCCAAAAGCGTCAAATCGCATCCGCTCGAGATATTTTTTGTAATCATCATCGGCGGCAGTATTGCTGGTTTACCGGGTATGCTGTTGGCCATACCGGTTTATACAGTGCTGAGAGTAATTGCCCGGGAATTCTTTCAGCAGTTCCGCATTGTACAAAAGCTTACCGAAACAATGAATGATCAGTAGCACTGCCGTTTTTACCACACCAATAAGAAAAGTGATTTTTTTCATGGACTTCGTGATAAATAGTTTTATATCTTCAAACTTTAAACTGAAAAACCTATAAAAACTAATATTTATGTCGGAAAAGAAGAAATTTATACCCTTTGTTTCTCCCGATACAAGCATGTCGGAGTTTACCGTCAGGGCGCTCATCATCGGTTTGGTTATGGCCGTTGTGCTGGGTGCTGCCAATGCCTATCTGGGACTTAAAGCCGGAATGACCATTGCGGCCACTTATCCTGCTGCAGTTATTGGCATGGCCATCCTGAAAGCCCTGAAGGGCTCAATACTCGAAGAAAACTTTGCGCGTACTGTCGGATCCATCGGCGAGTCGGTTGCCGCAGGAGCCATTTTCACACTCCCGGCTTTTTTTGTTGCCGGACTCTGGGATCCATTCTTTACCCCAGGTCATTATATCACATCTACACTGATCCTGATCGCGGGAGGTATTCTGGGTATCATGTTTGTTGCCCTGCTGCGCCGGGTGATGGTTGAGGATACCGAATTGCCCTTCCCCGAATCAGTAGCTGCATCGGAAATACACAAGGCGGGACAAACCAGCGGCGGCAATTCCAAATTTCTCTTCTTCGCCATGATCATGGGTGGACTTGTGAAGCTGCTGGGAGAAATCAAACTTTTTGCCGTGTATTGGGAGAAATTTGTGGTGTTCACCAAACAAACCGTAGCCAGTACCGGTTTTGTAGGACAGGGAGGTATGATGCTGGGTTCTCCCGGTATCAGTCCGGCCTACATGGGCGTGGGCTATATCATCGGACCTAAACTGGCCTCTTTGAACTTCAGCGGTGGTGTAATCGCCTGGGGATTGCTTACCCCCATGATCCTGTACTTCCTGGCCCCGTCATTCGACCTGAATGCCATGGCTTCGGCCTTTATGGCCAGTGACCCGTCGCTCACCGCAGATGCGGCCATGAACAAGGTATGGACTTCTTCATTCTATTCGATATGGCGCTTCATTGTAAGGCCCATTGCCATCGGCGGCATGTTAGTGAGCGCTGTTTACACCTTGTGGAAAATGCGCAAGAGCCTTATTGCCGGTATTGCACGGTCAGTTGGTGATGTGAAAAAAGCAGCTTCCGGACAGCATGTGGATACACCCCGAAATGAAAAAGATATCAGTTTCAACTGGATCCTTATCGGCATCGGTCTGGTGGCCCTGCTCACCTTTGGCATCACATTCCTGATATTTAAAACAACACCCCTTGTGGCGGTTGTGGCTGCTACAGTAATGATCATCCTGGCCTTTTTCTTTGCCGCTGTTTCAGGTTACCTGGTAGGCCTAATGGGGTCGAGCAACAATCCCATTTCCGGACTTACCCTGACTGCCCTGGTGGTAACTGCGCTCATTATGGTTGCACTTGGCGTTACCGGCAACGAAGGTGTTGCCTCCGTACTTGGTGTAGCGGCCATCGTCTGCGTTTCAGCTGCGGTTGCCGGTGAAATGCTGCAGGACCTGAAAGCCGGCCACATCCTGGGCGGTACTCCCTGGCGTATGCAGATTGGCGACATCATCGGCGTTGTGCTTTCCGGTGCAGTCATGTTTGGCGTGCTCGTATTCCTGAACGACGGCGACATTGCCAAAGGCGTTCGCGAAGGCTACGAAGGCGGATTCGGTAGCAAGAACCTGTCGGCCCCGCAAGCCAGTCTGATGGCCATCCTTTCCAAAGGCATCGTGGGTGGACAAATGGCCTGGCCGCTGATCATTGCCGGCATGCTCATGGGAATCGGCTTCATCATGATGCAGGTTAAAAGTCCCATGCTGGTTTGCGTGGGTATGTACCTGCCGCTCGATACCACATTTGCCATCTTCCTGGGTGGTATCATCAAGGGCTGGGTGGACCAAATCACTGAAAAACGCAAGTTCACGGCTCCGCAGAAAGTAAATGTGGAAAACATCGGCGTGCTGCTGGCCTCGGGCCTTATTGCCGGAGAGGCGTTAATGGGCCTCATCATAGCCATTTTCGCTGTGGGAGATATCTTCCTGTACGACCTGTTCTCGTTCTTCCAGCATCCGCCCTTCTCCATCAGCCTAATCGTGCTGGCACTTATTGGCTTTGTGCTGATCAGGATACCGGTACGCAATGCCGGAGCTCCCGACGCCCCCATGCCACCAAGTGCCATGTAGGCTTTCTGATAAAACCCATACACTTTAAATAGTTAGCGCATACCCTTTAATCGATTTTCATACCCTTCAAGCGGTCTTCAGACCCTTGAGGGGTTCTATTTGATAGAATTATCCCATGTTTAAAAAGCGCCAACAAACCAATTACCTCGATATGGTTCCGGTACGTAATGTGAAGGAATTTACCGAAGAAACCGACGGGAAAATCACGCTGCTGATCCCCAAATTCAAAAGCACCTGGATGACCCGATGGCTGATACCTCCGCGGCGGTCAAAGCACTTCAGGATCCATCTGGATGAAACAGGCAGCAGTGTTTGGCGACTGATTGACGGAAAGAGAAATGCAGGTGAGATTTGTGAACTGGTGTTTCAGAACAAAGCCGAAACAGGTCAACCGGTCGATGAGCCTGAACTGCGGCTCACCAAATTTCTGAGTCATCTTTATAAAAGCCGGTTTATTGTTTTTAAGTGAAACAGCATCGCCCATCCATTAGTTCATGTTATTGCCTGATAATTATTAACAATTGGGTTTAAAATCATGGATGCCGGTGATCCTTCCAAACAATTTTTCTATTTTTGGGAATCGTGAAGTTCACCGCAGGTATGAATTTGCCATGGCAAGTCCGCTGTAGCTGGGCGATACGGATTGCATGCCGATAATATGAGTAAACCGATTAATTGTTAACTGAAAAAGTATGGAAATGAAAATCATCAACAGCTACGCCGAGTTTGAAAAATACAACGGAAAACTCATCGGTATGTCCGATTACTACCGGATCACGCAGGAGCACATCAACATGTTTGCCGATGCCACCATGGATCACCAGTGGATTCACGTCGACACGGAAAGGGCAAAGAAGGAAAGTCCCTATGGCACTACTATTGCCCACGGTTACCTGAGTGTGTCCATCCTGCCTCATCTGTGGTACCAGATTGTTCAGGTAAACAACATCAAACTGATGGTGAATTATGGCATTGAAAGTCTGAAATTCAACCAGCCTGTTCTGGTAAACAGTGAGGTGCGCCTGGTGGCCAGCCTGAAGTCAATTGTTAACCTGAGAGGCGTTACCAAGGCTGTAATTCAGGTTGTGCTCGAAATTAAAGACAACCCGAAACCTGCCTTCGAGGGTGCTATGATTTTCCTGTATCACTTCATTTGAAAGTTCCTGACAGTCAGGTCTCCTCTCCTGCTGAAGCGCCCTATTGTTTAGCAAAAGTTAACACTTTCCATGGCCTGCATGTGTTAAATATGTGATATTTTTAGGGCCGGAAACAACTAAAGATCTTGTGTCATGAAAAAAGCCATTTCATTCATTTTCATTCAGTTTTTATTCATGAGCCTCCTGGCACAGTCCCAGGCCGATACCAGCATCAAAGCCTATAACGCTGTTCTCAAAACGCCTACGGGCGACATACATGGCAGCATCACAGTACCTATTGCCAAAGAAAGAGTTCCCATTGTGATCATCATTCCCGGATCGGGCAACACCGACAGGGACGGTAATTCAATTATGTCCGATGTGAGAACCAATACCTATAGAATTCTTGCCTTGCACCTTGCCAAAAACGGGATCGCCACTTTACGCTTCGATAAACGGGGAGTGGGGAAGAGCCAGACAGGAAGTATGCAGACCTCAAGCCCTGCCATAGATGACTACATAACAGATGTAATGGCCTGGATCGCTTATTTAAGGCAGGTTGATGATTTTTCGGATTTGATTGTGCTGGGCCACGGAGAAGGGGCTCTGATAGGTATGATAGCCGCCGGGAGAGCCAAAGCCAGTAGTTTTATTTCGCTCGAAGGAGTTGGCAAACCGGTTGATCAGATTTACAGGGATGTGCTCCGAAATTTTCCGCCCGGGCTGATAAAACAATCCAATGTAATAATCGACAGCCTGCGGGCAGGCTACAGGGTTAAAGGAGTAAGTCGTGAGCTGGCAGGCTTATTTGCCCCCGAAGTTCAGCTCTACCTCATGTCGTCCATGCGTTACAACCCGGCATCCGAGATTGCCGCGCTTAAAATGCCGGTACTGATTGTCCATGGTAAAAAAGACAAGCAGATCCCGCCCGAGCATGCCTCCTTGCTTACCATTGCCAAACCCAGTGCCAAACTGGTGCTGATCGATAACATGAATTATGTGCTCAAGGATGAGGCGGATGATCCCAAAGAAGCATATAAAACATTCACGAACCCCGATATTCCCTGCAACCAGGAAATGCTGGATGCTGTGGTAAACTTCATCCAACAATAAACATTCAGAAGCTTTATTGTATCACCAGCTTCATCATGGCCCCCTGGTTGCTGCTGTTCCGGATGGTCAGCAGGTATAACCCGGCTTTCATGTTCAACGGCACCTCCAATCGCTGCCGGTTGCTGAAATCCTGTTTCAACGCCAACTGGCCCGAAAGTGTGCTGATTTCTACAAATACCTTTTCATACGCATCAGGGAGGACAATGGTAAGCAGCGCACCTGCAGGATTCGGAAATACCTGCAGTGCATCTCCCAGCGTATTGTTATAAATACCTGTAATGGTTACTGAAAAGCATGCCGAAGTGTCCTTGCACTCCCCCTGGGTCACTTCTACCGCATAAGAGCCAGTGGTGGCAGGGGTAAACCTGTTTGCTGCTGCATCTGCTATAATTTCATTGCTGCTGCAATCGAGCCACCGAAAGGTGGCACCGGAGGCGGTGGCAAAAAGCGTGTCTTCGGTTTGGGTTACCGTTACATCCACTACCGGAATGGTCAGGTTGATGAAAATGATGCTGTCGCAGCCCGCTGCATTCACAATGGTATCGGTATAGGCTCCGGTCAGCATCAGCTTTTTACCTGAGGGACTAACCCAGAAATCACAGGATGTTTGGGTGAGCTCGCTTTCTGTGGAATGAATGATTTCCAAATCAATGGTGATGACGCTGTCGCATCCTGCTGCATTCGGAATCGTGTCGGCATAGGTGCCGGCAACATTCCACGTATATTTACCGCTGGGTGAGGTGTATTTATCGCATGATGTGGTAACCAGACTGCCTGCCGATGGCTGGTTAACCGTAAGGTTTACGGTGATTACACTGTCGCATCCGTCAGCTGCCGGAACGGTGTCGGTATAAACACCCGAAACGGTCCATTCATACCTGCCGCTCGGCGACATCAGGTGTTCACAAACGGATATCGTGTGGGTTGATTTCCGGCTGAAAACCGGACAGTCACATGGGTCTTCGGCAGGGAGCCGACCCGTGTTTCCTCCGGAACAAATGCCGCACTGGTCAAATGTGGCTGTGCCGGCTAAATCGCCATGACAATCGTATCCATCTACAAATTTCGACAGCAGCTTCAGGTAACTCACCTGGTATCCGCAGCTGTTCTCGGTAACCGACCACGAGTTCAGCGGCCAGTTCGTATTGAAATCCTTGTACGATTTTTGTTTGGGCTGGCCTTTTGGGGGTGTTATGCTTTCTGAGATGCAAAGCGCGTTGTTGGCGTCCGACCAACAACCACTGGGGCAGCAACCGTCCCAGTTATACGAAGGATTGGGTCCGCCCGGAACATAGCCCGGTGCAGGGCCATAGAGTGAAGTTCCCACGCGATCCCATCTGGGACTTTTATCACAAAACCAGGTGTGGTAAAACTCATTCACACAACTGTCGGCCCCGTATGCATACATATTCGACAGGTAGGCCAGGTTCAGCGGATTCACACCGTGTATGTAATGAATATACCCCAGGGCCGCATTACGGGCATCCTGATTTTTGGCAGCATCCAGGTCATAATAAACCATGTTGTAATACATACTTCCCTGGGCGCCTTTCTGATTGTTGCTTCCCCAGGTGTAGTTTTCCATGTGTGCCATGTAAGGATCCTTCACGGCATAAAAGGCCGGAAAGTTCTCGGAGTTGTTGAGCATGGCGTTTTTATAGGTATTCCGTATGGCATTGGAAACCGATGTGGTAGCTCCCGGTATGCGTGTATAATACAGCAACATGTCCTGTGTCAGGGGTTCATACGGGTAAGCATAATTCCATTCGAAGAGGTGGGCCTTAGTGTAATTTTGATTGAAATAGGTTCGGTAATCGGGTTTACCGGTAGCTTCAAATAAAAAGCAGGCGGCTTCGAGCTTCGACATCGACCGGGTGTAGTCATCCTCTTCCTGGTCGCCGGCACCTACGCCCTGTGTGCCGTATTCCTCAATATTGTTGTGAAAAATCACTGCCGGATGGGCCACACCCCATTTCCAGGCTTTTTCTGCTCTTGTTATCAGCGTATCAGCGTAAGCAACCAGGTTCATCGACCGGTACACCCGGGCAGCAATGGCAAAGGCTGCAGCCGTGTTGAAACTGGCTGATGTGGTGGCCGGACCGTAAACGCTCTGCTTTTTTGCAAGTGAAGGGGGACTGGCACCATCTTCGCTTACAATACAAAGCACACCGCCATCGTCCTGTTGCATGCGCAGCAGGTGGTCAATACCCCATTTGGCCTCGTCAAGCAGGTCGGGGATGCCGTTGCCCGATTCGGGGATATTGTAATCATCGCCCCAGGCGGCAGGTTTTTCAATGTAAGCCTTCATCATTTCCACCACGTAATTGGCCGTCCAGCTGGTATACTTGTTAAAGTCGCCTGCATCGTACCAACCGCCGCTGAGATCTCTTTCCGTAGCGGCATTGCTTTTTGCATCCCACCTGCGGCAGTTTTTATCCTGCAGGGGACCCATGTGACTGGCGCTGTCGGCCCACGCCGCACCGGCATACTGGGCATCCTTGTCGAAACCAACCCGCTGGTAAAAGAAGGTGCGCACGGCATGTTTCAGCACCTCGCGGTATATGTCGGGTGAAATTTCAAATTCATAGGAGCGCTGGTTGTTCAATGAATCCAGAATATAGTAACGGCCTGTTTGGGTGAATGAGGTGAAATCAAAATGCCACGCCTTATCACCCGAGGAAGCATCGGTTGCCCCTGAATTCCAGGTAACGGGTTGCCCGAAAAACACATGTGCGCCGGTTGCAGCATTGACAACAATAAACTTGGGGCCGGGCGTATAGGCCCCCGCAGTATCAAAACCGGTCTGCGGATCCTTTAATACAGCGGTTTTTTGTGATTCCGGCAGGTAGCCGAACTGGTCCACTATGATGAAAGGGTTGATGGTTTGCGTTTTGGCCAGACTTGCCCAAACCATCAAACACACGATTATCGCTAGTTTTGCTTTCATGGGATGTTGTTTTTATTGCGACTGAAAGGTAGAAAGAATTTTTAATATGAGTTAGGGATACCCCTGTAGCCGTCAAGCTAATGGTTCATTTATCGTTAATAATGAAGATGTTATAAGTTATAAGATGTTTATTTACCATGATTAAACATAGCCCCATTAAGGGGCGAAATCTTTGTAGAAAATGGATATATTTGTTTTATAACCAGC